>JAPYNO010000059.1 GCA_028283025.1 Pseudomonadales bacterium | reverse complement strand
ATCGACACTTGACCGTTGGCCTCGCCACGCATCCCGTTGCGCCTCCGAATCCCGTCCCCCTATTATCCTTCAATGCGACTTTTTCAACAGGCTGCTAGAGCGATGTCGCATTGAAACACAATCTCGCTCATAGTCGCATGCCTTGTGATCGATGCCAATCGCGAATGCGCTTGACGATGTCCTCAGCGCCCTGACTCGGCGTCGCCACGCCTTTCAGCCAGTCAAGCAGCACGACATCATCTTCCCCAAGCATCTCATCAAACGACGCCTGCTCGGACTCGCTCAAGGCGGCATATGCTGACTCCGAGAACGGGACGAGCAGCAAGTCGAGTTCCAAGAGCCCACGGCGGCTTCGCATTCGCGCACGGCGGTGCGCTTCAGTCTGGAGATTCATGACTCGTCAAGCAGCGATAGTACGTCCAAGTCATCCATGGCCGCCACTTGACGCTTGAGCATCTCCGACATCCACGCATATGCCTTCTCATAGCTGCTGTCCAAAGTGCCAGCAACAACAATGACATAGAGCCAGTTGTATAGAATTGTTTGGCGGTACGCCTGCCAGAGCGCGTCCAATGAGAGCCCTCCAACACCGCACGCTTCTAATCCTGCGAGATAGCGTGCAAGCAGATGCCGCTCGTGGACACGGCGCACCGCTGTTCTCGTGCTTTGTCCCAGAAACAGCGCGACATCATTGAGGCCGCGGGCAATCAGAGAGCCTTGCCAGTCGATGACGACGACTGGGTCGTGGCCTGCCTTGCAGCCGTAGAGCAGATTCTCCATGCGGTAGTCGCCGTGCACGAGCGTCACGGGCGGCGTGTTCATGAGCGCTTGCAAGCGTGGCACGTTGCTCTGAAAACGATCTTTGATGGCTGCGATGTGCGGCGGCACCAAGCGATTGAACTTTTCAAGCACGCCGTCGAAACCGATGCGACCAAGATGCTGCATATTCCCAGCGTGATAGCTGTTTGCAATGTGCGGCACCCAGTCGAGGTGATCGATTCTGTTCCAAAACGCGGAATGCAACTTGGCCAATTCGTCAATGGCCAACTCGCTTTGCCGAAGGTCGGCACCTTCGACCTGACTGCCGACGGCATAGTCCGTCATGTCCTCCATGAGAATCAGAAACCTGTCGGCCTGCCGCTCGCACGCATACGTCTTCGGTGTTCGGGCGCTTGTCAGAAGGTCTAGTTCAGCAAAGTAGCGCGTTTCGCGCTCATACAGGTTATATGACAGGGCGATTTGACGATTGGTTTCGTTTCGAGAGGCATACTTGGCAATGAAGCTTTGGGGCGCGTCAGGGTACTTGCCCGCATAGGTCGCGCGCAGGCGCACCAATTCCGACATCATGCCGGTGCCTTCTCCAACCTGCAGGCATTGAACTGAAGCAACCGAAGCGCGCTGGTCAATCACGCCGCACGCACGCAAGGCATCAGTGACAAATCCCTCGCTGAATCCCGCTGGCAGTTCAGGAATTGCCGGAAAGTCGATCATCACTCATAGGACACTTCGTGCGCCAGTTTTTTGAACCTGCCGTTCTCGACCACTGTCAGGCTCGCGGTCTTCACGCCGTTGTGATTCGTTGGCGAGAAGCTGACACGGTAGCCGAAAATGCCCTCGTAATCCGACAAGCTCTCAAGGGCGGCGATAAAGCCTTCCCACGTCAAATCCCGGCCCGCTCGTTCGAGCGCTTCAATCACGAGGCCGGTATTTCGATACCCCTCCATCGCAGGCGGCCCCGGCGGGGCGCCATAGCGCTCAACGTAGGCGTCCCACCACGCGCGAACTTCGGTGTCTTCAATCGAATCTTCGTACAATTGGGGCAGATGGACAAAGCAGTAATAGCCTTCGCCGGAGCCGCTTGCCTGTTCGGCAATCACTTGCGCAAACGCGGCGTTGTTGCCGACCCAAGCGACATCATCCCAACCACTTTTGCGAGCAGCTTCGAGAATCAGAATGGTGTCACGGTGCACCGAGCCCATGAGCACGACTTGGCAGCCCGCTTCTTTGAGCTTGAGCACGGCGGCAGTGAATTCTGTGTCGGTCGGCAGGGTAGCTGCATGCGCGGCGAGCTCAAGACCCATCTCGCCGAGCTGATCATTGACCGCTTCGAGAACTTCAAGGCCGTACTCGGTATCGTGATAGATTGCGCAAAACACCTCGGCACCTTGCGTGTCGTGGAAATACTTGACTGCTGAGCGCATTTCGTCGTAGTAGAGGCTGCGTGCGGTGAACTTCAGTGGATGAAACGGCTCCGCCATGGAGCGTGCGCCCGTCAGAGGAAAGAGATTCGGCACACCCGCCGCAAGCTGCTCTTCAAGCACGGCGTTATTGGTTGGCGTGCCAACAGAGAGCAGCATGGCGAAAATCTTGTCCCTGTGAATCAGCTTGTTGGCCGCTTGAATGGCGCGTGGCACTTGATAGCCGGTGTCCTCCACGACCACTCGAATCGCGCGACCGTTGACACCGCCAGCGGCATTCGCCTCGTCAATTCTCATGCGCATGCCGTTGACTGCGCCGATGCCCCAGATGGCGACCACGCCGGAGAGGTCGGTGTGCGAGCCGAGCACGATTTCATCGTCTAAGATGCCTTGAGTTGCGCCGGATTGGGCTTGACCATCCGAGGTGCCGCCGCAACTTGCGAGCACGAGCGCGATTCCTGTAGCCGTCAATCCGGCCAGTGCCTCTCGAACCTTCAATCTACTGCTCCACAATGTGTAAGCGCATTATCTCTTTTCCGCTCAGTACATGCTTTCGATGAGCGCCGCGTACTTCTCATTGACCACCTTGCGTTTGAGCTTCATCGTGGGTGTCAATTCGTCATCATCGGGATCGAGCAATTGGTCAATCAGGCGAAACTTCTTGATGGTCTCGACCCGCGCAAACAGGCCATTGACGCGCTCAATCTCGGCGCCGATCAGCGATTCAACCTCCTTGGTGTGGCAGAGGCTCGTGTAATTGGTGAACGGCACCGACAAATCCTGTGCATACTTGGTGACGTTTTCCTGGTCAATCATAATGAGCGCCGTCAGATAGGGACGCTTGTCGCCGACAACCACCGCATCGGACACATACGGCGAAAACTTGAGCTGATTTTCGATTTCACTCGGCGTGATGTTTTTGCCGCCTGCGGTAATGATGATGTCCTTCATGCGATCAACAATATAGAAATAGCCATCGTCGTCGACTCGGCCGATATCGCCCGTATGCAGCCAGCCATCGACTATGGTCTCGGCGGTTTTTTCCGGGTTGTTCCAGTAGCCTTTGACAACACCCGCACTGCGAATGAGGATTTCGCCCTCCTCAGAGAGTCTCACCTCGACCCCTTTGCAGGCTTTGCCGATGCTGCCGATGCGAATATCATCGGCGCAATTGGCAGTGGCGAGGCCAGAGCACTCAGTCTGACCGTATGCTTCTAGCATTGGCTTGCCGAGCGCCCAAAACCATTTGATGAGATCCGGTGCGATCGGTGCGGCCGCCGTCAGCAGCCAGCGGGCATTGTCGATACCAAGTGATCTTCGAACGTTTCGCAAGACGAAGCGGTCAGCCAACCAATGCAAAGCGCGCAGCGCGATCGCAGGTCTCTCGCCTTGCAATCGACACTCGGCCACGCGCTCGCCGAGTGCGAGCGCCCAATCGTATGCGAGTTGCCCGAGCCTGGTGGCATCTTTGAGCTTGATCGAGACGGTCGAGTATTGCTTTTCCCACACCCTCGGCACTGCGAAGTGCACGCTCGGCGCAACTTCTCGCAAATCCTCGGCGAATGTCTCGCTATTTTCAACGAGATTGACAACCGAGCGGCTAGCGATTGTGAGAGAGGTGTAGAGCATGCGGCCCGCCACATGCGCGAATGGCAGAAACCCAACCTGCTCGTCGCTACTGCGCATTTGATACGCGCTCTGCAACACCTGCATTTGAAACAGCATGTTGCGCTGCGTGAGCATGGCGCCCTTGGGTGCGCCCGTTGTTCCCGATGTGTAGGTCAGAACCATGAGATCATCCGGCTTGATGGCCGACGAGCGCTGCAGCCATTGCCCCCCTATTTCCTCTTCAGCACTGCGGCCGAGCGCAAGCAGCTGCTCAAAACTGCGGCAAGCCGGGTCATCCAGATCGAGAAGCCCCTCCATGTCCATAATGATGATGTACGCAAGGCTTGGCGTTCGTTCGCGCACGGCGAGCACCTTGTCGAGCTGCTCCTCGTCTTCGGCAAAGTAAAAGCGCGTGCCGCTGTCATTGATCAAATACTCGACTTGCGGTGCCGAATCGGTCGGGTACACGCCATTGGTGACGCCACCAGCACAATTGATGCCAAGATCAGCGTAGAGCCACTCGGCACGCACTTCCGCGGCGATTGAACAGACATCGCCGGGCTTCATACCGAGCGATATGAGCCCCAAGCCGACGTATCGCGCGACCTCGCCATACTCACCCCAGGTCACCGGATTCCAGACGCCAAAATCCTTTTCCCTAAAGGCAAGGCGCTCAGAATCCTCATTCACGCGCTTTAAGAAGAGCGCGGCGACCGTATCGCAGCCTTCGATGCTGACTCCGCTGACAAGGTTGACAATACTCACCGTCTGCGCTTCACTCACCGCCAAGTCTTGCGCTGCTTCCAGCGACGCCGCCCGCGCACGCCCTGCTCTTTCATGCCAAGGTAGAACTCCTTGATGTCGGTAGCATCGCTTAGGTTCTTGGCGGTGTTCTCCATCACAATACGACCGTTTTCAAGCACATAGCCGTAGTCGGCGACATCAAGCGCCATGCGCGCGTTCTGCTCAACGAGCATGATGGTGACGCCTTGCTCGCGATTGAGTTTGACGATGGTCTCGGCAATTTCACTCACGAGTTGAGGCGATAGGCCAAGCGAGGGTTCATCGAGCAACATAAGACGTGGCGAGGACATCATCGCCCGACCAATTGCGAGCATTTGCTGCTGCCCGCCTGAGAGATAGCCAGCCTGGCTCGCACGCTTCACATACAGCGCAGGGAAAAGTGCATAGACGCGCCGCAGTGACTCCGCGATGTCTGCGCGCTCTCGCACATAGCCGCCCATATGCAGGTTCTGTTCGGTGGTGAGCAGCGCAAACACTTCACGACCTTCAGGCACTTGAGCAATGCCGAGGCGAGCTATCTGATGCGGCGGCGTCCCTGCAATCGACTTGCCCTGAAACTCAACACGCCCCTTCTTCGGCACCATCGTCCCGCTGATCGTCTTCAGCAGCGTGGACTTGCCCGCACCATTGGCGCCAAGTAGTGCAAGTATCTGCCCTTCACGAACCTGCATACTCACGCCTCGCAGCGCCATGATCGGCCCATACAGCGTCTCGACGTTCTGCACACTTAAGAGCTCAGCCATGCCCGCCTCCAAGATAGGCTTCGAGCACAGTTGAGTGGCTGCGCACCTCCTGAAAACTCCCCGTCGTCAGCACCTCACCTTCGTTCATGGCCATGACGCGGTGCGACACTTCGCCAACAAGTCGCATATCGTGCTCGACCATTAACACCGTCACGCCGAGTTCGCGATTGATATCCTCGATCCAGAAGACAAGGTCTTCGGTCTCTTCTGGATTCAGGCCGGAAGACGGCTCATCGAGCAAAATCAGATTCGGACGCAGGCAGAGGCCGCGCGCAATCTCAACCATCTTGCGCACACCAAACGGCAGGCTCGCAATCGCTTCGTATCGGTAGGCTTGCAAGTCGAGCAAATCGATGACCTCTTCAATGCGCTCGCGCGCCTCTAGCTCTTGTCGTCGCACGCTTGGCAGGAACAGCATGTCTCGCAACACGCTCGATTGACGGTGCACGTCGCTCGCGATCATCAAGTTCTTGAGCACGCTCTCGTGTTCGAAAAGCTCACAGTTCTGAAAAGTTCGTGCGATGCCGAGCGCTGCGATCTTGTGATCCTTCGCCTTGGTGATGTCGCGACCGTCAAATTCAATGCGTCCCGCATCCAGATCATAGAAGCGGCTGATGACATTGAAGATTGACGTCTTGCCAGCGCCATTCGGCCCGATAATGCTGAAGATCTCACCTTCTGAGACCTCGAACGACACATCCTTGATAGCTTGCACGCCACCAAAGCTGAGCGAAAGAACACTTGCTTTGAGGAGACTCATCGCAAGCGCTCGGTGCTTAAGAAGCGCTGCTGGCGCTTGAATGTGTCTTTTCGATAGAGCGGGAATTCCTCAAAGTAGCGCCGTATCTTGAGCCAGCGACCATAGATGCCGTCGGGTTCGAGTATGAGAAACGCGATCAGGATCGCACCGAACACGGCCGGCTCGATGCCGGGCAAATTGGCGACTCCTTGCGGCAGGACATCGCGCGCGAGCGCAATACCTTGCGGCAGTAGCCCAATGAAGATGGCGCCAAACATGACACCGTGCATGGAACCGAGCCCGCCGACCACGACCATCAACAAGAGTTGTATGGAGGTCAGCAAGGTGAATGCATCTGGTGCGAGATGTCCGATCCGGTGTGCGAACAGCGCACCAGCCAATCCCGTGAACATGCCTGAGAGCGTAAAGGCGAGTGTCTTGGTGCGCACAAGTGAAATGCCCATGCTGACCGCGCTCGTTTCCGAATCGCGCACAGCCACAAAGGCGCGGCCCGTTGGGCTGCGCAGCAGATTCAATGCCGCGAACACGGACGCCACAAGCACGGCGAAGCAGACATAAAAGAATGGACGCGGCGCATCGAGCGCAACGCCTAGCATCTCAGCGTCTGGCACCCTCATGCCACGGAATCCTCCCGTCATGCTCGTCCAATGCGTGAGCACCTGTTCAACGATCTCAGCAAGCGCAAGCGTGGCAATCGCAAGGTAGACGCCGGTCATGCGAAGTACCGGCAGCCCGACAAGCATGGACACAAACCCTGTGAACAGCGCCGCTAAGAGCAATGATGGCAAGAAAGGCATGCCCCAGGTCATGAATCTCGCGTGCGCATAGGCGCCAATCGCCAGAAATGCCGCATGTCCAAGACTGACCATGCCGGTATAGCCAACGAGCAGCATGAGGCCGACGCCAGCGATTGCATAGATGAAGACCTGCGCGAGCTCGCCGAGATAAAAAGGGTCGAGCACGAGCGGCGCTGTCAGAAGTGCGATGACCAGCAGGCCATACCAGAAGACTTGTCCAGAGTGCTGAAAGAGCGCAAGGTCTATCGTGTGGCTTGTACGGAATAAAAAGCGCATGAAGCACTACACCCTCTTACGCTGGACGCTGGCAAACAGTCCGCCTGGGCGCACGATCAGGATGATGAGCATGACAAGATAGGGGCTTGCCGTGGCGAGACTCGTCGGCAATGTAATTTGCGCGAATTGCTCAATGACACCGATGGCGATGCCGGCAATGAGCGCCCCAGGCAAGCTGCCAAGACCACCGATGATCGCTGCTGCGAAGGCTTTGATGCCGATGAACCCCACCTGCGGGTCAATGAGGCTCACGGGCGCGAGCATGACACCCGCAAATCCGGCGATGCCCGCAGACAACGCCCAAGCAAGCAATGTGACGCGATTGACCGATATGCCAACGAGCACCGCCGCGAGCTGGTTTTGCGATGCGGCTTGCATTGACACGCCAATGCGAGCGTAGCGAAAATAGAGGCCAAGTGCGATGCAGACAAGTGCGGTGCCGACCATGACCGCAATGTTCTCAAAGCCGAGAAACACCTCGCCAAGCCTCAGCACCTCGCCACTGAACGGGTTATGGATAGATTTCGGATCCGCGCCCCAGACGCTACCCGCAAAAGAGCGCAGGATGAATCCGAGGCCGACGGTCAGCATCAATACAGCAAACGTCGGTTCGCCAATCATCGGCCTGATGAGCGCACGTTCAAGGAGTGCGCCGATGAGCGCCATGCTCGCGCAGGTGCACATAAGGCCAAGCCAATACGGCATACCAAGCACGTTCAAGAAGGTGAAGGCGATGAACATGCCGATCATCATCAGATCACCCTGCGCGAAATTGACAACCTCGGTGGCCTTGTAGATGAGCACAAAGCCAAGCGCGATCAGCCCATAGACGCATCCTTGCGACAGGCCGATGATGAGAACTTGCAGGAATTGGGCACCGTCCATACTAGTGTCCTGTCCCATAAATAAGCGTGGATTCAGCGCGCAGGAGAAGGGCTGTGGCAAGGCGCGTTCCGCAGGCAATATGCCCGATATTCCCTGCGGACTGCGCCTTGCCCTCGGCGATTGTGCTCACTCTGAACCACACTTATTTATGGGACAGGACACTAGCAGCCTG
>JAPYNO010000058.1 GCA_028283025.1 Pseudomonadales bacterium | reverse complement strand
CGAGTACGGTGGACGCGATGCGAGTCTCGCTGAACAGGTGATCTTCGCTGAAGAATACGCGCGTGCACGCGCCCCTGGGCGGCTCGGCCACATGGGCGTCGAACTCGCCGGCCCTACGATCCTGCAATTCGGCAGCCAAGCGCAAAAGGACAGGTTCTTGCCAAAGATATCAAAGGGCGAAGAGATGTGGTGCCAAGGCTATTCGGAACCCGGCGCAGGCTCTGATCTCTCCAACGTGCGCACACGGGCCATGAGCAAGTCGGGCGAGTGGATCATCGAAGGACAGAAGATCTGGACATCCCTCGCGCAGTTCGCCGACTGGTGCTTCCTCATTTGCCGCACGCAAGAAGGCTCGAAGGGGCGCGAAGGCCTGTCCTACCTGTTGGTGCCCATGCGCCAGCCCGGCATCGAGATCAGGCCGATCAAGCAAATGACGGGCGAATCCGATTTCAATGAAGTGTTCTTCGATGGCGCGCGCACGTCCGTTGAGAATGTCGTGGGGGAGCCGGGGCAAGGCTGGCAGGTCGCCATGGGCACGCTCGGCTTTGAACGCGGCGTTTCAACGCTCGCCCAGCAAATGCACTTTCGCAATGAGCTTGACGAGATCATTGCTGCGGCGAAGGCGAACGGTTCAGCCAAGGATGTATTGATTCGCGCTCGCATCGCCAAGGCGTGGCGCGGGTTAGAGACCATGCGCGCAAGTGCGCTTCGTATGCTTTCCGGTGCCGAGACCGGCGCCTTGAGTGGTCCGCAATTTACCTACAAAATTTACTGGGCGACTTGGCACCGAACGCTAGGCGAACTAGCGATGGATGTGCTTGGGCAAGAGGGTGAAATCGCTGCAAACGACGGAATGTTTCCCGACCTGCCGAGTATGTATCTGTTTTCACGCAGCGACACGATCTATGCTGGCAGCAATCAAATTCAGCGCAACCTCATTGCCGAGCGCGCACTCAGTCTACCAAAAGAGCCAAGAGGGCGAGCGTGACGCTTACGTGAGGTAAGCGGCTTATCTGTTGAGCAAAGGACTAAATCCAGCCTGCGCGAAGTGTCGAATCAACATGATGTTCAACTTCATGATCATGTTAGCTTGGGGCTATGGCATTTCAAGCGCAGTGGAACCTACCGGCTCACACTGCGCGTGATGCCGTCCTGATACTTCTCCCATTCAGGCCCGGCATAGAACTGCCGAAAGAAGTTGCGGAAGTCGTTGATCGGCCCGTCGCCAGCGCAAAGCGGCGGTGATTCGATGTACTTTTGTCGATCCCAGACGACCTTGTCCTGATCAAGCTGCTTGCAGATGTCTTTGATCATGGCGCGCGCAAGCCCGCCACGTGGCCCGTCGCGATCAGCTTTGAGCTGGGTGAAGGCGAAGCGAAGATGCGTGGCGTCCCTCGCAATGGGCGTCACGCCGGTCACCAGAAGCGTCTCGCACATGCCGGTGAACCGTGTCCACGGCTGCCCTGCGCCGTCAACACCGTAGGCGATGGTGCCGCTGACGGTGCCTTGCGGCGTGCCCATGTCTACATGCATCTTGGCGGTGCGCTTGTGGCCATCAAAGCTGATCTCATAATTGGGGTAGTTGGCGACACCGTGGATGTATTTGAAATGGGCGCTGTCGGCGCCGTTCTCGGCGATCGTCTGCATGGGGCCGTAGACAATCCACTCGTGCTTCTCATATTCAGTCCAGTCAGGATGCCCGACCTCCTCGAACTCGACGACTTCATATTTGGGCGGCACGTTCTCGGGGTGATACCACGCCCAGACAAAGCCGTTGACTTCCCGAGTCTCATAGGCGCGCTCGCGCGAGGGCTTCTTCATCGCAGGTGGAATGGATTTCGAGTAGGGGATGTCGGTACACGCACCATCGCCGTCCCAGCGCCAAGAATGCAGCGGGCATTGCAGACAATTACCATCGACCTTACCGCCGTAGCCCATGTGCGCACCGAGGTGGGCGCAGTAGGCGTCAAGGACTCGCGCACGGCCATCTTCACCCCGCCATGCCACGAGGTCGCGCTCAAAATAATGCAAAGGCTTGACCTCGCCGACCTCAAGTTCATCGCTGTAGCACATGGCGTACCAGCCAAACGGCATGGGTGCGGTGATGCCTCGCTCTTCCATGCTGCGCCCATTCGCCACCGGCTCCATGCGCCAGCGTGCGAGCGCGGCCTTGTCCAGATCTTTTAGCTGATCCCAGACCAGCACCGGCGAGGTGCGCGTATCTCGTATGTCTACGGCTTGGTTCATCGCTGCTCCCTCATTATTTTCCTACTGGCAATTTGAATACCCGACGCGCATTATCGCTTAAGAACTTACGCCAGACGGCCTCGTCACGCAGCGGCACTGTTGGTAGTTCGCCGAAGATTCGCTCAAGGCTGAGCCCTGCCGGATAATAGCCCGCGTACATGATCTTGTCGGCGCCTCGCGTGTTCGCGTATTGAATAATCGACTCAGGATAGTACTTGGGGGCGAAGGCTGAGGTCGAATAGTAGAGATTTGGCCACTTCAGCATCAATTTGATGGCCAGTTCCTCCCAAGGCTCACCGCCATGGCGCATAACGAACTTGAGTTCCGGGAAGTGGTAGCACACCTCATCGACGAGTTCGACCTTTTGCGGGGCGGTGGGGACGCGCGGACCGGGCACGCCGACATTGACAAGCACCGGTAGGTCAAGCTCGCAGCAGACGCCATAGACGAGCCACATACGGCGATCATCAATCGGCACCTGTGGATTGCAGCCGCACGGGAACACGGAGACTGAATGAATGCCAAATGCTTCGTGCGCCCGGCGAATGGCGCGCACCGCATCCATGCCATGGTTGGGATCAACCGGAAAATCGAATACGAACCGCTGAGGGTGGTTCTGCTTTGCGCTGTGCGCCGCTTCAGAACCTTCAAAATAGCCAACGAGGGCAATATCAATGCCGTGCTCGTCCATCTTGCCGACCAGAAACTCCATGTAGTCGTCGGTTTTCTCAAGCACTGGCACGTCGCGGAACATGTATTCGGCGGGCATCTTGAATTGATCGATGCTCTCCTGGTCTTTGAGCAGCGGCAGAAAGCTCTCGTACCATTCCTTGTTGGTTTCGCTTACCGGAATGCCCATCATCAAATCGACGATTGGGATGTTGCGGATGATCTCAGCGCTCATGGGTGTGCTCTCGTTGAAGTGCTTGCTTGATGACCTTGCCAGCGGCGTTGCGAGGCAGCGGTTTGTCCTCGTTCAGGCATAGGTGAATATCTTTGGGTACCTTGTGCTTGGCGAGGTGCTGCTCGCAGTGATCGAGCAGCACTTGGGCATCGACATCTTGCCCCGGGTGAAGCACGACAGCGGCCTCAAGCTTCTCTCCCAAGCGCTCATCTGGCATTGCATACGCGGCGCATTCGCGCACAGCCTCATGCATCTCTAGTACGCGCTCGACTTCGGCGCAATAGATGTTCTCGCCGCCCGAGATCACCATGTCGGTCTTGCGGTCAACGATGTAGAGCCGCCCTTGTTCGTCGAGATAGCCGAGGTCGCCGGTCGCAAACCAGCCGTTCGCATCGAACGATGCGTCCTTCTCCCCCACATAGCCAGTCATCATTGCCGCCCCACGAATGAAGATCTCGCCTTGGTTGTTCACTGGCAGGGCAATGCCCTCGTCGTCTCGAATTTCAACATCGAAAGTCGCCACCGGCCAGCCCACCGAGCGCGGATTGTCAATAAACCCTTGCCCCACCGCAAGCGTGACCGTACCGCCCGCTTCGGTCATGCCGTAGCCGCTGCCGAGCACGGCATTCGGAAAGGCCTGATGAATTTTGGAGAGCAGCGCAGGCGGTGTCGCCTGCCCGCCGACCGACATGTTGACGAGGCTTGACAGGTCGTGTTCGTCGCGAGATATGCGCAATAGATCGTGATACATGGTCGGCACTGCCGGAAAGCCTGTCACCTTCTCGCGCTCGATGAGGGCGAGGGCTTTGTGCGCATCCCAGCGCGGCATGAGCACGAGTTTGCCGCCCTGCATCAGGCCATTCAGGAATGTCGCTTGGCAGCCGCTGACATGAAAGAGCGGGAACACCAGCAAATTCACTGGCGGCGGACGCATGGCAAGGAGCGACTCGAATTCCATGCCATAGGCTCTAGCCATCTGCTTGGCAATGAGCGCGCTTGAGTATTGCAAGGTCTTGAGCGCTGTGAGTACTGCTTCATGGGTGAAGGATGCTGCTTTCGGCAGGCCTGTGGTGCCGCTCGTGAACATGAGCAGCGCCTCGTCTTCGCTGCGGCGCGATACGCGCGGCAGCGGCTCATCGCCGCGCTTAGCGAGCAGCGAAGGCAATGCGTCAGTGGTTGCGTCAATGCATACACGGCAGCCGGTTTGAGTGAGGCAATGCGCAAACTCATCGCGACCGGCGCGCGGGTTAATGAGTGCTGGCACGGCGCCCAAAGAGACAATGGCGACAAAGCTGACAATCCACTCAGGTGAATTGGGCAGCGCCAGACCGATACGCTCGCCCGGCTGCACCTGATGCACATCGCGCAGATACTCGGCGAGTTGCGCCGCCTTTGATCGTAACGAAGCATAGGTCATGCGCACATCGCCGCACACCAGGCATTGCCGTGCGGAGAACGTCTTAAAGCATGCAAACACCTCGCCGAGCCAGGTATGGTTCTCCTTGAACACGCGGACATGATTGCGGCCGCGGGTTCGCGTCTCGACCTCAAAGCCCGCGATCCATGTGTCGGTCATTTCGCGCAAAAGAAACCAGAAAACGGGTGCAAGTATCGCATTTCCGCCGTTAGACTAGGGAAGGTCTTGTCTGATTGAATTATGCTGTGGGCGCCCCCTGATGGGGTCGCCCACAGGCGGTGGCAGGACCGGGAAGGTCTCGTCCAGCATGG
>JAPYNO010000057.1 GCA_028283025.1 Pseudomonadales bacterium | reverse complement strand
GTGGCGTATTCATCCGCGCTGGCGCGATGTCAAGCGCGGCTACTCTGCCAAGGATGTCGTCAACCTGCGCGGCACCATTCCGCATCGCAGCCTGCTCGCCGCGCACGGTGCCGATAAGCTGTGGGAATCGTTGCAGGAAAACGACTTTATCAATGCACTCGGCGCGCTCACCGGCGGGCAGGCGATGCAGCAGGTCAAGGCTGGCATCAAAGCCATTTATGTGTCCGGCTGGCAAGTGGCGGCAGACAACAATACTTCCGAAACCATGTACCCCGATCAATCGCTCTACGCGGTCAATTCAGTGCCGTCGGTGGTCAACCGCATCAACAACGCCTTTCGCCGCGCCGATGAAATTCAATGGAGCAAGGGCGTTGATGACGGCACCGACTTCTACGTGCCAATCGTCGCGGATGCCGAGGCGGGCTTTGGCGGCGTGCTGAACGCCTTCGAACTGATGAAAGCGATGATCGCGGCGGGCGCATCGGGCGTGCATTTCGAAGATCAACTCGCGTCAGTGAAGAAGTGCGGACATATGGGCGGCAAGGTGCTTGTGCCGACCTCGGAAGCGGTGCAAAAACTCATCGCGGCGCGCCTCGCCGCCGATGTGTGCGACGTGCCAACGCTGGTGATGGCGCGAACTGACGCCAACGCCGCGGACATGGTCACTTCCGATGTGGACGAGTACGACGCGCCATTTGTGACAGGAGAACGCACCCAAGAAGGCTTCTACCGCACACGCGCGGGGCTTGACCAGGCGATCGCGCGCGGCCTCGCCTACGCCCCATATGCGGACCTCTTGTGGTGCGAAACCGCCGTGCCCGATCTCGATGAGGCCAAGCGCTTTGCCGAAGCCATCAAAAGCGAACATCCGAACAAGATGCTGTCCTACAACTGCTCACCTTCATTCAACTGGAAGGCGCATCTCGACGATGCCACCATCGCCAAGTTCCAAAAGGAACTCGCAGCGATGGGCTACAAGTTCCAGTTCATCACCCTCGCTGGCATCCACAGCATGTGGTACAACATGTTCAGCCTCGCAAAGGGCTATGTCGAGAAGCAAATGAGCGCCTACGTCGCGCTCCAGGAGCAGGAGTTTGCAGCCGCCGACGATGGCTATACATTCGTCAGCCATCAACAGGAAGTTGGCACTGGCTACTTTGACGAGGTCGCGCGCGTGGTGCAGGGCGGTTCGTCTTCGGTGACGGCGCTCACAGGGTCTACCGAAGAGGCGCAGTTTTAGGGGCTGTGAATGGACGCACCTGCGCCCCCTTTCCGGCAGGTCGAAATGTTCACCGTAAAGGTGATGGTGGACGAGGGGTACTTCGAGCAACTCACTAAGCATATTTGACTGTAACAATATAGTTCTGTAGAATTCCACGAACCACTTTATTCTTCGCAAGGTCAAGCGAAAATGCCCGTGCCCGCAGAACAACTTGTGCAGCGTAGCTCTGATATATCAGGCTCATTGCTGCCAGCAATTTTCAGAATATTCGGCCAATGGGAGCTCACCGGCAGGCAGCAAATGACCCTGCTCGGCCTCAGTAACGAAAAAACGCTTTACAACTGGAAGAACAAGCCCGGCAAAGCCAAATTGACGCGGGATGTTCTTGAGAGGACGAGCTATATCCTTGGCATATACAAATCCTTGCAGATTCTATTGCCAGATCCTGTGCTTGCCGACCGATGGCTGCTCACACCGAACGACAATCCGCTGTTCAATGGCTCAACACCACTTGATCGCCTCATGGCTGGGCAAGTGCTAGACCTTGCTGTGGTGAGAAACCACCTTGATGCGGAGCGTGGAGGCTGGTGATTGACATCGCTTCGCTGCCGAGAACCGACATTCACAGCAGGGTCTATCGGGTCATCTCGTCCCGCTATCCACAGGTCAGCATCTTTGAGCGAGCATCGAGCGCTGCTGACTGGGATATTCTTCACGCTGTTGAGTCACTGACGAACCCGAGGCTGCGCGATGAAGTTGGCGACATTCGTCTCGTGCCTCAAGAGGATCGAGTATACGGTGAAGGTGCCTCATGGATCATGGCGGCGTTCACTCATCCACCCAAGGATGGTCGTGGCGGGCGCTTCAACTTAGATTTTGGAATGTTCTATTGCTCGGCACAAGAAGCCGTGTCCATTGCGGAATCGTCATTCCACAGGGCAAGGTTCCTGCGTGAATCAAGAATAGAGAGCATCAGTCAAGAAATGCGCGTCGTTCGCGCACAGGTCGGATTAGTCGCACTGCACGATGTGCGCCACTTCAAGGGACATGCCATCTATGACCCAAACGACTACACGGAAGCTCAATCACTAGGGTACAAACTGCGCAATGCAGGCAGTCATGGAGTGCATTATTCAAGCGTAAGAACGGACGGAACTTGCCTTGGCATTATGCGCCCCTCAGCACTATCGAACGCTGTGCATTGGCGCTACCTTCGATACCACTACGAGCACGGATCAATTGTGCGCGTAGAACCCCTCGGATGACTCACGGACAAAAGGTGAAGTTCACGCAACGATACAGAGGCATATGGCTCGCAAACGAAGCACCCAAGCACTACAGAATGTAATAGTCCCCGGTCGCGCGAACCGTAATGTCGCCTACGACCACGCCTTTGGGCTGGTTGATGGCATGAATCACCGCATCAACGATAAACGACGGATCGAGCGCACTATATTGACCGCTCTCAGGGTCAAGCTCTCCCTCTTGAGTTGTCCCTGCCATACGCCGCTGGCTAAATTCCATAAATTCGCTACCGTTGTGCCCGAGAATTCCAACCGCTGCCGCTCGATTCACGATTCCCGCCATGAGTCCAGTTGAGGGCACAGCTGTCGGGCGCACAATCGTCACTTTGATCTTACCTCGCGCCTCAGCACGCAAAGATTCAGACAGGTAGTTGACAGCACTCTTTGTCGCCTGATAGACGCCCGAACCCACGACCGGATGATTGCTATAGATCGAAGAGATATTGATGACATGGCCATGCCCTTGCGACATCATTTGATCAAAGGTGGCGACAATGCCGTTCAACACGCCCTTGATGTTGATATCGATGCAGCTATGCCATTTGTCGATGGCGGCTTTGTGATCTGCATAGAAGGCGAGCGGCATGACGCCTGCGTTGTTGATCATGACATCAATGCGCCCGAAGGCATCCACCACTCGCGCAGCCAACTGCCGCATGTGTTCGATATTCGTGACATCCACAGGGTGGCTGATCGCCTGATGGCCGCCCTCGGTGATTTCGCGAAGCGTTTCATCTAGGCCAGCTTCGTTGATGTCGGCGCAAGCTAATTTTGCGCCCTGCGCTGCCGCTTTAATTGAAATCAGTTTGCCGAAGCCACTCGCCGCGCCAGTGACGATAACGACCTTGTCCTCAAGATAATTGGTCATGCGCGCTGCTCCGCCGCTTCAAGCAGAGTCCCCGTACCCAGTCCGCCACCGCAACACATGGACACCAGACCATAGCGCCCGCCGCTGCGCTTGAGTTCATGCGCGGCCTTGCCGAGCAGCACGCAGCCCGTCGCGCCGAGCGGATGCCCCAAGGCAATCGCGCCGCCGTTTGGATTGACTCGCGCCATGTCCGGTGCACAAGCCTTGGCCCATGCGAGCACCACCGATGCAAAGGCTTCGTTGATCTCGAAGACATCGACATCCCCTATGCTGATGCCTTCGTCGCTCAAGAGCTTTTCCGTTGCCGGAATCGGGCCTTCGAGCATCAGCACCGGGTCGCAGCCGACGAGCGCTGTGCGCCGAATCCGCGCAAGTGATTCGAGGCCGAGCGATGCCGCCTTCTGTGCACTCATCAGCAGCACCGCCGCACCGCCATCGGCGATTTGCGATGAACTGCCCGCCGTATGTACGCCGTTTTCGCGCGCGACCGGCTTCAGGCCAGCAAGCGCTTCAAGACTTGTTTCGCGCGGCACTTCGTCACGCTCAACGGTTTCGACCATATCCGTCTTCTTACCAGACTCATCAAGCACAGGCACTTCCACAGGCAGAATCTGACCGTCAAAGTATCCCGCTGCAATCGCATGTGCGGCACGTCGCTGCGATTCGAGGCCAAACCGGTCGGTCTCCTCGCGCGAGATCTGATAGCGCTCAGCGATACGCTCGGCACCTTCAAACTGGCTGGTGAACTCATAGTGCGCGAAATAGCTGCGCGACACTGGCTTGCCGTAGCCGCACTTGACGCCTGCGACACTGTCCGCGCCAATCGGAATCAAGCTCATGTTTTCGACGCCGCAGGCCATCACCACGTCTGCCTGATCTGACAGGATCATGTGCGCAGCGAGATTGGTCGCCTGCTGGGACGACCCGCACTGGGAATCGATGGTGATCGCAGGTACAGATTCATCGCCACCGTACGAAAGCCATGCGGTGCGGGTCACATTCATCGATTGCGCACCGACCTTGTTGATACAGCCGCCGATGACCTGTCCGACCTGACCTGACTCAAGACCATTTCGACGCAACAGCCCCATCATCACCTGCCCAAGCACATCCGTTGGGTGCGCGTGAGCAAGTGCGCCATCGCGCTTGCCTATCGCCGTGCGTATCGCATCCACGATGACGACTTCTGACATGAGTTACCTCCGAAGCATGTGAGTTCGAGCGTGCCAACATACCATCTATCTGCACCTGAATTGCGTCTTGAGCCGAATATGTGGTTATCTGCCGCCTTTTGCCCGCACGGTCAAGGATGCCCAGAAGAATAGGTCAGTGGTACTACGGATGGACAGTGGTCGGCGTCGCCATGCTGTTCAAGGGCGTTCTCTTCGGCATCACTTTCTACAGCTTCACGCTCTACGCCAACGAGTGGCTTGCTGACCCGCAGCTCGATGTCTCCACTGCGACAGTGATGCTTGGCAGCTCACTGGTGATTATGATGAGCGGATTCATCTCGCCGTTCTTGGGGCGTGCGCTCGATCACGTCTCCATACGCCACTTCATCTGCCTCGGCGCTATGATGACCTCGCTTGGCATGGTGCTCGTTGCGCAGGTGAGCGCCTTTTGGCAGATTCTCGTCATCTACGCCTGCCTGCTGCCCTTCGGCATCGCCCTCACCGGCCCGCTCGCCGCGCAAACGCTCACCGCCAAGTGGTTCGACGGACGGCGCGGCACGGCCATGGGCATCGTCACCACCGGCACCTCGATCGGCGGCTTCATTGTGCCCATTCTCGTCGCCTATCTGTTCGCCGAGACCGATTGGCGCACAGGCCATCGCATCATCGCCGCCACCGTCCTGCTACTCATCCTGCCGCCGGTATGGCTGCTTGTACGCAACTCTCCGCACGATATGGGCATCGACCCGGATCCACGCGCATCGAAGCCGACAGACATCGGCGCTAAAGAGAACGCAATACTACGGACATGGACTACCCGCACCATCTTGAGCGAGCCTAATTTCTGGATCATCTGCGGCGTCATGTTCCTGCTTGGCGCGGGTTTTTCCGGCATTTCCCTGCACATCAGCCCGTTCGCGACCGACCTCGGCATCCCCAAGGTTCAGCACGGCTTCTTCATCTCGCTCTACGCAGGGACTATGATTCCCGCCAAGATCTTTTTTGGCCACCTGTCGGACCGGATTGATGTTCGCTATCTGCTGTGGGGTGCAGCGACCTGCCTCGGGCTGTGCACGACGCTCCTTGTACTGACGAGCTCTTTTGTCATGCTCGCCGTTTCCTGCGTATTCTTGGGCGCAGCCTCAGGTAGTATGCTGCCGTTGATTGGCAATCTCGTCAGTTCACGCTTTGGCGTGCACGCCTTCGGCAGAGTCATGGGCATGCTCGGGCCGTTCAATGCCTGTGCAGGCTTTGCCCCTGTTGCGGTGGGCGCTGTGCGAGATGCTTCGGGCAGTTACGATGGCGGTTGGATGCTGGTATTCTTCGCCGTTGTGCCAATCCTCATTCTCACAGCATTCTTGGATCGCATTGGTCGGTCTCGTTCACATTTGAAGGTGAGCATATGAGTGCGGCTTCTGATTCTGATGGCAATGCCCTACAGCTCTTTGAAGCAAGGCCCGAACTCTTCGCCAAGTACCAGGCGTTCTATAGCGAGATCTGGAATCAGGACATCGTGCCGACGCATGTGCTTGCGCGCTGCCAAGCGCGCATTGCAGCAATCCACGGCTGTGAAGCCGATATCGAACTGAAGCCATTGCCGGATGATGCGCTCAGCCGAAAGGAGCTCGTCGCGCTCGCGCTAGCCGAGAAGATTCCATTCCATCACCACGGCGTTGAAGACGACGAGGTGGCTGCGGTGCGCGATGAATTTGGCGCATCGGGCACCGTCACCTTGCTTGTCGCCTTGTCGTTTTTCGATGTCACCTGCCGCTGGCAACTTGCACTTGGAGCACTTTAATCATGTCCACGAGCCCTCGAATCGAATCCGCCATCCCGGGCCGGTCGCCCGACCTTGCAGGCGCGCTCATGCACGCACCGCGCCTTGCGGCAGGCTTTGCCGCGCTCTACGCCGAGTATTGGCAGTCTGAGGTCACCGACCTGCCACTCAAAGAGATGACGCGAATACGCAACGCACGCATCACCGACTGCGGCTACTGACGGCGCGTCCGCTTTGACTCCGCCCGTGAGGCGGGGCTCACCGAAGAGAAAGTCAGCGACATCAAAGACGGCTATGAATCGAAGCTGTCTGCGCGCGAATCGGCCGCGCTCGCCTTGACCGATGCCATCATCGGCGTGCCGAGGGCGCTAGATGCGAGCACACAAGCTGAAATCAAGAAGCACTTGAGCGAAGCCGAAATCGCAGAACTTGCGCTCGGTGTTGGCTGTTTTCTTGGCATGTCCAAAGTGCTGATCAACCTTGGCATGGAGCCGGAATCCATGCCAGTGACGATGCTGCCAACGCCCGGCTCTATCCCGCCCAGCTAATCAGCGGCAACAAGGCGCGCGAGAGCGTTGAGAGCCACGCGAAGATCGGCACGCCCATCAGGCTCAGCACCACCAAGGACAGCAGCGCATAGGGACCGAAGCGACGGTTGAAACTGTGGACTGTCGGCCTGAGCCGCTCCGGCAAGAAGTATGGCAGCAGGTAATGGCCGTCCAAAGGCGCGACCGGAATCAGATTGAAGATCATCAAGAGCAGATTCACTTGCGCGAGCAGCAGGCAGAAGATAAAGACTTGCTGCGTTGTCAGCCCGCTGCCATCGAGTACGAGATAAGCGTTCCAAACAACGATCGCAAGCAAGAGATTCATCAAAGGGCCGGCGGCCGCCACCCAGAAATCGGCGCTCGGCGTGCGGAAGTTGCGCGGATTGGTGGGCACTGGCTTGGCATAGCCAAAGCCCACCATGATGACCAAGAGCAGGCCGAAGAGATCGATGTGCGCGACCGGATTGAGCGTCAGCCGACCAGCGCGCTCGGCGGTGTCGTCGCCATAGGCCTTGGCAACAAAGGCGTGGCCGAATTCATGGAATGTGAGGGAAATGATGAGCGCGACAATCAGCAGGCCGAAGAGCAGGAATTCGCCATTTTGTAAGAGAAAAATCATGATGCGTGTTCGCCTGTTTATTCGCCTGTGATAACCGCCGCCGGACAGCGCATCGCGTACTCCGTCCACGAACCATCATACAGGGCATGGCGCGGGTGCCCGGTTTCGGCGAGGGCAAGGCTGATAATGGCCGCTGTCACGCCGGAGCCGCAGGAGGTGACGACCTTGGTCTTGCTCTGTAAGCCCGATGCCCGCAAAATCGCTCGAAGTTCGCTCTGCGGACGCAGTTGCCCGTTCGCCTGAAGCAACTGATCAAACGGCAAGCTTCGCGCATTCGGCATATGGCCCGAGACAATACCGGGCCTTGGTTCCGGGGCTTCGCCGCGAAAGCGGGCACTGCTTCGCGCATCGAGCACGAGTTCGGCGGCGCACGCTTCTTCGAGCGAGGCGATCAAGCCTGGCGCAGGCCGCGCCGTCCAATTGCCGCAAGGCGGTTTGACTTCTCCAGACGCAACCGCCCTGCCCTCGCATCGCCATTTCGGCAACCCGCCATCGAGCACCCGCACATCGTCATGTCCGAAGGCTTTGAGCATCCACCAGAGTCGCGCGGCACTCAACAGGCCGAGCGAGTCATAGACGACCACGGACGACCCTTCGTTCAAGCCAAGCAGGCGCATGCTCGCCTGAAAATCCTTGGCGCTCGGCAGCATGTGCGGCAAGTCGCTCGCTTGATCGCAGAGCACATCAATATCTGCAAACACCGCGCCCGGTAGGTGCGCGACAAGATAGTCTTCGTGCGCGTCTCGACGGGTCTTATTCGGTAGATGCCAGCTCGCATCGAGAATGCGCAGCGGCCTGGCAGCGATTGCCGCTTCGAGCGCTACCGTCGATACAAGATGCGACAAGTCGCTTAATCGCCCGCCATTTCAGGTGACGGCTCGAAGCCCAGGAAAATGCGACCAAGATCCGGATACAGCGAATGCGAAACCCACCTGTGCGTCGCGCAGCCGTGCGCATCGCGCAGCTTGCGCTCAAGCGGGCTATCCATTCGCATGGCGGTGGTGCCAGCCGTGTTGTGAATTAAATCAACGGCTTGCATGCAGACATTGGTTGCGTGCGTACAGGCAAGGCGGGCAATTTTTGTGGTCTCCGGCCCTGGTTTCTCAGCACCAGCTTCAAGTTCTCTGACGACATCACCCATCGCTTCCATGACGAATGCCCGCGATGAGCGCACCATGCCTTCGGCTTCGCCCATGCGGTGCTGCGCCACAGGCCGTTCGCGCAGCTTGCCTGTTGACATGAGCGGAATCTTATTCTGCGCGAGGTCGGAAAAGGCATTGAGCGCGCCGCGCGCGACGCCAAGAGCGATGGCAACCTTGTTGTACGAGAGCCTGAGCGCAACGGGAATACGAAACGCCGGATTATCGTAGCGCGCTGGCATAATGAGATCGACATCAGCGAACTTCTCAGGGACGAGTGCGCCATCGGACTTGATGTCATGGCTACCGGAGCCGCGCAAGCCTGCCATGTTCCATGTGTCAATGATCTCCCATTCGCTGCGATGTATGAACCACATCTTGGCGAACGGCGTACCATCCGGCTTCATTTTCGGCTCACCGTTTTCGATGATCGGCGCCATCTGAAAGCACCATTCGGCCTGATTGCAGCCACTCATGAACGAGGTCTGCGCCCACACGCGGAAGCTCCCGTCACCTTGCGGTTCAGCGCGCGGGATGGCGCTGCCAGGACCGCCGCCACCGCACATAATGACGCGCGGATTGTCGATATAGACTTCCCTTGCAAGTTCCGGCGGCATGCCGCCTGCGGCCATGGCGTTGATCTCAGAGCCGATCATCACATTCCATCCGACCGAGGCGTCGATCGCGGACATGGCTTCGAGCACGGTGATCGTCTCAAGCACCGAGGCGTTCTCGCCGCCGAGCTCAAGAGGCAGCGCAAAGCGGAAAAAGCCTTGTTCGATGAGCGTATCGACGGTGTCGTCTGGAAGCCTGCGAAGCGACTGCGCACGATTGCCGCCATCAACAATGACATCGCGAAGTGATTCGACGCGCTCAAGGAGCGGCAGGTCGTACTGAAACGATGGCATAAGTTGACTGACTGCGGCTGCGGACATGGCCATGATTGATTCCTGCGAAATTGAACTGCAACCTAACACAAAGATGACCGATTCAACACTATCGAATTTGACAATGAACAAACGCACATGGTGCTGCGATAATGCCCGAGGGCTAGGGAATATCTGAATAACAGAGCTTTTGGACTTGCTCAGAGCATATATAGAAAGGAGGCGGAGCATATGAGCGTTCTTGATCGATTTCGACTCGACGGAAAAACCGCGGTGGTGACGGGCGGCAGCCTTGGCATCGGGTACGGCATTGCGATGGGGCTTGCCGAAGCAGGCGCCAATGTCGCGATCGCATCAAGACGTGAAGCGCAGCTCAAGGCGGCGGTTCAGGACCTCGAATCAACCGGCATCAAAGTGCTCGGCGTGAAGACCGATGTGCTGGTGGCAGAGGAGGTCGAGGCGCTGGCAAAGCGCGCGGCTTCAGAACTCGGCCCCATTGGCATTTGGGTCAATAACGCTGGCGGCAATCTCGACCGCCAGATGCATCAGCTTACTGAGACAACGCGCGAGAACTGGGATGCGCTCGTCGGGCTTAATCTCACGAGCGTCTGGTGGGGTAGTAGCGTGGCGGCGTCGCACATGACCAATGGCGGCAGCATTCTCAATATCTCGTCGCTCGCGGGCCATCGCGCATCGCCTGGATTCGGACCTTATGGCGCGTGCCGCGCTGGCGTGATGCAGATGACGAAAACACTTGCTGTGGAACTTGCACCCAAAGGCATCCGTGTCAATTGCATCGCACCCGGTACGGTGGAGACTGAAATGCTTCTGGAAACGCTAGGTCTCAATCATGACGGCGCGCAGCCGCTAGCCGCAGGCATCCCGCTTGCACGCTTAGGTGCGCCTGATGACTTCGCTGGCGCCGCCGTGTTTCTCGCCTCCGATGCGGCGTCTTGGATCACCGGCGTGACTTTAGATGTCGCGGGCGGTCAGTAAGCGAAAAGCAAGGGATCAGACACCGCCCCACCAATCGGCACGCTGAACCGCATAGACTTCGGCGTACTGTTTGACGAGGTCGCTCGCACCTGCCTCCACCTCCTGATGCTGCGTGGCTGGCAAATCAGAGCCTTCAGGCAGAGGATCAACCCATTCAAGCCGGATATCGGCAATGACCGATGCCCAGTCCGGCGCTTCGTGATGATCGCTTGTTTGATGAGTAAGAAAGGCGCGGAAGTCATCAAACGAAAGCAGACAGTAGTAAAAACCTGATTTTTCGCCGCGCCAGTATTCGTAGCGCTTGACACCTGACTCGCTAGCGTGCGTTGCGCGGTACATTTCGCTTGCAATGTCCTCGAACGCCGCTGCCCTGCCCTCTTGAACTGTGATGTGCGCAAGGATGGTTGCCATCTATATGTCTGATCTTTTGTAAGGAAGGTGAAGTATAGGCTCTTGCGACATCCCCGCACCAATCAGAGACGCCTCCATAAAGTGTTCGGCAGGTATTTCGTTTCGTTACAGCGCAGTTCGCGCACGCTGTTCTTCATCTCACCATGAGAAAAGGAACCCGGGGCCGATTCCGTTCGCGCCCCGAATCCCAAGTGGTCACCTTCCCTAGATTTCTCGCCTGGCTCTGAATATCTCAAGGCCCACGGCGACGGCAACACCGACAGCGATGCCAACAAGGCCGCCGGTCAGCGCGCCCCGAGCTGCGGAAACACCGATGCGAGTGGCAGCAGCCTGTACGCCCCTATCGGCGACAAAGCCTGCGACACCTCCGGCAAGACCGCTCGTGGCGGCTCCTGAAATGTCAGCTTCTCTGCCGCCGGATACCATGACAACCTGATTGGAATTGAGTTCTTTGATCATTGTGTTTCTCCTTTTGAGAATGTGTTGAAAGGGTGTGAATGAAAAAATCGCCACATACACCCATCCGTGGCAGCATCAGGTTGAACGCTTTGTAAAGTGCGCCTTGCCGAGCTCGCCGACAGCGCTTGTGGGACATTGCCGATAGTCGCCATGAATTTGCTCGTTACCCTAGAATTTCTTTTTCCTGATTCGAAATCTTTTGTCTAAGACCCAAATGCCCGATACCAAAACTCCAATCATCGTTGGCGTTTCCCAAATGAGCCAACACGAAGACGACTTCGCCAAATGCAAAGAGCCTCTCGAATTGATGGTCCAAGCGGTCAAGATGGCCGCCATCGATGCGAACACACCGGGAATTCTTGAAAAGCTCGATCAGGTTTGCGTCAATCAAGGCACATGGAACTATTCCGACCCAGCTCGCGCTGTCGCATCGGCCATAGGCGCGCACCGCGCAAAAAGTGCCCGCACTTTCTGGGGCGGCAACTTCGTGCAGCTCGCGCTCAATCGAATGGCGCTCGCTATCAGTCAAGGCAAGCTCGAATCAGTCGCGTTCACCGGTGCTGAATGGGGTAGAACGCTCGCCCGCATGAGGCGAAAGGGACACACGCCGACGCTTATGGACGCCCCGGGCGAGCCTGACTCGTTCTATGGCAAGCGTGAATTTATGGCGCATCTCATAGAGCGCGACCTCGGCTGCGTTCTACCAGTGCAGACCTATCCTATGTTCGAGAACGCGCTTCGGCACGCGCGCGGCGAATCGCCTGAAGACCACATGGTGCGCATCTCCGAGCTCTGGGCGCGGTTCGCACAGGTCGCAGCAGACAATCCCAATGCCGCGATTCGCGATGCGCCGAGTGCTGAGACCATACGCACGGCTTCAACGAAGAACCGTCCGGTCTCCTTTCCCTATCTCAAGCTGCTGAACTCGAATAACAATGTAGACCAAGCAGCGGCCTTGATCCTGTGTTCGACCGAATTTGCGAGCAAGCTCGGCATCCTCGAGCACAAATGGGTGTATCCGCTTGCGGGCGCAGACGCCAACGACACATTGTTCGTGTCCAACCGGCTCGACCTCGTATCTTCACCCGCTATTCGCATTGCAGGCGGCAAGTGCCTTGAGCTTGCCGGCCTCGATGCAGCGAGCCTCGACCTCGTTGACCTCTATAGCTGCTTCCCGGTCGCCGTGCAAATCGCCGCCAAGGAACTCGGCCTAGACGAAGCGCGAGCGCTCACTGTCACGGGCGGACTGACCTTCGCTGGAGGTCCGCTCAACAACTATGTGATGCACTCGGTGGCACGAACCGTCGAACTCTTGCGGCAATCGCCGGAGAAGAAGGCGCTCGTGACCGCCAATGGCGGTACGCTTGCGAAGCACGCCTTCACCGCCTATTCAGGCACGCCGCCTGAGCAATCCTTCCGCCATGCATCGATGCAGGATGCGTTGGATGCGCTGCCCACACGCGAAGCCCTCGAACACTGGGATGGCCGCCTTGACGTTGAAACCTATACCGTCATGTACGGCACCGACGGGCCTGAAACAGGGTACGCGACATGCCTCACGCCAGACGGCAAGCGCGTCTGGGCAAAAACGAGCAATTCCGAATACTTGCGAGCCATGCTCGACGGAGAGTTCTGCGGCACCGAAATCGGCATTCGCGGGCGTGAGATGATGATGTAGGCCATGGCGCTCACGGGCAGGAACAAAGCGAGCGTCGCCATCCCCACATATGGTACCCTATTCAAATAGATTCCTGACTTTGGAAGACTCACACATGCCCCCCCCCCCCCCCCCCC
>JAPYNO010000056.1 GCA_028283025.1 Pseudomonadales bacterium | reverse complement strand
TCGCCATGGCGTTCCTCCAGCGGTTTGGTAGACCGGAGGATGTTACCCCACCCGACCCTTCTTAACTTCTGGAGCGTTGCACTAGCAAGTTGAAAGTAGAAGCTTTTGAAAGATGGAAGAGTGCACTGCGCCTTACCTGCGAACTACTCGGAAGGAAAGAAGCTTGAAGAAATGGTGTTCGCGAAACTAGACGAGATCGCAGCTCGCGAGAGTCTTCTAAGAAAGTTAAAGTGATTCTCGCGAGGCCAGACCTGATTATTGTAAGCCTGTATTGACCAAGTGTCCTCATCTTGTGTAAATTTATACACAATGAGGAGCAGGTATTGGAACGCGAAAGTAAAAGGCTCATTCGAAGGCTCCAGCGTGATGGTTGGATACATGTGGCCACGAAAGGAAGCCACTGGCAGTTCAAGCACCCTGTAAAGCCGGGACGGGTCACTATTCCGCACCCCAACAAGGATATTCCACGCGGTACGGTGGCATCGGTCTACCGTCAGGCGGGTTGGAGCGAATAAGGAGGACAAGGCAATGCGCTACGTATCTTTCATCCACCGGGACGACGCTGGTTATGGCATCAGCTTCCCCGATTTTCCGGGCTGCGTGTCTGTCGGCAACACCATTGATGAAGCCATTCGCCAAGGTGGCGAAGCCTTGGCGTTCCACGTAGAAGGTCTTTTGGAGGACGGGGAGGCAATTCCATCTCCACGATCAATTGATGCAATCAAGGCTGCCTTGGAACTCAAAGACTGGCGGCGCGACGCTGATCTCGTGCTGATCCCGCTTCTCTTGGACCGGGGATCCTCTCGGCGGGTCAATATCTCCCTCGACCATGGCCTTCTCGAACTGATCGACGATGAGGCGAGACGGCGCAGAATGACCCGCTCGGCATTCCTAGCGACGGCCGCCCGACGCGAGATTGGTGCTACGTAGTACCGAGGCTAGCCGAAACGGACGACTCGGATGTCTTCGCGCCTATCTCTCACCCAGGTACGCCCTAATCGCCGGAACAAGCGCGCCTTGGTGAATACGGTATCCCGTGCCCGTCGCCGCGCCAGCGTTGCCATGCGTGGCGATGACGAGATCGTCGTCGGGGTATACCTGAATCAACTGTCCGAATATGCCGCGGGCGGCGTAGCTGCCGTCGTCATATAACCACCAAAGATAGCCATAGCCTTCATAACCCTCTGAGGGTTCGATTGATTCGTTCATCCAGCCTTCGGACAGCACGCGCTCGCCGCTCGGCAACACGCCGTCGCGCATCGCGAACTGGCCAAGTCGGGCATAGTCGCGCAGCGAAGCGTTGATGCAGCAGCCACCGAGTTCGCCGCCGCCGACTTCATCGAGTGACCAGTAGGCCGCGTGTTCCATGCCGAAAGGCCGCCAGATCTTGTGGCTCAGGTAGGTGGCGGCGTTGTTGCCGATCGCCGCCCGCAGGAGTTGGCCGACGAGATTTGATTCGCCGGTGTTGTAGTTGAATGTCGCGCCCGGCTCGTGCTCTGCTGGCAACTTGGCGAGGTAGTTCAAGAGGGTCACGCCGTTGGCGCCGCCTGCCCGCGCCACATCGGATGCTGGGTCGGTGTAGTCCTCGTTCCAGCGCACGCCCGAAGCCATTCTCAGGACATCGCGGATACTCGCCCGCGCATAGCCGGCACCCTGTAGGTGCGGCAGATAGTCAACCACCGGATCGTCAATGCTTTGAATGAATCCGTCTTTGATTGCCGCGCCGATGAGCATTGAGGTCACTGACTTCGCCACCGAGAACGATATCCACAGGCTCTCGCGATCATTGCCGTCAGAGTAGTGCTCGAACAGGACGTCATCACCGCGAACGACAATCAGCCCCACATGACCAGGGTCGTCAAGGTAGTCGGACAAGGCATAGTCTTGCCCTTCGACCTGGTAGCGCACAGCGCTAAGATTGATCGGTGCGTCGCGCAGCATCGAAGGCGAGTCGCCTAGTTCGATCAGCCTAGATGGAAGAAGTTCGGCGATGTGACGGAAGCCAATGCGCCGGTCAGCCTGCGACCAGAAGAGTATGTTGGTCTCCGATTCTGCAAGCCGCGCAAGCACTTCCTGCTCACCCGGCTCTGTGCCATGCGACAAGGCGGAGGCTGCGAACCCCAAGATGAGGCAGAGTCTTGTCCCTATCCAAGTAGCTGACATGGCAACCTCCCGTCGAAAAAGTCAGTCTCGCACAAATGCTTGGCTGACGGTCAGGTGCCCGGCCTGTCTAGGAGCAGGTCAAATAAGATGCGATTCATGTAAATGATTTGGCGCCCGCTCTTGAATTTCTCCAGCAGCTCGCGTTCGACAAGCAAGTTCAGATAACGGGTCGCCGTCAAGCGGGATACGGAGATGTCGCGCTGCATGGTGGCTATCGTCGTGTAAGGATGTCCGAAAAGGCTATTGATCAAATCTTGGCTGTAGATTCTTGGCAGAGCTGATCGAATCCGATGCTTGACATGCGACATGGCCTCTTTAATGCTGTTGACAGTCTTCAGGGTTCGTAGGGATGTCTCTATGACTCCATCCAGCATATAGAGAATCCATGGCTCCCAAGCGTTGGTTCCGTGCGTGGATTGCAATAGCTGATAGTACTCCGATTTGTGCTGAATGATGTGGCGACTCAGGTATAGCACAGGCAGGTCGAGCACGCCTTGTGTGACGAGGTAGATGATGTTGATGATGCGTCCTGTTCGCCCATTGCCATCATAGAAGGGATGGATGGTTTCGAACTGGTGGTGGATGACTGCCATTTTGATCAGAGGGTCTGCATCGCACATATCAGGGTCGTTCATAAACTGCTCAAGATTTTTCATCAGGCTGACGATTTCCGCATGACTCTGTGGTGGTGTATGAACGATCTCCCCAGTCTGTTCGTTTTTGATGACTGTACCGGGCAGCTTTCGGAACCCGGAATCGTTCTGTTCAAGCACTCTGTGAATTTCGATGATGCTGTTCACCGTCAAGAGTTTGTTTTTCCGAGTGAGTGCGAAAGCTTTGTTCAATGCCGTGACATAGCGGCTAACTTCTTTTGCCGCTGCGTTGTTGTACCTTTCCGGGAGTAGGCTAACCCGATAAAGCTCGTCGTGGGTTGTGATGATGTTCTCGATTTCAGAGCTCGCCTTCGCCTCCTGTAAGGCCAGTGTGTTGATGAGAATTCGCTCATTGGGAATGGACTTGGAAAGACCTTTTAACTCTCCTAAGTGGCCTTTCGCAGGGGCTAGCTTCTTGAGCACCTGTCGGGACTCAAGCTCGGCGGTTGGCGGCAACAGTGGAATGGAAGCCTGATTCATCGCATCACGCTCAGGCACATTGGCCTTTCATGTATAGGAAATAGCTATTTTGTATACACAATGAGTACAAATGTCAACAAAAGGTGCTTTTCGTATACATATCTTTGTCTTTGACATGAGGTTTCGTGCGCACGGTCCTGCTCGGAGATAGCCTGAAGTGGGACGTGCGTTTTGGCCCATTTGTTCTTCGACCTATGCTGATAGCGGTCAGACTCTTTGTTGCCAAGACATATCCGAACCTTCCTTTGCGTTTCATCAGTAGAAGGAATATGGTTAAGCCATACTATGTTTACGGGAGTTCCATATGAAGACAACTATCGAATTACCTGATGAGTTGCTTGAGCAGGCCAAGCACGTGGCTAGGCAGGAAGGTGCTTCACTTCGGCGACTGTTTGAAGAAGGGTTGCATCGAGTCCTTCATGCTCGGCGAAATACAGTGCGTCGTCAGCTGAACATCCCAAGCTATGGCGGCAGCGGGCTCAACCCAGGGTTTGAAGGTGCTGATTGGAGCAAAATCAGAGACACCATCTATAGCGAGCACGGCGCATGATCGCCATTGATACCAATCTGCTCGTGTACGCACATCGTTCCGAAATGCCGTTACATGAGCGTGCGCGGCAGGTGCTGAATGACGCAATAGGTGGGGCCGAGCCTGTGTGTGTTCCTTGGCCATGCGCTCACGAGTTTCTCGGGGCGGTCTCCAACCCTAGGATTTTCAAGGCGCCGACTCCCGTAGGTCTAGCTCTTTGCCATGGCAAGCCTCCTTTGTTGTTGTAGACCGGAGGATGTTACCCCACCCGGCCTCCTTAACTTCTGAAGCGTTGCCCTAGCAAGTTGAAAGTAGAAGACATTTTGTTACCATGAACAAGTGAGTCTGGATGTCGTGTGGCAAATATGATGGGCAAAAGCATGCAAATCGAACAGCAACAGAAGGATGTCCGAATCATTGGATTCGATTCTGCTTGGGCAGACAAGTCCCCTGGTGCCATATGCGCACTTCATTTCGATAAGTCTGGGTTGTTCTCATTCGAGTTGCCAAGACTTGTGAACTTCGAACAGGCGATGCGTTTCATTTTGGAAGCGGAGACTGATCGTGCCTGCACACTTGTCGCCATAGACCAACCTACGATTGTCTCGAACGAGACGGGGAAACGTCCGGTTGAACACATCATTGGAAAATTGATGCTCTATATCGGCGGTGGAGTTTTGCCGGCTAACATTTCCCAGGAGGCTTTATTCGGACCTGGCGCTCCGATCTGGAAGTTCAAGGCAGCACTCGATGCCAATGAAGATGCAGAGAAAGCTCGCGTCGCGTTGGACGGGCTTCATCTGATCGAGGTTTTCCCCGCTTTGGCTCTGGCAGGTCTGAATGACGAATTCGCCGCTTCGGGCGGTGCTCCGAAATACAATCCAAAAAATCGCAAAAAATTCAAACTTCGAGACTGGGAAAGAGTTACTGAGACACTGAGCGAAAACGCCAATGCGCTTGGACTAGACGAGCTTGCCGAGTGGTCGTTCGGCTATGCTCGCTGCGCAAGCCCAAGTAAGAAAGATCAGGATTGCCTAGATGCGGCGATTTGTGCACTGATTGGAGCCATTTGGCGAATGTGTGATCGGAGTGATTCTGTGGTGATTGGAGACTTGAAGAACGGCTATATGGTTAGTCCGCTATCGGATGCTATTCGGCACTGGTTGGAGTAAGTTGCAAGAGGAATAGGCCAGTTTCAAAGTGCGTCTCACCCGCCCCATGCAAGCCCGTCAAGCCAAGCGTTCAGCATCCGATGCGCCTCCTTCTCAAGCGCATCGCTCCACTGCTTTGCTTGGGAACGCAGCGCCTCTAGATCAACCCCCGCCACCTCAAGTTCAACAATGTGCCCCACCAGCCAGCGTTCGAGTTCGCGGGCTCGCACTTCCAAGTGAAATTGCAGGGCGAGGCTGTGCGCTTCAAACGAAAACGCTTGCTCACGGCAAAGATCAGTAGAGGCAAGCCGCAGCGCACCTGATGGCAGGTCAAACGTCTCGCTGTGCCAGTGCAAGACGGGCGTTGTCACGGCGCCCAAGGCGTGCGCCCTGCCTGCTTCGGTCAAGCGCAATGCCGAGAAGCCGATTTCCTTGTGCGCCATGGGATAGACCCTAGCACCGAGTGCCTGCGCCATGAGCTGCGCGCCGAGGCAAATGCCGAGCGTTGGCAGTGCGCGCCCTAGCCTATGCTCAATCAGCTCGCGTTCATCAGCGAGAAACGGAAAACGCTTGGCGTCATTCGCACTGATGGGCCCGCCAAGAACGATCACGAGGTCTGAATCGCGCGCCGGCTCAAAATTACCGATGGCGGCGTCTATGATCTCCAACTCCACGCCGCGCTGCCGAAGCACATCGGCCATACTGCCCAAGTCCTCAAAGGCCAGATGCTGAATGACGTGGGCTTGCACGGGCGTAGCTAGTGTCCTGTCCGGTTACGCGCTTTTCGGTCATTACACAATCGAACGCATGTCGAGCGCCGGAAAGCATGTATCCTACCGCCTTTTGGGAGCACACAAGATATGAACAGCGCCGTCATGGAAACCCGTCTGCCGCTCGCGGGTGCGCGGCGGGGCAAGGTGCGCGACCTGTACGAATGCCCGCTGCCGGATGGCACCGATGGCTTGTTGATTATCGCGACAGACCGGGTCAGCGCCTTTGATGTCGTCCTGGAAACCGGCGTGCCTGGCAAGGGCGTTGTCTTGACGCAGCTTTCACGTTTTTGGTTCGCTCATTTTGAAGACCAGGTCAAGCATCACTTGGTGTCTTGCGACCCGGATGACATTCCGGGGATTTCCGACGAAGACAGGGCGCGGCTCAAAGGCCGCATCATGCTCTGCCGGAAAACGCGGGTGCTGCCGGTCGAGTGTGTTGCGCGCGGCTATATCACCGGCAGCGGCTACAAGGACTACATGCGAACGGGCGCGGTGTGCGGCATCGAACTGCCGAAAGGGCTCGTCAATAGCGATCGACTTGAGGCGCCTTTGTTCACGCCATCGACCAAGGCTGAAACCGGACACGACGAAAACATTAGTTTCGCAGAAGCCGCGGATGTGCTTGGTGAAGATATGGCGATCCGGCTTTCGAACCTGACGCTCGACCTCTATGCCGCCGGTCGCGGCTATGCGGGAGAGCGGGGCATTATTCTGGCTGACACCAAATTCGAGTTCGGCGTGCTTGAAGATGCGCCCGATCAGCCCATTCTCATCGATGAGGTGTTCACGCCGGATAGCTCTCGCTTCTGGCCAGCTAATGATTGGGAGCCGGGTCGGGAACAGCAGAGTTTTGATAAGCAGTATGTGCGCAATCATTTGGAAACGCTTGTGTCTGCAGGTGATTGGGACAAGACGCCGCCGGGACCTCCCCTGCCGGATGACGTTGTGCAGAACACGCTAGATCGCTACCTTGAAGCTTACCGACGACTGACCGGAGAGTCGCTCGATCTGTAGATTTGCACAGCCGTCCTGATCCGTCCTGATGGACTGGGCTGAATACAAGCGACTCTGTGATCAGCCGCAAGTCGTCTCGCGGCATTTGCTCGTATCCACTGCCGAGATCATTGAGGCATCCGGCGAGCGAGGATTGGGTTCGAGGCTGCGCAGACTCTGTGAGGGTGCGCCGATCAAGTGCCCGCCTGATCATCGAGGGGATGCTCGCTCGCATATGTTCCGCGCGAACTTCTCATCCGCTGAAGTGGATCGGATACTTGAGATTCTCGGTGCGAGCGAGGTCTCTGGGATCAGCGCCATGTGCGCGGCGTGGCGCGAATATCAGAACGGCTCCTAATCCAATCGCACACAGCTTCGGGCGTACCGCGAAAACAAATCCTTGATGCTTTGCGCTTGAGGCCGTGGTCATACATAGGATCGTAGTAGGTTTCGAGCAGCGAGCGAATCCAAGCGAGATGCGCGTCGCGCTCGCCGCGCTCGAAGGCTGACTCAATCTCGGCGGCGATGCGCACATAATTGACGCCGCCGAGACGTTTCTTGATGCGGGCGAGCGATTCGAGATAGCGATCTCTCAAAGCGCCCCATGAAAAAGCCTTGCCTGCTTCCGTCACATACTCATCGTAGATCCGCATCGCACGCGCCGCCCGGTCGAGCTCCACCACGAGAATCGGCGCCTGTCCCATGGCTTCATAGAGGCACGGCGGCAGCGAGCGGCTGCCGATGGCGCGGCTTTCATCCTCAATCACAACTTGCTCTCCGGCACGAAATCTCGCGAGCGCGTGCGCCAGATAATTCTCAAAGGTCGCTTGGCTTGGCTGTGGGCGCTTGCAGGCGCCGAAGGCGGAGCCTCGGTGTTCGGCAATGCCTTCAAGATCGATTGCACCTTCAATGCGGCGAATAATCTCAGTCTTGCCGCTGCCGGTGCGCCCGCCGATGACTACGAGCGAAAGCGTCTGCGGAACGCTGTCAAGCATGTTGAGGCATTCGTTTCTGAGCGCCTTGTAACCACCTTCGACGCGCTTCAAGCGCACGCCGGCGTCTTCGAGCCACTGCGCCGCAATCTGCGAGCGAAGCCCGCCGCGTGCGCAGCAGATCTCGGCATTGGGCACGCGCCGCGCAAAGTCGCACCACGCCGCCAAACGCTCTGCCTTGACTTCGCCCGTCACAAGCGTGTGCCCAAGCGCAATGGCGGCGTCCCGTCCTTTGCTCCTGTAGCAGATGCCGACGAGCCTGCGCTGCTCATCATCAAGGATTGGCAGATTCGTCGAGCCGGGTATGGAACCGGCACTGAACTCGGATGGCGAGCGCACATCCAAATAGCTATCTGTCGTCCTCATCAGCATCAAAATTCTCTTTCGACAAGGCTTCGCCCCTATGGAAATGTGCGAGGTGGGTTTCCATTTCCGCGAGCAGCGCTTCGCTCAAATGAGAGCCACCGGCGACTTCGAGCGCTTGGTTTTGCAATCTCACAGCCTCTTCAAAGTCGCCGTTGGCGGCATAGGCGGCGGCCCAAGTGTCGAGGTACATGGGGTTCAATCTCGCATCCTCGTTGCCGCGCATCATGTGGTCCATGACGGCAAGCGCGAATCGGTCATCGCGAAGCTGCTGCTTGTTTGAAGTTGCCAGCACCCAAGCCACTTCGTTGATGAGGTCGGGTGCTTCCGGTGCTTCGCGCGCGGCATCTCGCATGAGCGTGCGTGCGCGCCGATAATTGGACTGAACGCCCACGCCGTCGGCATACAGATTGGCAAGCGTCATCAGGCTCCATGCATGCTTGTCTTTCGCCGAAGTGCGCAAGGCGCTAAGCGCTTCGCCGTCAAATGCCACTTCGCCTTCGTGACGGCGCAAGAATTCGATGTAGGCGCGCAAATCGGCGTTGCCCCCGAGCGAATAGGCGCTACGGTAGAGATCGCGCGCGCCTTCAATATCCTGATCGAAGATTGCATCGCCGTGCTCAAGTAATCTCGCGAGTTCTCGCATGGCATCGAGATTGTTCGCACTTGCGGCGCTCCGGTACAGCTGCGCCGCCTTCTCCTGATTGCCGCGTCCAAGCTCCTTTGAGCGATAGAGCCGCGCGAGCAGATACATGCCCTCGGCGGAGCCTGCGCGCGCGGCGCGGGCATAGTGGCGCTCGGCGGCACGCAGCGCTTCGAGCCTCGCATCGCCGGTGGCGGACACGGCTGCATTTTGCTGCGTATAGCCCTTCAGGAGGTCGATATTGACGTTGGGTCGTCCCGTAGGCAGGTGCGTGAACCATTCTGGGAGACCGAATCCCGTGTCGCTGTGCTCGAACTGCACCTGCCGTATGAAGGCACGTGCGGCTGTGTCGCCGAGCCGCGAACGCTCTGGCATCAGCAGGAACAGAATGTCCTCGAACTTCGCGAAGTCGATTGTGAGGCCGGGCGGCGCAAGGTTCTCCGGGCGCGCCAAGAGGAAATCGAACTGATGGTTAACGCCATCATCATCGACCGCGAGAATCTGGTAGGCGAGCGGCGTACTCGGCAAGTAGCGGGCGCCGATGCATTGAAAGCCGCGCGCGCGCAGAAAGCTCTCAGCTTGCGCAGGCGATGCGACTACGAAGCTTGTGCCGATTTTCTCGACGCCTGCCGCTAACTCCTCGGCCACCATGCGGTGGTGCGCGGCACCTTTTGGTTCTTTGACGGCTTCGTAGAAAACCGCTAATCCGAGATGCGCGACGAGATTTGCCGGCTCGAGATCAAGCAGCGCGGAACCGAGCGGGCCGAGTTCGAAAGGCGAGGTATCAAGGCGCGCAATGATTTGCTCCTCAAGTTCGTGTGCGCGCTTCGTCTGCTGAATACCCGCGAAGACCGCCTCGGTTCTTGCTTTGAGACTGGCAGCGGAGCGCTCTCCAAGGGTTGCACAGGCCTGTAGGACAATGCTGATAGCAGCGACGAAAAGTCCCTTCAACAGGATATTTCGGAAGATAAGGGTCATGCGCGCCAAATTGGCTGTCGAATTTTCTATTATGCCGCCTTATTTGCTTGGGAACGTGAAGAATGAAGCTGAAACTCCCAGAACCTCACGAGGCACTCGCAGGCCGGGACACAGCGATGCCGATTGAAGGCTCGCATCTTGTCCTCGGCAACCGCATCACACCGCCGTTCGATGAGGCTTTGCACGTCATCTATCTCGGCATGGGCTGCTTTTGGGGTGCCGAGCGCATGATGTGGCGACTTCCGGGCGTGTTCACGACGGCTGCCGGCTATCAAGGCGGCTTCACGCCCAATCCAATCTACGAAGAGGTGTGTTCCGGCTTGACTGGCCACACCGAAGCGGTGCTAGTCGTGTTTGATCCTAAGCAGACCGATGTCGATGCCATTTTGAAGTGCTTCTGGGAGGGTCATGATCCGACCCAAGGCATGCGTCAAGGCAACGATATAGGCACGCAATATCGCTCGGCGATCTACTTCACGAGCGCGGCGCAGGAGACTGCTGCTAGCGGCTCAAAGGCGCGTTTCCAAGCAGCGCTCAGCCGTAGTAGCTACGGCGAGATCACCACTGAGATCGCGCCTGCCGGACCCTTCTACTACGCCGAGCCCTATCACCAGCAGTACCTTGAGCGCGTGCCCGGCGGCTATTGCGGGCTCGGCGGCACGGGGGTTCGCGCCGCATGAGCATGGAGAATAGCGAACAGCAATCGCCGCTTGAGGGCATCCGCGTGCTTGACTTTTCGCAAGCGCTCGCAGGCCCCTATGTTGGACGCATCATGGCCGACCTTGGCGCCGATGTCATCAAGGTCGAATCGCCAACCGGCGACATGACGCGCCATTGGGGTCGGCGGCAAGCCGGCATGGCCGGCTACTTCCTGCAATGGAATCTCGGCAAGCGCGGTCTGTGCGTGGACTTGAGCTTGGGCAAAGGCGTCGAACTGATCAAGCAGCTTGCAGGCAAGGCCGATGTCATCGTCGAGAACTTTCGTCCGCATGTGATGGAGAAATTCGGGCTTGATTACCAAGTTTTGCGTGAACTCAACCCTCGCTTGATCATGGCGTCGATCAGCGGCTTCGGTGCGGACAGCCCGGAAGCGGGTCGCGGCGCTTTTGCGCCCGTCGTGCACGCCGAGACCGGCTTGATCGCGCGTCAAGCAAAGGCGAGCGGCGGCGAATTCATCGACATTGAAGCCTCCGTCGCCGACACAAACACCGGATTGCACACCACTGTCGCCATCCTCTCGGCTCTGCTGCTCAGAGGCGCGACCGGCAAGGGGCAACACCTCGACATGGCGATGATCGACGCGCAAATCGCAACCGACGACATCGGCATCTATGAGATTGAAGATTCACTGCCGACAAGACCCTTGGGCAACCGCGTCTGGCCGATCAAGGACGGCCATGTGCTCATATCGAGGGATGCGCGTGCGCTCTGGCGGCATCTCGCGCCGGAATTCAATCTCGTTGACGACACGCCGAAGGATGCACCTTTGCAGGAGAAGGTAGAGAACCGTCGTCGCTTGATGTGCGATGCCTTGTGTTCGCTGCCATCAAAAGCGGCTTTCGTTGCCCTCATGGACAAGCTGAGGATTCCTTGGGGCGATGTGCGCGAGTCAGCCCGGCTCGGCGAATCCGCGGCGATTTCGCACCGCGGCATCGTGACCGAGATCACCGACCCGACGGGCGAGACTCGTCCGGTGCTCAATATGCCCTATCGGTTTTCAGCGGCGAAAAGCGAGATTCGCGGCTTCGCGCCCTACTTGGGTGAGCACAACATGGCAGTGTGCAAGGATTGGCTTGGTATGGGCGATGAGGACATTCGTGCGCTACAAGAAGCCGGAGCACTGATTCAAGCTGCGCGCTGATGCGGCGCGAAGCAACGTGGCACTCGGCATTGGCATAGATTTCGGCACCACCAACTCCTCGGCGGCGGTGTGCGACGAATCTGGCGTTCGTCAGATCGTGCTCGACGAAGACCGCGAGATCATGCCGTCGGCAACCTATCTCGACCGGCGCTTTCAAGTCATCACCGGCGCGAGCGCCATCCTCACCTATGTCGCTGACAACACCGGTAGGACCGTCGAGTTCATTCCCGAAGTCATCGGCGAAGAGAGCGAGTGGCATACGCCGATTGGTCCGGGCAGCAACGCGCCGCTTGCGACGCGCGGCCGTCCGATTTACGGCCTCGCCATGGAAGATTCCGGCCTCAAGGGGCGGCTATTCATGGGTGTCAAGCGCTTGCTCGGCGACGAGCGAACGCCGCGGCTCGCCGTCTTTGAGCGCAATTTTCGCTTGACCGCATTGATCACCCCAATACTCAAAGCCATGCGTGAGCGCATTGAACGCGAGGTGCCGCTTGCTGCGACGGTGTGCGTCGGTCGGCCGGTCAACTACGAAGGGCGCGGACAGCTGCGTAATCAGACGGCGCTGCAGCGCATGGTCGATGGACTCAAATTTGCTGGCTTGCCGCGCCACGAATTCGCCCTTGAGCCAGTGGCCGCGGCGACAAGCTACCTGCACGACCGTGCGGGCGATGGCCTTCAACATGTGCTGACGGTCGATTTTGGCGGCGGTACGCTTGACCTGTGCGTGATGAAGCTTGGGGCAAGCGGCTTTGAAGTGGTCGCCACGCACGGCCTCGGCTTGGGCGGCAATCATATCGATCAGCAACTCTTGCGCAAACTCATCTTCCCCGCGATCGGCGAAGGTCGGCATTGGAACAAGCGCACGAAACATGGCGAAGCCTGGTCAAGGTTTCCGTTTGAAGACTTCGCACCGCTCCTGCTCAACTGGGCAGTTTCGCACCAACTCAATCAGAACCGCTTCACGACTCTCATCGAGCAGGCGATTCAGGGCGGCGGCGAAGATGTGATGGCGTTTGAGCGCCTCAAGGACTATGTGCGCCAGAATCTCGGCTTTCCTGTGTTCCAAGCTGTGGGAGACTGCAAGATCGCCCTGTCGAGCGCGAATGAAGCCATGCTCGATATTCCTGAACTCGACCTCTCGATCCCAGTCAAGCGCAGCGAATTTGAGTGGATCATTGACGAGACGCTTGAGAGCTTCTCGGAGGCCGTACATCGCACGCTAGAGCTTGCCGGCCTAGAAGGCGGTGACATTGATCTTGTGCTCAGAACCGGCGGCTCGTCGGAGATCCCGGCGGTGATCGACCTCTTGGATTGTTTCTTCCCTGGGCGCGTTGTGCGCCACGACACCTTCGGCAGCGTTTCCAAGGGGCTGGCGATTCTTAGCTATCAGCGCCAGATGGCTTCTTAAGTGACGAGGTCGGCGTTCGCCCGCTCCCTGTTCTCAGGCCGGCTGCCAGCCCTCTTTGCGCGCCTCCCGGTCAATAAAGTCTCGCATGGACGGAATGGGCGCATCAAAATGCCTCGCCCTGCACTCTTGCAATAGCCCTCTGTTCAGCAGAGTCATGTAAGCCGCATCTTGAGGTAGCTTCTTAGCCGTTTTTGGAAATCTGCGATACACGGTCTCTATCGCATCATCAATCACTTGGCGAGGATCGCTCAGTGCATGTGCGGGGAATGATGCTGATCGGCAGTCCGTCAAATGCAATTGTAGATGGCGAAGCAATGCGGTTTTCCCAGCACCCGGCGACCTGGTAAAGAGGAGTGTCTGGCCTGCGACAGAACCTCGTTCGACCGCCTTGATCGCATCATCGACGGCCGCGATTTCAGTCGCTCGCCCCGCGAAGAGGATCGGCTTGTCGCGATCTATATTCGCGATGAAGTGTTGTAGAGGCGTGGGATCAAACCTTTTCATCTGTGTGCTGTCCGCCGCGCTATGAACCAAGGACTCTCGTCAATGTTCAAACTGAACATGTTGAATTATCGCATGGAGGACTTGCCTATCGAATCACCGAGTGATGCGAATCAAATTCATGACATATTTCGCGACGCGTCTGATCGCGCTCGAGAAGAAATTACCGTCAGTAAGTTCGAGGTTCAGTAAATGAAAAAATTGACTGATGCTCAACGCGCAAGCATCGCCGAAGACTTTGCCGTTAGTGAATTCGATATGGAAAAGGCTGGGACCAATCAGCCGGGTTATGACGGAACCCTGCCTGACGGAAAGAGGCTCCAAGTTAAATCAAAGATATGGGGAGCACACTCTGACTCTAGCACTGTTGTTTATCTTGAAGAAACAGTAGTGAAAGGCTTAGACGCCGCCGATTTGCTGCTCGTTGTATTCGTGGATGACGAAACAGAAGAGGTTAAACGCTATATCGGCCTTACACCTATAGGGGAGGTCATCGAAGTAGCTAAACCTGTACTTTCTTACAGAATCACGATGAACAAACTTTCGCCAATATCGCCGGATGTAACTTTATAATTAGTTATTCTCTGTAGTTCAATTCTGGTCAGTGACGAGATCGGCTTGAGAAAGGTCGAGCGGTTTGAAGTGCGGATCGATCAGGCTGAAAAGTGTTTCTAGGATGCGGTAGGTCAATCCCCAGATCGGCTGGTCGCCCGGCGTTGAGAAGCTCGGAAACTGGTGCGCGCGTCCATCAAAGAAGTATTCGGTGGCGGTGTGCGTCTCGCCGCTGATCATCGGTGCCAAAGGCAGCCACATGGCCTCGGCGACTTCCATGTGGTCGAGGGTCAACTCCGGGGTCTCTCGCAGCAAGAAGAAGTGCGGCTCGATGATGAGGTTGCGAGGCGGCTTCGAGCGCATGGGTTCGAGCGGTGCGAGGGCGCCGAGATAGTTGCCGAACGCGACGAGATCAAGGCCAATTTCCTCCTGCGCTTCACGGATGGCGGTGTGTTTGAGCGAGCCGTCGCTGGCATCGAAGCGTCCGCCTGGGAACGCCATGTGACCTGACCAAGGATCGTCTTCTCGGATACTTCGACGAATAAAGAGCGCTTCAAAGTCGGCGTCCTGCTGGCGCTCGCGCAATGCGACCGAGACGCCTGCAAGCATCTGCGCGTTGGCATCCGCTGGGTCGAGTGGCGACCCAAGGATGTTCTCTAGCTTGTCGATCAGTTCCTTCATGTTTCAGAATACGGCTTTTGAGCCTCGTTTGTGTGAGAGCCTATGCGGTTAGATTCGCCAGCCAATCATTGTTTCGTTTGCGGTCCGAACAACCCAATCGGACTCAAAGTCAAGTTCCGCCTTGAGTCCGATGGCGAGAGCCAGGTTTGCCGCGCCGAATTCACACCCGCCGAAGAACACAGCGGCTACGACAGTATGACGCATGGCGGCATCATCTTCAGCCTGCTCGACGATGTCATGGCCAATTATCATTTTCTGCAAGGGCAGGTGGTGGTGACGGCGCGAATGCAGATTCGCTATGGCGCGAGCTTGGCAATTGGCACCGCAGTTGCTTTGCAGGCGAGGCAGGTTGAAGCCAAGGGTCGCCTCAAGGTCATGCAAGCACACGCCCATATAGTGGAGAGTGGGCAACTCGTCGCGAGCGCGGAGGGGCGCTTTATGCGCCGGTAAGCCCATGTCTCTCAAGTCCTAGCGACATCACCCACAACAGGTTGGGCAAATGTCGCAACACGTCCATGTCGAAGAGTCGGCACAGTGTGCGCATGGCAGACGAGACAGACATCCGAGAAGGCCACGACCGCATCGCGAAGCGACTGTTCGCGCACGCGGACGTGGTGGCGGATTTGCTTCGGAATTGCCTGCCGGAAGGGACGCTGCCCGCGTTCGACGCATCGACGCTGAGACGGTTTCCAGAGGAGCGGGTGGATTCGCGGCTCGTCCTACGGCGTGCCGACGTCGCATGGGAATTCGAGCTCGCCGAAGGCGCGCGCGTGGTGCTGCTGATCGAAGCGCAGTCGACACCCGATTCGGCCATGCCAGCGAGGATGATGGTGCAGTGCGGGATGGTGTGGGAGGACTGCCTGCGCAGGGGCAATCGGTGCCCAGTCATCCTGCCGGTCGTGTTCTACACGGGCGCCATGGAATGGTACGCTGTCGATGACCTGTCGCAAGCCGTTGACAGTCCGCCCGGCTTGCTGGCGCTGACGGCGAGGAAGTGCTATCTTCTGCTTGACGCGGCGCAATTGGCGTCAAGTCAATTGCCCGGAGAGGGCAAGATGTCTTTGATCGTCAGGATGGCGAGTGCGTCCAC
>JAPYNO010000055.1 GCA_028283025.1 Pseudomonadales bacterium | reverse complement strand
ATCGGCCGCACGCTCGGCCGGCCAAGCGTGGCTTCCCGGAATCACTTCGGTGGCACCGTTCGATTCGGTGAAGTCGTCTAGCATCCACATGGTCGAGAACCCCCACATATCGCGCGCACCCTTATCCGGTGCGCCTGCGGGATTGTCGTCGCGGTGAAAATCCTGCGGCGTCTCGCCGCCATGTACTCTGATGGCAATCGCTGCGGAGAGACGATAGTCATGGCGCAGGAAGCGGTCGGCGAGAGCAAGAACAAGAGGATGCTCGATCAACTCAGCCGAGGCCGCGGACTTGATTGGCAGCGCATACAAGCGCTGCGTCTCGAAGCCTTCAAAATTGTTTCGCCCTTTGGGGGAAGTCTTGAAGTGCGGTTTGAGCTGCGAGCGGATACGGGCCATAAGCGCCTCGCTCATCACGCTCGTCGCAAGGCTGTATCCCTGATCTTCAATACGCTTCGCGTGCGCTTCGATATTCCAGCCCATCTACGATACCTACTGATATAAATAATCGCGCGTCATCGGCGTGGCGTGCGGCGGCTTCGCAAGCTGTAATTGAAACACGACCAGTTCACCAAGCTCAAATGCCGTTTGGCAAAACACCAAATACAGCTCCCACATGCGGCAGAAGCGCTCACCGCGCGACTTGACGAACGCCTCACGCACACTTTGAAATCGTCTGTGCCATTCGCGAAGCGTATAGGCGTAGTGCAGCCTCAGCACTTCGAGGTCAGTCAGGTCAACTGCCGATGCTTCAACGTTCGGCGCAAGCTCAGAGAACGAAGGAATGTACCCGCCCGGAAAGATATGCCGCCTGATCCAAGGATTGGTAGGGTTCGGCGGCTTGCTAGAGCCGATGGTGTGCAGAAGCGCCAAGCCACCCCGCTTCAGGCACTTGCCAACCTGCTTGAAGAACTGAGGATAGTGCGCCTTGCCGACATGCTCGAACATGCCGACGCTGACAACTCGATCAAAGGTCTCGTCAACCTCTCGGTAGTCCTGCAACTCAAATTGCACGCGATTGCCAAGACCACGCTTTTGCGCTTCGGCGCGCGCAACTCGAAGCTGCTCTTTGGAGAGCGTCACCCCCTTCACGGACACGCCTGCGTGCTCGGCCAAATAGAGCGCAAGGCCGCCCCAGCCGCAACCGATATCGAGCACGCGCTGGCCTTCGCGAAGGTGCAGCTTTGTCATGATGTGTCGCGCCTTGGCGTTCTGCGCTTCCTCAAGCGTTGCATCCTCACGCTCAAAGTAGGCGCACGAATAGTGCATGTTCTCGTCGAGAAACGCACGGAACAGCGATTCGTCGAGGTCATAATGATGACTGACATTACGCCGACTGGCCGCCAGCGTATTGACTTTCTGAAAGGCGCTGACTAGGGACGCAAGCAATCCGCCGCCGCCTTTCTCTGACATCGCCGCTTCTAGGTTAATGCGCAGCAGCGTGATGAGGTCATAGAGGCTGCCGTCCTCGACATCCCAGCCGCCATCGATATAGGTCTCACCAAGATTGAGCTGCGGATGGGCGAGCATCTTAGCGAGTGCCGACTTCGAGTGAATCACCCAAGTCGCGCTTGGCTCGCCCTTACCATAGGCGAGCGCGCGACCATCCGGCAAGACGACCTTCAAACTACCTTTGGTGATGTAGCGTTCGAACAGGCGTTGTTCGAGACCCATGGCCCATACTTCTCTAGCGTTGCGAGGCAATCATACAGCTTGGAGACCGCTATCTCTCGACTTCGATCGAATCCATATGCGCAAGCATGTGCTCGGCAAGGCTCGGCACAAGCGGCTCCGGCAAGTCATGCCCCATATGACCAATTGGCTCAAACTCCGCGCCTTTCATAGCGTTGGCGATGGCCTCGCCGGACGAGATTGGCACCAAGGGATCGACTTCGCCGTGAATCACCAAGGTCGGCACATCAACGGTTCGCAGAAGCTCTGTGCGATCGCCGTCGGCACGGATGGCGTGCAGCTGGCGAGCGAACCCATTGCGATTGGATGCCCGCGTGACAGCCTCTTTCGCAAAGCGGCCCATGCCGCACTCGCTCGATACGAAGTGCGCACCTGCCACAGCATCCCAACCAGCCCGGCGTTGCAACGCGAGCGAATCTAGATCGTTCGACGGCGCTGCCGCAAAGAACGGCATGACGGTGTCGGCATCCATCTCTTCGCGCGCCGGACTGTTCGCAAAGGTCATCAGACAGGTCATGCTAAAGCAGCGCGGCGCGTGTTCGATGGCAATGCGCTGGGCAATCGCGCCGCCCATAGAAAGGCCGACAATGTGCGCGCCCGACTGGCCGAGATAGTCGAGCAGCGCCACCGCATCGGATGTCATGTCGGACAGGCCGTAGAGACTTTTGTTGTGCGGCGAATCGCTGTCACCATCAAGTAATTCCATGACATCCGGCGTGATGGCGTCAAGGTCATCGAGATGGCTCGAAAGTCCGGCATCCCGGTTGTCGAAAGTGATCACGCGATAGCCGCCCGCGGTCAAGGCATCGATCAAGCTTGGCGGCCATTCGATGAGTTGACAACCGAGTCCGTGAATGAGCACAACTGGCACATCGGCGCGCGCGCCATACTGTTCAAAGTGTATGCGGATTCCGTGTCGTTCAAATGCTGGCATATTGAAGTATTCCTAACGGCGCCGTCCGGCGACAAAATCCTCGACGCCCTGTAGCACGTCGCGGCGGCTGATCATACCGACGAGCTTGCCGGCGCTCACCACCGGAAACCGCTTGTAGTGATGCTTCGCGAACATCTCGGCGACTGAATACAAATCCAAGTCCGGCGCGATGCTAGTCACTTTCGTTGACATGAAGTCACCCACCAATCCCGAGGTGTCACCATGGTAACTACCCTGGATGGCAACGCGCATGAGGTCCGCCTCTGAGAGCACGCCCACGAGTTCACCACTCGCGTTGACGACGGGCGCGCCCGAGTAGTTTTTTCTGAGCAGGACTTCCAAGGCGTCGAACACCTTGGTTTCCGGCGTGAACGTCGTGAGGTTTCTCGCCATATACTCCGTGACCTTGACTGACCGCATGGCTCCAACTCCAAGGAACGTGGCAGTGCATCGTGAAATCAGCGGCGCAACTTGTCAATAGGTTAGTGTCCTGTCCGGCTAATTCGTGTGATTATTCTTGGCCATTTCGCCCCTTGGCTGCGTTGCTCCGCCTTATGTCAGCAGGCACATCCATGTGCCTGCCCCTGCGGGCGGCTGCGCCGTGCATTCTTGCTCCTGCAAGAATGTGGGGGGCCTGCCACACTGCGTTGTCGCGCCTTGCCAATGAACGAAATGGCCTAGCGCCTAAAACACACGAATTAACCGGACAGGACACTAGCGCTAGCAACACGCTAACATCTGTCTCAGTGACATGTTCAAGAGCCGACACCGCCGTGGTATCTGAAGCTGGCATCACGCATAGCGAGCGCATCGTGCGCCTGCTGCGCACTCCGAGGCTGCTGCGCCATGTGCATCAAGGCAGGCTCGGTCAGGCGTTCGCGGCGCTCTATCGAGCCAACGGACCGCAGCTTCTATTGCAACCGCCTTTCTCAAGCACGCCACTCGTTGTGCTCATGGGCGTTGATGCCAACATATGGGCGGCTGAGCAAGGTCACCGCCACTTACGGCCTATTTCGCGTTTGCAGCACGAAGGGGAACGTCGCACCTTACTCAATGAGGCGCTCGCGCCGGTTCGCGCGCGCCGCAGCCTCGCTGACCGTCTTGACAAGTTGCAGGCGACCACCTGTGAAGTCATGTCCGACTGGCAGTTAGGTGATGTCTTGAACCTCACCGAAACGTGTCAGCGCCTTGCTGAACGGCAGCTATGCACGCTCGGCCTCGGTATTGAATCGCTCAGCTGCATGAGCGAGTTCATCGCCGTTCAGCGCCGAGAGCTCTTGACAACAGGATTGGGCCTGCTGCCGCAGACGATGCAGCGCTCACCCTTGATCGCACGCAAGCGAGCGCGAATTGATAGGGCGCTCCGTGATGATGTGTTCAGCGACAAAAAAGACTCGCCAGACTGGCGCACAGCACTCTTGCAAGCCAATGCGGATTACCCGCACACACTGCCCTTGATCGACCTTCCCCCACAGCTTGAAGAGGTGCTGATCGCCGTCAAGCGCCTCGGTGATCAGTTGGCGCTCTGCTTGTGTACCCTCGCCTCACACCCGTACCTGCACGAGCAAGTCAAGCAGGAAGCAGACGCTATGTTCTCAAGCAATGCGCTCACAGCCGATGCGTTTGCCTCCGAACAAGTAGACATCGCGCGACGGCTCTATCTTGAGACATTGCGAATCTTCCCGCCGTCCCCGTTTGTCCTGCGCGAAGTCATGAACCCCTTGTCCGCTGCCGGATGCGATCTGCCAATCGGCAGTCGGGTACTGCTCGCGCAATGTACGCCGCACTATCTTGAGGAGGTCTTCAAGGATCCTGCGAGCTTCGATATCGAACGCTTCGCACCAGCTCGAGCCGAACATCTGCGCCCTGGTGCCTTCGCGCCTTTCGGGCTTGGCAGTCACGCCTGCCCCGCAAGCGACCAGAGCGAACTCCACCTGCTCGCGAACCTGCTTGCCTTTGTCCATTACTTCAACTTCAAGATAACGCCTTCGTCCTATGAGCTGCGCCTCAATATGCTGCCGACGAGCGCCCCGCACAAACACCTACGCATGGTGATTACACGAAAACGAAATTCGCTGCCGAGCTAGCGCTCTCCAATGTAGCGGCGCAAGTAATGGCGCGCGGCGTACATGGGGCCTGTGTCGAGCACCGCGACCGTCACTTTGAAGGCATAGCCGCTGCCAAGGTAGATCAAAAACTGCGTGAACGTAATGTCGCCCGCAAAGAGCGCGACGCCGAAGGTGAAGCTGCTGATCACCGCAGTGTCGATCAACTGGCTCGACATGGTCGAAAGATTGTTCCTGAGCCAAAGGTGCTTCTCGCCAGTGAAGCCCTTGATGAAATGAAAGATGCGCACATCCCAGTACTGCGCGAACATGTAGGCGACCATCGAACCCACAACAATGCCGGAAGTGTTCTCATAGAGAATCTGGAAAAGTTCGACCTCGCCTTCGAAATACGCGCCGTTCGCGAGACGAATAGGTTCAGCGAGCGACAACACCTGCCATGAAGGCGGCTGACCATCGGCTGGCGCAGCCGCCATGCCAAGCCACATGACGGCGAGAATGAAGAAATTGAGGCCAAAACCAGTATAGACAAGGAAAGTCGCGCGCCGGCGGCCGTAGATTTCACTAATTAGATCGGTGCACAGGAATGTCAAGGGATAAGGCAGCACGCCGATCGCAAGCTGCAGCGGGCCGAACTGAATAAAGCGACTGATGCCAAGAACGTTGAGGAGCGTCATCGCGCATAGAAACACGCCTGCGAGCACGATGAACACGCGCTCGCGGCGTTCTGTGTCATCGATGCGCGCGTTGTCGCTCAACGCTGAATTTGACCAAGGTTGGCGTGCAGTACCGCGCCGTTCAGCGCCCTCTGGCTGGCAACAAAGCGAATGCACTCGGCGATTTCCGCAGGCTCAACAAGCCGTCCAAAGGCGTTCGCTTGAGCGACACTTGCAAGTGCTTGCTCGGGCAGATGGTCGCGTAGCATTTCTGTGTCGGTGAACCCTGGGCACACGGCTGCTGTGTGAATGCCGGTGCCAGCGAGGTCTTGGCAAGTCGCGCGCATCATGCCAAGCGTGGCATGGCGGGTGGCGACATAGGCGAACGAGCCGGGCACGGCGATCTCGGATAAGGTCGAACCCAAGTAGATGATGCTCGAACCCGGCGCCATCTTCTTGATGAGCGCACGATTGAGCGCAAGTGGCGCGAGCATATTGATCTCGATGGCGCGCCTGAATCGTTCCTCCGTCGCTTCAAACAGACTACCGCTCGCGAGCGTTCCAGCGTTGTGAACGAGGCAGATCTCTGATGAGCTTGGTAGCTGAGATGCAAGCTCATCGGCTGCGGCAGCCCGCGCTTGTGGCTCGCCAAGGTCACAGAACATATGGTGCGCTTCCGATATCGGGCACCTGCGACGCGAAAGCGTGACAAGCGAATAACCGTCCTGCAAAAACAGCTTTGCGGTCTCAAGACCGATGCCGGCACTCGCACCGGTAATGACGAGCGTTTTCATCACAGGGTTTTCATCCATGACGCACTATCTCGCTCGTGACTTCGGCCCAAATACCCGGCGACGATGACACGCTTAAGGTTAGTGAAGAACACTTGGCAAGTGCAAGATCCTCGGTTGCCAGCAGCGTATCAATCAGGTGCGCTGCCAAGGCTTCAAGCGTGATGTTGGCGACCGGCAACACACGCACATCCTTCGTTGGCAAGCTGAAGGTATCGTCATTGAAGTGGACGATGACCTGACCATCCGCCTCGTGCACATCAAGCCACGGCGAATCTTTTGGAATGAGCGTGAACTCATCAAGCGACGCGCACAGGTCTTTGAGCCGCTGCTTGAGATCTGTGTAATCGAAGGCGAGCCCAGCTTCTCCAACTTCGCAGTTCACACGACAACGAACCGTGTAGTTGTGACCGTGCAAACGCTCCCGGCTTGTTGGCGAGAACAGCGTGAAGTGTGCCGCCGAGAAGTGGAAGGACTCCTTGGCGAGTTCAATGGTGGTGGCGCTAGCGCAGTGCTCCATCAATCGAGGCGCAATGCCGCGCGCAAAGCGTCCACCTTGTCAAGCCGCTCCCAAGGGAAGAAGCCATCTTCACTGTCCCTTCCGAAGTGGCCATAGGCCGCCGTTTTCGAATAAATCGGGCGCAGCAGAGCGAGCCGCTCCACGATCATCTTCGGACGCATATCGAAAATCTCACTCGCGGCGGCTTCAACTTCGGCCGCGACCAATCCTGCGCGCAGCGTGCCGTGAAACTCAAGGGACAGGGAGGTCGGCTTGGCCTGGCCGATGGCGTAGGACACTTGCAGCTCGCAGCGTTTCGCAATGCCTGCCGCGACAATATTCTTGGCCGCATGTCTTGCCGCATACGCAGCCGACCTGTCCACCTTTGACGGATCCTTACCGGAGAACGCGCCGCCGCCATGCCGCGCCATGCCGCCGTAGGTATCGACGATGATCTTGCGCCCGGTCAATCCGGCATCAACGCGCGGCCCGCCATCGGTAAAACTACCCGACGGGTTGACCCACACCTGCGTCTGATTGCCGAAGTAGTCTTTGAGCGTCGGCTTGATGATGCGCTCGACCACCTCGTCTCGGACGGATGCCTCGCTCAAACGCCCATCGTGCAGTGTGGAGACGATGGCGCACTCGATGCCTTTGGGTTCGCCGTCCTGATACTCGAAAGTGACCTGGCTCTTGGCATCCGGCCCGAGCCATTCGAGCTCGCCAGATCTTCTCAGTTCAGATTGCACACGCATGAGCCGATGCGCATAGGCGATCGGCGCGGGCATGAACTCTTCGGTTTCATCGCACGCGAAACCGAACATCATGCCTTGGTCGCCTGCGCCCTGCTCGTGGTCATCCCGTTCATCCACGCCTTCGGCGATCTCCTGCGATTGCGCACCCATGTGTAGGAGGACATTGCAGGTGTTGCCGTTGTACCAGTGCTCATCAGCGTCGTAGCCGATGCCTGCAAGCGTTGTGCGCACAACCGCTTCGAGATCGACATGCGCATTCGAGCGGTATTCTCCCGCCACCACCACGCCCTTGCCGCTCAGCATGGTCTCGCAGGCAACACGCGCATTCGCATCCTGCGCAAGATGCGCATCGAGCACGGCATCGGAAATCTGGTCAGCGACCTTGTCGGGATGTCCTTGCGACACAGACTCGGAAGTAAATAACCTAAATGCCATGAATTTTGGTTGCTTGTCAGGAATCAAGGCGCGTGATATTACTAGATTTGCGCGCTTGACCATAGAATGCGCACCATGAACGGCGAAATCACATTGGTCGCTGGCAACTCGCATCTGGCGTTCGCACGCGAGATCAGCGAGTGTGTAGGCATCTCGCTCGCACGCACGCTTTGCAAGCGTTTCGGCAACGAGAACCTCATGTTCCAGTGCCTTGAAAATGTGCGCGAGCAGGATGTGTTCGTCATTCAAACATCGACCCCGCCCTTATCTGACCACATCATCGAACTGCTGATCATGATCGATGCCTTGAAGCACGCATCCGCAGGTCGCATCACAGTTGTCCTGCCCTACTTCCCCTATGCGCGCTCGGACAAGAAGGATCGTCCGCGCATCTCGATTGCAGCGCGCTTGATGGCGGATTTGCTCGAAACCGCAGGCGCCGACCGAGTGCTGACTATGAACTTGCATTCGCCGCAGGTGCAAGGCTTTTTCCGCATTCCTGTCGATCAACTCAATGCGACGCCTATTCTCTGCGATCACCTGAGAGCCTCCACTGCGCCCGGCGATCATGTGCTCGTCGCGAGTGATGTTGGCGAGGCCAAGGATTTGCAAAGCTACGCCGAGCGCCTCGGCCTACCGGTGGCAATCATCGACAAGCGCCGTCAAGACGATTCCGAGCAGCCGCGCGCCGTCGCGCTCATTGGCGAAGTCCAAGGCCGCAATGCGCTCATCATCGACGATGAAGTCGCCAGTGGCGCTACGCTCCTCGAAGCGGCGAGCTTCCTCGCTTCCCAAGGCGCACTGCGCGTTGAAGCAGCGGCTGTGCATCCCGTGCTGTCCGGTGCTGCGATCACACGGCTCGCTGAATCGGCAATCGAACGGCTGGTCGTGACCAACACCATTCCCGTCAAGGCATCGCCTGATTTCCCCATCATCCAAATCTCGGTAGCACCGCTTTTTGCCGAGGCGATCAAGGCCATTCACTGCGGGTCGAGCATTTCAGCGCTGTTTCAGTAGCAATCAGCGTACATATTTGATTGAAATAAAGCGCGATTGATATGAGGGCCTGTTAACACATTTCGCCATGAATGTGGCATATCCGGTGTCCGTGTTTTTCGGCTGGAACAATGCGGAGGAGCAGGCAAGTGGAACTTTTTCCCACGGAGAGCAAAATGGGTATAATGGGGCCGACACTAACCCTGAGGAAGACATCCTGAAACCATCCCCCC
>JAPYNO010000054.1 GCA_028283025.1 Pseudomonadales bacterium | reverse complement strand
GACAGGGGGATTTGTCGATGGCGCTCCAACAGATGGAAAGCAGGGTCGAGGCTGTCGCTACAGTAGCGGGGGCGAAGGAGGGATTGGAGGAATAGCGAAACAAGCCGATCAGTCTCTCAATACTGCCAATGGGGGAGATGGGGGTAGAGGTTTTGCCGGAGAGGTTCACGTCATAAAACTAACAGACCTTAGTGCCAATAGTCTCTTCGAAATCAGCATCGGTAAGGGCGGAGATGGAGGAACGGGTGGCGATGGATACAACAATGGCGCAAATGGTAGCGCGGGAGCAGATGGCTCCGTATTATTCGTCCCTCTCTTTGAGGATTAATAGGTGGAACTCTCGATTAACGGACATAGCGGAAAGTCAGGCGATGCTATGTATCCGTCCGACATGTGGTCTATGAATCAACTCGAAGATATGCCTGCGCCGATCAAATTCGGACAGAGTAAGAGACTGACAGGTCCGGTGCAGTTCATATCCAAACTGCGAAGCGTTTGGAACCTATCAGAAGAGGATGTATTTAAGCTATTGGGATTCGATGCGACAGACGACCATGATGATCGAGACTATCTGATTCGAGTACTGCGTGGTTCTGATCGTCTACGAGGTCGAGATGTTCTAGACCGAATTGCCCATCTCGTGTGGATTCGTGCCACGTTGAACTCTGTATTCCAAGACTTAGCGGTCGAGAACGAATGGTTGCGTGAATCTCACCAACTGCTAGATCAGAAATCTCCTATGTCACTACTCCTTGAGGGACCAATGGAGTCGTTTCTGATAGCAAGGGATTATGTCGATGCTCTTGCGAGCAAGTAGCTATGCTTGAGGAGGTGCCTAGCAAGAGGAGTAGCCGTTGGATTTATCGTCTTGATCGTCTGCGAAACCTTGAAGAAGTGTTCGAGCAGATGGAATTCGATCTGATTGGGAGGCGGGAAATAACAGAACTCTTGCGGTCAAGCGGATACGGAAGCCAACGAGACCAGCAACTTTTGGACATGCCCTTCAAACGAAGACGTAAGTCAAAGCATCTGACAAGGTTCTCTGATGGCAGTTTTCCCGTTCTATATGGATCATTTGAGGACAAGACCGCTGTAGCTGAAGTCAAGCATTGGTTGCTGAAGCGCATCGGCGAGCCACCCAGTGCGCGCACCTTTTTCTACCAGCGATTTAGGTACAGGTTCGAGGGAACAGTGAAGGATCTCCGGCCTAAGCTATCCGACTGGCCGGAACTTGTGCATGACAGCGATTATGCCTTTTGCAACCGCATTGGGGCTGAGGCTTCGCATATCCATCTAGACGGACTTATCACCGTCTCTGCCCGGAGAGACCAAGGATCAAATCAGCCGGTCTTCACACGAGCGTCGGTAAGTCAGCCAGAACTTCAGATGGGGGTCGCCATGACTTACGATCCAGAAGATCAGACGGTTCGGATTGAGTACATTGACGACTGACCGCTTGGAGAGCTGAAATAACTCGTTTTGGCAAGTACGACAAGTCGAGCCCAATACCCACATCTCGACTCTGTGCGCGCAAAAAAGACTTCAAGTTGTTGCCAACACTTCGAATGAGGTTTGGTTGTCTCAAGCTCGTATCAATCAGTATGATGATTCACGTTGAATCAGAACGTGATTCAAGGGACGGAAGAAATGAATCAATTGACCATTAGGGGATTTGATAAGGACTTGGAGCAATATATCGTGCGGCTTGCACGCGGTGAAGGTATCTCGCTCAATCGCGCAGTGCTCAAACTGTTGCGCCGAGGCGCTGGGATTGGGGATGATGCCAACGCCCGTGACACCGTTGGAACGTCCCTCGACCACCTGATAGGAACTTGGACAGCTGACGAGTTGAATGAGATGGAGCAAGCCCTTGGAGATCTGTCGCACATTGACGAGTCAATGTGGAATGGAGACGGGTGCAGACCTCCTTTACTACGATAAGCACTTTGCTCGCACAGACGGGCTCGTTTGGACACATCTCATCTCGGCAAGGTGATACGCCTTAGCTAGAAGAGCGGCACATAGGAGCACCCTGAATCTCGGTGGGTTAGTTTGGTGAATCGCCGAAATTCTGCGTAGCGATTTCAGGCATAGTACGTCTGCGACGAGGCTCGAAAAACGATTAGAATATTTCGTCTATCACCTCGTCGCGCCCGCGCTCAATATAGTCTTAATGGACATTCATAAGTCATTGGAGAAAGCCGTCAAGAATTTGGCTTCAGGGCAATTGAAAAACGAAGCCCAAGTCAAGAGTGCAGTCATACTTCCGATCCTTCGCGCACTTGGCTGGGACGATGCCAATCCGCATGTCTTGCTCCCAGAGTATCCTGTTCCACGAGGAGGAGGTAAAGGATGGGTGGACTATGCTTTGCTCGGCGAAGGCAAGCCGCGCGTTTTCGTTGAGGCCAAGCGGATTGGGAAGATTGATGTAAGCGCTGAAACGCAACTATTCGAATACGCTAACAATCAAGGTGTTCCAATTCTCATACTGACCGACGGTAAGCAATGGGATTTTTACCTGAGCATGGCCGAAGGACTGCCGTCTGATCGTCGATTTCACAGGATCGAGTTAGACGAGCGGGAAATCCCAAAGCATGAGGAGTTCTTGCGGAAGCATGTGGGGCGAAAATTTGTGCTTTCCGGGGACGCCCGTCGGAATGCGGAGTCTCGACGCGAGAGCAATAAGGAGAAGGACCGTGCGCGCGGAGAGTTGCCAAACGTTTGGAATGCTCTGATCAAAGAGCCTGGAGGACTCATCCAAGAATGTCTCCAAGAAGAAGTCAAGGAGCTTTGCGGTATCGAACTCGATCTGGATGATGTCGAAAAATTCCTTCGAGAAATGAGTGCATCGCCGAGCAACCCGCAGAAGATACAGCCAGCTACCGAGCGTGGTTTCACTCCCTCTGTTTCCAAGTCTAAGGAGGCAGCGAGCGTCGGAAGAACCAAGATTGCAGGGTTCACCTATCTCGGCGAGCAGGTTAAGACTGGAACAGCAAAAGCCACGCTGGTTGAAATAGTGAAAAGGTTTGTGGCCTGCGACGAAGAGTTGATGGAAAGATATTCACGCGAGACCCAGAGCCGTCATCGGGCCTTGGTGAGTCGAGATCGAAAGGCGTTATATCCGCCGAAAAGCCGTCACTTAATAGAAGACCATTCCATTGACTTAGGTGTTGGTTGGTGGATGGGAACGAACCTCAGCACAGTGAGCATCCGCGACCACATAAGGACTGCGTGCAAGGTTGCGGGCATTTCCGGTGTGGAGCTGATTGAGAGGTAGACGATTCTGTAAGCCCCAACTCCACCAACCCCCTCACCCGATTCTCATCCGTCTGCGGCAGCACCCCGTGCCCTAGGCAATGCTGTCTATTGCGCATGACGATCTCACCATTCAATTCCTCTACAAGAAGGCGAAGCTGATTGCCAGCGGCTTGGTGACGTTCCTCACTTCGCCGATACCAAAGCTCGGCCTCGAAAAAGACATTCTCCTGATCAAACTCTGTCCGCGCCTTCCAGTCTTCCAATAGTCCAGTTTCGCTCAATCGGTCTATGACACTCCATGGACGAATAGCAAGCAGGTGCTTAAACGCCTTCTTTAGCGGTGCCAATCCTCGGGCAAACCTGGCTGCTGGGTCTTTTTGCCATTTCTCGAAGAGGCTTCGAAGCTCATTCATAGCCCGTCCGTCAGACATCATGAGTGTAAGGTTCTTTTTGGTATCCTTTTGGTCCTTTCCGCAGGCGCAGGCTCAGGAAACACCAGAATCGGATAGTCGAATTCGGCCATGACTTATTCGGCTGAATCGAAACCATCGAACGAGACTACTCCGGGTCTGTGGTTCCATTGCCGCAGTCGGCAATCTAGAGTTCTCTTTGGACAGGCATCAGGTCCATCAAGAACTTGCTTTCTTAAGAGGTCGGTGCAGAAATCTTCAATTTCCGCGAAGCTCAACCCGCGTAGTTTTCGAGCGAATTCCTTTCTCTGCACTTCGAACGAGTATCCACTTCTTCGCTCAAATTCTGAGAGCCATTTAGCGATTTGCGGCAGAGTTGGCTGGCGTAGCTCCAATCGAATCTGAAATCGCCGCCATGCCGCTCGGTCAAGAAGTTCAGGATGGTTGCTCGCGGCGACCACAACAACGTAGCTAGGCAGTGCGTCAATCTGCAAGAGCAGCGAACTGACGACACGTTTTATTTCGCCAGTCTCGTGCGCATCGCCTCGTTCCTTGCCTACGGCATCGAACTCGTCGAAGAGAAGTACGCAATGTCGTGATCGCGCATGGTCAAAAACTCTGGCGATGCGCTGTGCGGTTTCCCCTAGATAGCTGCCGATGACTGCCTCGTAACGAACGACCAATAACGAGACACCAAGCGAATCGGCGAGAGCCTCTGCAAGTGTAGTCTTGCCATTCCCAGGCGGCCCCGCCAATAGCACGCGATTACGTGGTTCTAGGTTGTATGACCTCAGTAGGTCTGCTCTCTGATGCTCAGCGACTAGTTCATCTATGGTTTCTTTAGCTTGAGACGTGAGTATCAATTCATTGATGCGCCGACAGGGGGTTTTTTCTGTGACCATCGCTGAATCACATTGCCGCACAAAGGGTGCCGGTGTGACTGCTCGGCCATTCTCCACTTGCAGTTGCGCCAATAGCCGGTCTGCAAGGACGGTGTGGTTCTTGGCACGTTCGTTCGCAGCCAGCGCTTCCACGGTCTTGCGGACCTGTTCGTCATTGCCTTGGCGACTCGCTTTCACCAAATTGAGTATGAGATCTGCGCGAGCCATAATCAGTCTTCCTTTTGCCCTGATCGTTCAGCGCTAGTGAGCGAGATTGTTCGTCCGCGCATGAGCTATGCCCTGTTTCAAGCCGCATAGTATAAGCACAGCAATTCACGCGCTACCTGATTGGCGTGTTCAGCAGCCCGTTCCCCGAACCAACTCCACCAACCCCTTCACCCGATTCTCATCCGTTTGCGGCAGCACCCCGTGCCCCAGATTAAAGATATGTCCCGGTCGCCCGCCAGCCTCATTGAGTATCCGCCTCGCCTCCGCAGCAATCGTTTTCTCATCGCACAGCAGCACCGCCGGATCCAAATTGCCCTGCACCGCACGGCATCCCAAGGTATCCCATGTCTTACCGAGCGGCACTTGCCAGTCGAGTGCCATCACGTCCGGGCCTGCGGCGGCCATATCTGAGAGTAGATGTCCGTTGCCGACGGCAAACAGAATAATGGGCACCTGCGGTCCCGCGTTCTCGCGAACCCGGTCAATGAGCGCTTTCGTCCAAGGCGCCACGAAGCGTCGATAGTCGCTCAAAGACAGCGCACCGACCCAAGAGTCAAACAGTTGAATCGCGTGGACGCCCGCTTTGACTTGTAGGTCGATGAAATCAGCGACGAGATCGACGAGCGTGTGCATGAGCGTGCCCCAAGTCGCTGGTGCATCGTGCATCATGCGTTTGACCGTCTCCTTGTTGCCGCCGCCATGTCCCTCGACGGCGTAGGAAGCCAAGGTGAAAGGTGCGCCAGCAAACCCAATGAGCGCCACTTCGCGCGGCAAGTCGATAAGCACAAGGCCGATGCACTCGGAAATGCACGCCATGTCGCGCTCCATTTCATAGCCCGGCAAAGCCTCGATGACCTTTGCCTCGCGCAAAGGGTTGCTGAACACAGGGCCAACGCCTGATTGATAGTCCAAATCGAGTCCGATCAGTTCGAGCACTGGCAAGAGGTCGGTGAACAGGATGGCCGCATCCACGCCGAGCAGCCGCTGCGCTGTGAGCGTCATATCCGCTGCGCGCTGCGGGTGCAAAAAGAACGCTTTGCTCGTGAGGTTGCCTTTGATGCGGTGGTAGGCGGGCATGTAGCGGCCCGCTTGGCGATTCAGCCAGATGGGCGTGTGCGGGGTCGCTTCGCCGCGGCAGGCGGCGATGAAGGGCATGTCGGTGGTCATTCGTGGAGTATATCGAAACTCAACCGAGCGGCATCTGCCAGAGGTTTACTGCTTCGTTTAACCCCTTGATCTCGCGCGTTCCCACATGTTGTCTCGGCCAGCGGTCGCTCGCGAGCTTGTGCGTCGCCTCATCAATGAGCAGTCCGCCTTCGGGCGCCAAGGCCTCCAATCGGCTCGCGAGATTGACCGCAGGGCCGATCACCGTGTAATCGAGTCGCTCGCCTTCGCCGAAATCGCCGACCGTGCAGTAGCCAGATGCCGCGCCCATGCGCATGGACAGCGAAGCAGGCAGCGCACGTGCGTCGAGTTCCCGATTGATCTTGTCTATCGCTTGCGGCATGCTCGCGCAAAAGTCGAGCATCGTATTCGCGATGCCTTGTCGCGAATCGGCTTCTTCCCTGAGCCCGTCCATATCACCAAAGGTGATTAGCACGCCGTCGCCAAGAAACTTGTCCATGCGTCCGTTCATCTTCACGACAAGACGAGAGACGCATGCAAGAAAGAGATTCACTGTTTCACACACGGCTTCCGGTGCCATGCGGCTGCTCATATGTGTGAACCCCGCCAGATCAACAAAGCAAGCGCTCACCCACAGCCTGCGGTGCGGCAGTTGCGGCGCGGCACCTGCTCGCAGCCTTTTGGAAAGGCTTGGATCCACATACTTGGCGATGCGATCACTGAAGGCGTGAAGCGCGCGCGACTCTTCCTTGAGTTCGCTGCGGGCGTGGTGCATGCGCAGGCTGCGCTCATAACCAGCCGCGCTTAAGAGCGAAGTGAACAAGAGGATATGCGCATAGCCAATGAGATCGGATAATCCTGTCGGCGCAAGTTCGAACTGTAGACTGAGCCTTGATGCCGTCCAGTCGCCAGCCATCGAGCCCACACCAACCGCGAACAGTGCTTCCGGCAGGCGCCTGATGCCGCCTTGCGCCAAGTTGCCGGAAACGAGAGATACCAGTAGCGCCATGAATAGCACTGGCGGGAACTGAAATAACGCCGCGCACATCGGGCCTGCGAAGTTCTCAAAGGCTTGAATGTAGCGTGGACTGAGCGGTAGCGCGAGACTCAAGTGCAGGCTGAGCGGCCACGCCAAGCTCGCACAGGCGATCCAAAGCCATGCGTAGGCGTATCCGCTCTCGATGGCGAGAAAGCCCGCGCCGAGCATGGCGTATCCGAGATAGCGAAACTGCGTGATTCTTCGAATAAGTCCTGCGACCATGTACGACGCGCCTTGATGGGGTACACGAAAAGTCTAGCGGGCGGGTCATGCGGGCGTTTGCGAGATCGACCCGGACGCTTGTGGGACATCTGCGCTGCATGTGAGAGGTTTTGGAATCACGCAGGTCTCGTGAGGTGTACGATAGCCTGTCGCCAAGCGTGAGCCAGCATGACTGCACGTATTGATCGAAAGACGCTGCTCGCCTACGGCACGCTCGGATGTCCCATTGCGGTGCTCAGCTACCCGATGACACTGTTTCTGCATCCGCACTATGCCGATGAACTCGGGCTCGGACTTGCGGCGATCAGCACCGTGCTGCTGGTCTCGCGCCTAACAGACTTCGTCACCGACCCGCTGATGGGCTATCTGAGCGACCGCACGCGCACTCGTTTCGGTCGGCGCAAACCCTATTTGCTCATTGGCCTGCCAGTGATGATGCTGGGCATCTGGAAGCTGTTCATGCCGGTGCCGCCGGTGGATATTTGGTACATGCTGATTTGGAACATGGTCGTCTATCTCGGTTGGACCATCATGGTGCTGCCCTACAACGCATGGGGAGCGGAGCTGTCAGACAATTACATGGTGCGCGCGAGTATTACGGCTGCGCGTCAGGTGTATGTGATTGTAGGCGTGATCGGCGCAAGCATTGTCATCTGGATCTATCAGGAATGGCTGGACCGCGCCGAGCCTGGCGAAGTCTTGACCGGCATCGGATGGACGCTGCTCGTGATGTTCCCTGCTTCGGTGGCGCTGCTGCTCTTGCTGGTGCCGGAGAAGTCAGTGCCTGCACCACTTAAGCGGCGGGCTTGGTGGCGCGAGATTGCGAGCATGTGGAGAATCGGCCCGTTCCGCCGCATGGTGTGGGTGGCGGCGGCGATCGTCATCGGCGAAGCTTCGCGCCACGCCGTGCTCGTCTTCTTCATGGAGGATGTTCTGCAGGCAGGCAACCGCATCGGACGAACATTCATCCTCTACTATCTTATGGGCGTGGCCGCCATCCCTTTCTGGCAGTACCTCGCACGACGCTACGGCAAGCACCGGTCATTGGCAACCGCGATGACGATTTCCGCGCTCATGGTCTTGGCGACCGCCTTCCTAGGCGCAGGCGACTACAACACCTTCTTGATCTTCTATGTGCTCAAAGGCGCAACATTTGGCGCATTCGCGTACCTGCCGCTTGCCATCCTTGCCGATGTTGTCGATGTCGATACCGTGGTCACGAGACACAAACGCGCAGGTCTCTACTTCGCGGTGTTCGGCGCCATCGACAAGATCGGCCTTGCCGTAGGCTTGTTCATCGCCTTGCAGGTGCTTGCCCTCGCCGGCTACGATCCAAAGATCGACTCGAACGAGGCGGGGCTGTGGATGATCCGCTTGCTATATGCGGTCATTCCAACGTTCTTTTTTCTCTTGGCGTCTTATCTGGTATGGAACTATCCGCTGACCAATGAGCGTCATTCACGGCTGGTGAGCGCACTGGAGCGAAGGGAAGCAAGATTATTGAGAAAAGACGATACGGCATTATTAGCTTGATGGAGCACTAATCAATGAATACCACGAGCCCTCAATCGATTCCAAGCCCGCACGCCCTCGCGATCGAAGAGATTGATCTGTCCAAGCCTGAGATCTTTCAGCAGGATGCTCACTGGGGGTATTTCGAGCGCCTCCGGCGCGAGCAGCCAGTGCATTACTGCCGGGAGAGTCGCTACGGGCCGTATTGGTCGATCACCCGATTCGACGACATCATGTATGTGGATCGTCATCACAAGATATTCTCATCCGAGGGCGGCATCACCTTGGGTGCGCCCGTGAGCGTGCCTCAAGAAAAACTCATTGACACCTCAAGCTTCATCGATATGGATCCGCCGAGGCACGATGCGCTGCGAGCGACCGTTCAGCCGACCGTTGAGCCTCGCAATCTCAAGACCATGGAAGGCACGATTCGTGAGCGCGCAGGCCGCATTCTCGACTCCCTGCCGGAGAACGAGTCCTTCAACTGGGTCGATCTTGTTTCCATCGAGCTCACCACGCAGATGCTGGCAACGCTATTTGATTTTCCATTTGCAGAGCGAAGAAAACTCACGCGCTGGTCGGATGTGGCGACCGGCGGTGTCGCTAGCGGTATTGTGGAAGACCACGATCAGCGAATCAAAGAGCTGCTTGAATGCTTGCACTATTTCACCGAACTTTGGAATGAACGGGTGAAGCGGCCGCTGGCCAACGACCTTATTTCAATGCTCGCGCACGGCGACAGCAGTCGCAACTTAACGCCCATGGAATATCTGGGGAACTTGCTGCTGCTGATCGTTGGCGGCAACGATACGACGCGCAATTCCATCTCAGGCGGTGTGCTGGCGCTCAACGAGTTCCCCGGAGAGTACGCAAAACTGCGAGCCAACCAAGCGTTGATTCCCAACATGGTCTCGGAGATCATTCGCTGGCAAACGCCGCTCAACTACATGCGCCGCACTGCGGTGGCGACGACTGAGCTTGGTGGCAAGTGCATCAATGTTGGGGATGCCGTGCTGATGTGGTACGCCTCCGGCAATCGCGACGAGTCGATCTTCGACAACGCCAATGACTTTTCCATAGAGCGCGCCAACGCACGGCGTCATCTCTCCTTTGGTTTCGGTATTCACCGCTGCATGGGCAATCGCCTCGCGGAAATGCAATTGCGGGTTCTTTGGGAGGAGATCATGAAGCGCTTTCGCTATGTCGAAGTGGTTGGCGAGCCGAAGCGCACGTATTCCGCTTTCGTCAGGGGCTACACGGAGTTGCCAGTTCGCGTGCATCGCTGGAGGTGAGCCGATGCCGAGAGAGCTACATCTGCGACGGTAAGCTAAGCTGCAAACGCTTCGGCGCAGGCCGGACGAGCGAGCAGGCGCTCTGCATAGGCTTTCAGATTGGGCATATCATCGGTAACGATGCCAAGTCGGTTCGACATGATGCATGCGTGCCCCAACTGTATGTCGGCAGCGGTGAACTCGCCGGTCAGGTAGTCCTTGCCTGCGAGCGCCTCTTCGATCGGAACAAGCGCCCGGCCAAGCAAACGCCTCGCCTGATCAAGCACGGTCTGGTCGCGACGTTCAGGTGGTAGTAGCAAAGTGTGCACGACAATGGTGTTGATAGGGGGCATGACCATTCCTTCGGAGTAGTGAAGCCACTGCAGGTATGACGGAAACGTTGGATCATCGACGGCAGGCTTGAGTTTGCCGGGCGCGTGTCTGGCTAGCACATACTCAATGATGGCGCCTGTTTCCCAGATCCTGACATCGTCATCATCCAAAACGGGCACGCGACCCAAGGGGTGACGGGCGCGGTGTGCATCGGACTTCAGATCCTTGGGGTGGAAGTTCATGCGATTCAACTCGAACGGCAGATCGAGCTCCTTCAAGAGCCAGTAGATGCGACCAGCGCGTGAATTGGGGGCAAAGTGCAGGGTCAACATGAGCTTTTTCCTTGTTTCGAATCGTGAGTGCTAGTGTAGTTCGTTGCGCTGAGCTTTGAAGTCCCTGATGTCGCTCCTAAGCTCGGCAATTTCTCTGGTCAAGCTTTCAATCGAAGTCGGAGCATGTTCCTGATGACTTGAGACGTAGTTCACAGCGTTGACGATGATGGCAATGAATAGATTGAGCACAGTGAACGACGACAGCAGGATGAAGATGACAAAGAACAGCCACGCGTATGGATAGACTTCCATCAGCGGCCGGACAATGCCCATCGACCAGGACTCGAGCGTCATGATCTGGAAAAGCGAAAACGCCGAGCGCCCCACCGAACCGAACCAAGTGTCGAATTCGCCGCCGAAGAGCGTCGTCGCCATGACAGCGGCGACATAGAACAAGAGCAGCAGCAGCATCGCGATTGACCCCATGCCAGGGAGCGCGCGCAACAGCCCTTCAATGACTGTTCGCATACCGGTGACGGCTGAGATCAGCCGGAAGGCTCGTATGATGCGCAGCATTCTTAATATCGACATGTTGTCGGTGGCCGGTATCAAGGTCACCGCCACGACGAGGAAGTCGAACACATTCCAAGCACTGCGGAAAAAGCCAAGCCTGTAGACGAACAGCTTGATCAGCAATTCGGCGACGAAGAACGCGATGGCAGCTCGGTCGATGATGAAAAGCACATTCGCGTAATGCGTCTTGAACCAAGGCGAGGTTTCGAGCCCAAGCGTCACGGAATTCACCAGAATGACCGCAATCACCGTGTTTTGGAACGCGGAGGATTCAACAATGGTGCGCAGTCGCGCCGTGAGATTGTCCATCATGTATGTAGGGTGCCGAACTTCGCGAAACTGATAAGTCCGGCAATATAATCGCTCGTGACGGCGGATGCTCAAATGCTACGGCGGTGGATGCACTAAACTTTCCCAATTGCCAACACCTTGGTGTCCTATCCGGCTAATTCGTGTAATTATTCTTGGCCATTTCGCCCCTTGGCTGCGTTGCTCCGCCTTATGTCACCGGGTACATCCATGTACCCGGCCCTGCGGGC
>JAPYNO010000053.1 GCA_028283025.1 Pseudomonadales bacterium | reverse complement strand
GACACTTGACCGTTGGCCTCGCCACGCATCCCGTTGCGCCTCCGAATCCCGTCCCCCTATTATCCTTCAATGCGACTTTTTCAACAGGCTGCTAGGGCCTGTTAACAGACCCTAGATGCCGATGGGGAGTAGAATTGTGCGATGGCGAACAACCCATACGCATGGCGGCTGCCGCAGCGCGTGATCGATTTGAAGCACTTCGATTATCCAGCGCTGCACCAGCGAAGTAAGTTCGATGGCGACAGGATCGCCGCGATCACCGGACCGCGCATGGCGGGCTGTCCGATCAAACGCTCGCCTCAGCAAATCCGAGATGTCATCGTCACGGGTGCGATTGATGGCGAAACACGCGGCTATCTTTACGACCTGATCATGCAATTCGACTGTTTCGATATGCGACGCTTCGCCATGTATTGCGGCGCATCATCCTATGAGATTGCCAGAGCCATGATCGAATGCGACATATCGCTTCGTCTTCTTACGGAGTGGATGAATTGTCAGTCGCCAGACTACGAATCCAACGATACGACGCACCATCGCACCTGGGACTTAGGCTTGAGGCTTTGAGCAGATGTCCCACGCCGAACTACAACTGCCCGCGAGTCTGCAAAGCGTCTTGGAATGGCTGGTGGAGACGCTTGGCGCTTGGATCAAGGGTGATCAGTATGAGATGGGCGGCGGCAGTGTGCTAGCGGCCCGCTGGCAGCATCATCTCAGTACGGACATCGACCTATTCGTCGATTCAGTGAAGCTCGACGGCAAAGAGATTGACCAGGTCATTGAAGGGTTCTGTCAACTCGAAGCTTGCGGCGAGGTCAGTGAACTCGAAAGCTATCCACGGCAAGGATTCTCGTGCCGACGCGAGCACACTCCGGTCTCCCTTTTTCTCACCCAAGCGGCAACGCCGATGCGGGTCTCTGCGGAAACTATTCAAGGAGTTGGCATAGGCACGGAATCAAGCACAGAGATTCTACTTAAGAAAGTACGCGCAAGGATGATCCGAAGTCCGAGGTATCTTCCGAGGGACATGTACGACTTGATTGTCGCGCATGTTGAGGATGGTCAAGCCGTGCGAGATACGTTCGGTTTCTTGACAGCCGAAGAAAGGAAGATATTAACGTTCGATGCGCATCGTGATGCGTTTCGAGTGACGAATGTCGAACGAATCATCGCGCCGCGCTATCCTGAGCTCACCGATCCCTTTGAGAATTTGGTGCGTTTTGCGCGGATTGTGCTTGCCCAAGAACTGAATTTACGAGAGATGCGGGAGCTTGAGGGGATGCAGCGGAAGGTCGTCTCAACCTAAAGCGTTATACTGCATGATCAATCAGATGCCAGAACAGATTGCTCGCGACCAGATCGACGAGCGTCTCAGACAATCGGGCTGGCAGGTGCAGGACAAGAACGCCATCGACTTCAATGCCGGGCTTGGTGTGGCTGTGCGCGAATACCAGACTGACATTGGCCCCGCCGACTATGTCCTTTTCGTCGAGAGAAAGCCGGTTGGTGTTATCGAAGCCAAGCCGGACGATCAGGGAGAAAAGCTCACGACGGTCGAAGAACAGACCGAAGGCTACGCAAGCGCCAAGCTCAAGTGGATACAGAATGATGAGCCGCTGCCCTATCTCTACCAAAGCACAGGTGAAATCACTCGCTTCACGAACGGTCGAGACCCTATTACCCGTTCCCGCGAAGTCTTTGCTTTCCATCGTCCCGAGACGCTTCTGACATGGCAAAACGCCACGCGGTCTTTCCGTTCAGGCATCGCAACCCTTCCGCCGCTGAGTCCTTCCGACCTCCTGCGCGACTGCCAGATCAACGCGATTACGACGCTAGAGGCGTCGCTTAAAGCTAACAAGCCGCGGGCGCTGGTGCAGATGGCGACCGGGTCTGGCAAGACGTTCACTGCAATCACCGAGGTGTATCGACTCCTGAAACACGCCGACGCACGGCGCGTGCTATTTCTGGTGGACACTCGCAACCTCGGCGAGCAGGCCGAACAGGAATTCATGGCCTTTGTCCCTAATGACGACAACCGTAAGTTCAACGAGCTGTATAACGTCTCGCGCCTGACTTCCCCTTTCATTGCCGGCGATGTGCAGGTTGTCATCTCGACCATTCAGCGCCTGTACGCGACGCTCAAGAGCGAGGATTTGCCTGAAGGCGCGGAAGACGAAAATCCTGAAGCCCAGTCATGGCAGCGAAAAGATCCAATGCCGGTGGTATACAACGCCAAGCTACCCCCAGAATACTTTGACCTCATCGTCATTGACGAGTGCCACCGCTCCATCTACAACCTGTGGCGGCAGGTGGTCGAGTACTTTGATGCCTTTCTTGTCGGTCTCACAGCGACGCCAGACAGCCGTACCTATGGATTCTTTTTCAAGAATGTGGTCAGCGAATACACCCACGAGCAGGCGGTCGCGGATAGGATCAACGTCGGCAATGAAATCTACCTGATTGACACCAAGGTCACGCAGCAGGGTGGAACGATCAAAGACAATCAGCTTGTCGAAATGCGCGAGCGTCAAACGCGCACTCGGCGCTGGGAGATTCAAGACCATCGAGCGGACTACACAGCCACACAGCTCGACCGCTCGGTGGTGAATCCCAACCAGATTCGTACCGTCATCCGCGCCTTCCGCGACAATTGGCCGGAGATATTCCCCGGTCGCAACGAGCTTCCCAAGACCTTGGTATTCGCCAAGACTGACAGCCACGCCGATGACATCATTCAAACGATTCGCGACGAGTTTGGGGAGAGCAACGACTTTTGCCGAAAGATCACCAACGCTGCGAAGAATCCGAAGTCGTCGCTCACTGCGTTCCGTAACGACTACTATCCGCGCATCGCAGTTACAGTTGACATGATCGCCACCGGCACCGATGTGCGGCCGCTCGAATGCCTGCTGTTCATGCGCGATGTGAAGTCGCGTAGCTACTTCGATCAGATGAAAGGTCGCGGCACGCGCATGCTCACGCCGGATGAACTGCAAAAGGTCACGCCGTCTGCCCGAGCTAAGACACACTATGTCATCGTCGATGCTGTTGGCGTCACGAGGTCGATGAAAACGGCGAGCCAGCCGCTCGACTCGAAACCTTCGGTTTCGCTCAAAGACCTTGCCATGGGACTGATGATGGGCGACCGATCGGAAGACACCGCAAGTTCGCTCGCAGCTCGCCTTGCGCGACTTGACGGCCAGCTTAATGCCGGAGAGCAATCGAAGATCAAAGAGGCTGCCGGCAAGCCGCTCGCCACCATCATCCGTGACCTGTTTGATGCTATCGACCCGGATAAAGTCGAGGCAGACGCTATCGCCGCCGGGAACCCCGCGCCCGGAAAGTCGGACATGCGCACTGCCTGCGAAAATCGGGTCAAGAAGGCAGCAGAGGTGTTCACCGGCCCGGTCATCGAATTCCTAGACACCATCCGACGCAATAAGGAACAAATCATCGATCACGACACCTTGGATGAGCCGGTTCGCACTGGGTGGGGCGGGGATGTTGCAGAGAACGCAAAGCAGATTGCTCAGGATTTCGAGGACTATTTGCGAGAACACCGGGACGAAATCGAAGCGCTTGCGATCTATTTCAGCCAGCCAGCCCGTCGCGCTGAGGTCACGTTTGCGATGATCAAGGAACTGGCGGCGAAAATCAAAGAGGATCGCCCGCGTCTTGCGCCGCTCATCGTTTGGCGTGCATACGAGCATTTGGATGCGTACAAGGGCGAGCGTCCATTGAAAGAACTGACGGCGCTGGTGTCACTTGTCCGGCGCGTGTGCGGCCTTGATGAGACGTTGACCCGCCAATCTGATCGCGTGAGGCGGAACTTTCAGGATTGGATTCTGAAGCGTCATGCCGGGGCGGGTGAGAAGTTTTCCGAGGAACAGATGGATTGGCTGCGTATGATCCGCGACCATCTTGAGACATCGTTCACCATCGAGCGCGATGATCTCGACATGGCGCCGTTCGACGCGAAGGGTGGGTTGGGACGGATGTATGTGCTGTTTGGCGACGGGATGGATGAGCTGATGGCTGAGATGAACGAGGCGTTGGCAGCGTGACGGGGTTGCCTAAAGGATGGACAGAGACGACGCTCGGAGAAGTGGCCACGTACCAAAACGGTCGAGCGTTTAAGCCCAACGAATGGAATTCAAACGGTCTGCCAATAGTTCGCATCCAGAACCTGAATGACGATAAAGCCACTTTCAACTTCTCGGACAAACGGCATGAGCGCAGATTTTCAGTGCAAAGGGGTGACCTGCTATTCGCATGGTCTGCTTCCCTGGGCGCCTACATTTGGCAGGGCGGGGAAGCATGGCTCAATCAACATATTTTCCGTGTGGACCACCATCGCGAGATCGACCGTCAGTTCCTTTACCACATTTTGAGCAATGTAGTGGCAGAACTTTACGAAAAAGCACATGGATCAGGCATGGTTCACGTGACAAAGAAGAAATTCGAGCAAACACAGTTCTGGTTACCGCCCTTCAATGAACAGCTCCGCATCGTCGACAAAATTGAAACCTTGTTCGACGAAATCGACCGGGGAGTCGAGAGCCTCCGAGCGGCGAAAAGGGGCATTGAGCAGTATCGCCAATCCCTTCTCAAGGCCGCCTTTGAAGGCCGCCTCACCGCCGACTGGCGAGCGGAGAATCCCGATGTAATCAAGAGGTCAACCACGTTACTCTCCCGAATTAGAGAAAAGCGCTTATCCGACTATCAAGCCGCACTGCGCGAATGGGAAGTATCCGCTGCCAAATGGGGGCAGAATGGTTCGGCCGGTAAGAAGCCAGCGAAGCCGAAGCGGCCTCGCACACTTGCAGTCGGATTAACTCACGATGGAACCTTGGGATGGACAGCCGTGCCTCTCGGATTGGTCATTGAAGACCCAATCTACGGAACGTCAAAAAAATGTGGCTATGGCTGTGGCTCTACGGGCGTGATGAGAATTCCGAACATTCGGTCAGGCCGCATCGATCCAACTGACTTGAAGTCTGCCGATTTCGATGATGATGAGAAGGTTAGGTTTTCTCTCCGAGAGGGAGATATCTTGACCGTTAGGTCGAACGGCAGTTTATCAATCGTGGGCAAATCAGCGATCATTGATCATGACCAGACAGAGTATCTTTTTGCGGGTTATCTCATTCGGCTCAGATCCATAGCCCAGTTGTTGGTTCCAATGTACTTGCGCTTCATGCTGATGGAACCACAGACACGTGCGCAGATTCAGGCTAAGGCGAAATCGACGAGTGGAGTCAACAACATAAGTGCGAAGGAGCTACAGGAGGTCATCGTTCCCGTCTGCTCTCTCGGTGAACAAGTTGAAATCGTACGAATACTGGATGACCGTCTCAGTGCTGCCGAGAGACTCAAAGACGAGATAGACGCTAACCTTGCCCTTGCTGATGCTTTCCGCCAGTCCATTCTCAAGCAAGCATTCTCCGGCAAACTCGTGCGGCAGGACCCAAGCGACGAGCCCGCGGCCTTGCTGCTAGAACGCATGGACGCTAAGAATGCGTAAGGCAGCGTGTTCATGAGCGGTCGCTACGACATGGCAGGCAACATCGAATCCCAATTCGAGCCGGGTTCGTGTGACCACGTGCTCGCGAACAAGCTTGGCATTTTCAATGCAGACGAAATGGACGATACCGAACTTCGCCTGTTGGACTGCCTCTATGAGGATGTCCTCAGCTCGGTCGAAACAGAGCAATGCCTTACCGTTGCGGACATTCGCGAGTGGCACCGTCGCTGGCTCGGCAATGTCTATCCTTGGGCTGGAATGTACCGCACGGTCAACCTGAGCAAGGGGGACTTCATGTTTGCAGCCAGCGGTCAAGTGCCGAGGCTCATGGAAAATTTAGACCAAGAGATTCTTGCCGTTCACACTCCCTGCGCAGGAATGAGCGAAGATCAACTCACTGAGTCGATTGCCGTTGTTCATGTCGAGTTGATATTGATTCATCCGTTTCGGGAAGGCAACGGACGCTTGTCTCGACTAGTCGCGAATGTAATGGCACAGCAGGCTGGCTGGCCTGAATTGGACTGTACACTCTGGGATGTGCGCAAGGAAGACTACTTCGTTGCCATCCAATCAGGGCTGAAGGACTATGGCCCGATGAAAAACATGGTTAGGCAAGTGTTACGCGGGACGGTAAGGAACGAAGCTGAATGATCCGTTCTTCAATCTCATGAATTGGCTGCCCGGTCTCAATCGCCGTCGAACTGGCCACGCTGCGAAGGCGTTGCCGAGTTGCCTTGGCGGCATCGCGGCGATGCGGATTCGTTTCGGACAGCGGCTTACGTTTCATGGTCTAATTTTAGCTGATCAACGCATGGCACGCGAGAGCTGTCAAGCTACCGAAATAATCCCGCCGTTATGACTGAGCCACTCCCAATCAACCTCGATAGTCTCTTGCAGCAGAGCAAGGTCGAAAGCGAGCGCATCGAGTACAAAGCTGGTTGGAATCCGGAGAGCGTATTGCACGCGCTCGGCGCGTTTGCCAACGACTTCCATAATCTCGGCGGTGGCTATGTTTTGATAGGTGTGGAAGAAAAGGATGGGCGACCTGTTCTACCGCCGAAGGGATTGAATCCGAAGTCCATTGATGCCATACGGAAGGAGCTACTGAATCTTGGCAACAGCGCGATTCGGCCTGCATACCATCCTCTTAGTTCAGTTCAAGAGGTAGATGGTCGGACAATCATGGCGCTGTATGCGCCGGGCGGCGAGACACGGCCCTACCAAACGAAAGTGAGCCTTTCATCGCGCAGCAAAGAATGGGGCTACTACATCCGTAAATTCAGCAGTACTGTACGAGCGCGCGGAGAAGACGAGCGAGAATTATTAGGGTTGGCAGCAACAGTCCCGTTTGACGACCGCTACAACCAAACCGCATCACTCGATGACATCTCGTTCCGTCTAATCCGGGAGTATCTCCAAGATGTTGGAAGTGACCTTCTTGATGAAATATCAGGAATGTCGATGGAAGACTTGGGGCGACGCATGAATATTGTTGGCGGTCCTTCCGAAGCCGTGCTTCCCAAGAATGTTGGGCTTTTGTTTTTCAATGATCGTCCGCATGATTTCTTCCCGGCAACACAGATAGACGTAGTGTGGTTTCCAGATGAGGCTGGGGGCGACTACTTTGAGGAGAAGGAGTTTCGTGGGCCGCTGTCGGCGATCTTGCGCGAGGCCATTGCCTACATCGAAAGCAATCACCTAACAGAGGCTGTGATCAAGCACCCTGATCGGCCCGAGGCGGAGCGATTCTGGAACTTTCCGGTGGCCGCCATTGAAGAGGTGCTGGCTAATGCCATCTACCATCGCTCGTATGAAGAACGCAATCCCGTGGAAGTGCGGATCACGCCGGATGAACTTGTGGTGATCAGCTATCCAGGAGCCGACCGATCTATTCAGATTGCGGAACTACAACAAGGCAAGGCGGTGAGTCGGCGCTACCGAAACCGACGAATCGGTGAATTCCTCAAGGAATTGGAAATGGCGGAGGGCCGCTCAACCGGAGTGCCAAAGATCTTGCGAGCGATGCGATTGAACGGCTCGCCGCCACCGAAATTCGAGACCGACGAGGGCCGCACTTGGTTCCTTGTTCGCCTACCAGTGCATGAGGAATTTGCACGAGTGGGAGAGGAAAAAGGCGAGGAAATTCCCCAGCAAGATACAGGACAAGATAAGGTATTGAAAAAACAGAATAAAGAATCTTTTACAGGACAAGATAACGGACAAGATAACGGACAAGATAACGGACAAGATAACGGACAAGATAACGGACAAGATAACGGACAAGATAACGGACAAGTCACCGAACAAGTCGAACACTTAGTTTTGAAGCTAACAGGAGAAATGCGTCGGCGCCAATTACAGAACGTTTTGCGTATTGCTCATCGTTCAAATTTTGTGGATGCCCACCTCAACCCCGCTCTTGAAGCGGGCCTTATCGAAATGACCATGCCCGACAAGCCCACAAGCAGGCACCAGCGCTACCGTCGCACGCCAGCAGGCGAAGCGTTGGCGCGGCGGATTCAAGATTCGCGCCCATGAGCACCGCTTCGATTGTCTCCAGAGTCTGGAGCTTTTGTACGACGCTTCGTGACGATGGTGTCGGATACGGCGATTACCTCGAACAGCTCACCTACCTGATCTTCCTCAAAATGGCAGACGAGTACGCCAACCCACCTTACGAGCGTGACATCGGCATCCCAGAAGGATGGGACTGGGCGAGCCTCACTAAGCGAAGCGGCGCGGAGCTTGAATCGCACTATGTCGCACTACTCCGAATGCTTGGTCAACAAAGGGGAATTCTCGGCCAAGTATTCGCCAAAGCGCAGAACAAGATCAGCGATCCGGCCAAGCTCTTTCGCTTGATCGACATGGTGGACAGCACGGATTGGGTGGTGCTCGGTGCTGATGTCAAGGGCGACATCTACGAGGGGCTGCTCGAACGCAACGCCGAGGACACCAAGTCCGGCGCAGGCCAATACTTCACGCCTCGTGCGCTGATCAAAGCAATGGTGGCGTGCATACGCCCCGAACCCGGCAAGACTATTGCTGATCCGGCTTGCGGAACCGGCGGATTCTTCTTAGCCGCGCGCGAGTTCCTAGCCGACCCGAAGAAACATGCGCTCGACAAGGATCAGAAGGCGTTTCTGAAGAGCGCGACTTTCCACGGCAACGAAATCGTTGCGGGCACACGGCGCCTTTGCCTGATGAACATGCTGCTGCACGGCATTGGGGAAATGACCGGCGAGACATCGATCTCGCCCGCCGATGCGCTCATCTCGCCGCCTTCGCACACCTTCGACTATGTGCTTGCCAATCCGCCGTTCGGCAAGAAAAGTTCGATGAGCTTCACAAACGCCGACGGCGAGTATGAGACCGACAGCCTCACCTACAACCGACAGGACTTCTGGGCGACGACATCGAACAAGCAACTCAACTTCCTCCAACACATCCGAACGATGCTGAAGACCAGCGGGCGCGCTGCTGTGGTTGTTCCCGATAACGTGCTGTTCGAAGGCAGTGCTGGCGAGACGATTCGTCGCAAGCTCTTGCAGACAACCGACCTGCATACAATTCTGCGCCTGCCGACTGGCATCTTCTATGCGCAAGGCGTGAAGGCGAATGTCGTCTTCTTCGATAACCGCCCGGCCAGCCCTGACCCACAAACTTCAAAGGTCTGGTTCTATGACTACCGCACGAATGTGCATCACACACTCAAGCAGAAGCCGCTGACCTTCGCGCATCTTGAAGACTTCATCGCCTGCTACCAGCCTGAGAATCGGTTTGTTCGGGAAGAGACGTGGTGCGAAGACAACTCGGATGGTCGATGGCGCGCTTATTCGCGCGAGGAGCTTCTTGCGCGTGACAAGGCCAGCCTTGATGTGTTTTGGCTGCGGGATTCGTCAATGACTGATCTTGAGAACCTGCCAGAGCCGGATGTACTTGCGGAAGAGATCGCTGAGAACCTTCGCGCTGCGCTCAGTAGCTTTGAGGCAGTGGTTGAGGAATTGGAGGGTCAGAAGACGCTTCTCGTGAAGCGGAAAGCTGACAAAGACGCACCCCCCGATATCGATGACGAGGTCTGAAAGGTCGCGCAGCTTTGTGTGGCGATTCAGAGTGGCGTACAATCATGGCAAATTTGTACGGCATAGAACGATGCAGAAGAAACTTACGCTACGCTTGGACGATGAACTCATAGCTGTGGCCAAGGCGCAAGCAGCCGGGGCAGGCAAGTCGTTATCTCGGTTGGTGGCGGAATACTTCGATGCCATCAAAAAGAGCCAGCGCGAGCCGATGACAAGGATGACGCCGACAGTGGCGAGGATGCGCGGGTCTTGGAAGGCGGCCAACGTCGACGAGCGCGACTACCACGCCTATCTAGAGGAGAAGTATCTCGGAAAGGGAGGGCAGTCCGGGAAATGAGGGCAGTCTTCGACACCAATGTCCTAGTTGACTTCTTCCTGGATCGGGAGCCCTTCGCAGGGAATGCCACGAATCTTATTCAGAGGGCGGAACGCATGGAGTTCCAAGGCTTGGTGTGTGCGACCTCAGTGACCACGGTTGACTATCTGGCGCGCAAGGCCGTAGGTCTTGCTGACGCCCGGGATCAGGTGGCCTTCCTGCTCTCTGTCTTGGAAGTGGTGCCCGTGTACGGTGCGCCACTCCACGCCGCGCTCGAAAGCAGCATGCTCGACTTTGAGGATGCGGTCATC
>JAPYNO010000052.1 GCA_028283025.1 Pseudomonadales bacterium | reverse complement strand
AGTTTTGTGATGGTCCTCGGATCCTCCTTGCCCAATCCCATGCCAATGCTACGGGTGTGCCCCTGCGGTAGAGTGACTATTGGCACGTTATTTATATCGTTGCTAGCATCCGAATCGCCACCAATCACTCGCTCAAGCTGAAAGCCAAGTAAGGAATAAAAGGCTGCACTATGCTGCAAGTCAGAGCAATTAATATGTATGTGGCTAATGTTCTTTACTTGCATCAAATTCACGAATCGCCGCTACTCGGGTGGATGCATCTGCAATTGTCCGGTAAAGACGCTACTGGTCAAGCCGGCATCAACATTCAATATCGCGCCAGTGGTAAAAGATGCGGCATCGCTGCCCAAAAACACCAGTGGCCAAGCCTGTTCAATAGGCTGGGCGAGGCGCCCAAAGACACCAGAATGCCGCTTCAGGTTTTCCGCTCCCCCGGCCATTTCGGTAAACACCGGCAACAGCTGACTTTCGGTAACGCCTGGTGACACCGTGTTGATGCGAACACCATAGGCTTCGCCGTATTCCTTGGCTTTCACGACTGTCCACAAATTGATCGCAGATTTCGATGTCGCATAGCCTTCATCTTGACCATCATTTTCAAACCAAGCTTGAGATTCTTCGAAACCTCTTATATGAATCAGCGGCATGAGCCGCTCTATCTCCTGCATATAGCCCATGCCTGCGCCAGAAGAAATATTGGTCACAGAACTGCCTTTCGGCATCTGCGGCAGTAAGGCCTCCACCAAGTAGACATGACCAATGTAATTTATTGTAAAACAAGATAGTGCTGACATGTCGTTGCCGGGTACCCCCGCAACACAAAACACCGCGCTTACATCCCCTGAAATCTCGCTAAGTGCCGAATCTATGGAGGCTTTGTCACCTAGATTGACTTTTATCGCGGTGACAGTGTCATCCTGTATCGGTGCTATATCGAGCGCTATGACATCAGCGCCTAGCTCCTTCAAAAGTTGGACAGCGGCGGCGCCGATGCCTGTGGCCGCGCCGGTAAGAACAACGCGCTTGCCCTGATAGCTGAGTGAATCGACGTGAGACATAGTGATGTAAGCTTGTTGTTGTGTTAGCCCGCTGGCCTTGAGCGCGGAAGACCAAGCCCTTTTTCCGCAATGATGCTGCGATGCACCTGTGTCGTTCCTGCATAGATACAGGCAGCCAAGGATGCTCGCCAACCGCTCTCAATGGTGTCGGGCTTATCTGTTGCGCTGAAGAGCGCATCCGGCCCCACCATATTGAGTAGCTCGACTCCGCACTTTTTACTGGCTTCAGAAGTAAAAGACTTGCAAATCGAGCCGTGGTGTCGAATATCTATGCCTTTCATTTCGTCATGGACCAAGCGCAAGGCCAATGCTTCACCGACATAGTAGTGGGTCAGAGCCGAGCCAAGTCGAGCCCTAGTTAAGGGGTTGTCAAAAGCTAACTGACCGTTTTGCGAGGTTGACAGCGCCCATTGCGCCGCTTGGTTGGTCATATCGATCAGTTCCTTTCCCATGCTGCCTCCACTCTGTTCTAGAGCGAGCATGTACCCTAGCACGTGAGCGGCATTGTTGACTTCACCAAGCCGGTACTCATCTGACACCTCGACATCAGCATAATATGTCATATTCGTGCGATCACCGGAGATAGTGTTGACGCGATGTACTTTGATGCCAGGCAAGTCCATAGGTACTAGGAACATTGTCTTACCGACATGCTTTGGAAGACTCGGGTCGGTATTGGTGAGCAAGAGAACGTACTTGGCAACATTGGCGCCACTTGTATACATCTTCTGGCCATTTATAATCCATTTGTCACCTTGCTTGACAGCCTTGGTTTTCGCGGCAAACACATCTGAGCCGCCACTCGGTTCTGTGAGCCCGAAACATACAATGGCCGTCCCATTGGCAATACTCGGTAACGCCTCGTCTTTGAGCTTTTCGCTACCAAATTTGAGAATCATCTCTGCGCTGACCCGTGTAGTTCCCTGCGGATAAATCGTCACACGATTCTCAAAAAATGTGTCCGCGATCGCTGAAAGTTCTGCTCTATTCGCACCGAGCCCACCATACTTTTCCGGCCATTCAGGAAACAGAAGATTCTCCTCGGCCAGAGCTTGATACAAATCAGGGTGGTAGCCATCCCAGCTATGTTTGCGATAGTCATCGTATTTGCTGGTGAGCAGTTTGTTGAAGACCTGTTGGGTTCGTTCTCTCATTGCTTGGGCAGTTGCCCCAAGATTGAAATCAATTGCAGTCTCACCAGTTGCTGGCAAAACGCAGGCCTTTCCTCCCCAGTATCGACTCGCAATGTCGGCGGCCTCCTGCTGGCGATCTCCCAAGAGCGAGGTGAGTGCAATACCTCGCCGGGCATATAGCTGGATGTCGTGCTCTTCACAAACGCCTAGCCCACCAAATACCTGAATGCACCAAGGCATGGTCTGACATGTGGCCTCGGTCGCCCACCAATAGGCCATGGCTGGAAATGCGGCAGCATCATCGTGGTTTTGCTCCAATTTCCACAAACTGTACTGCAAGAGCATATCAATGCCCGCGACAGCACTTGCGCACTCGGCCAGGGGATGCGAGAGCCCCTGAAAAGTGCCAATCTTGACCCCAAATGCCTCACGCTCATTGCAGTATTCAGCAGCATAGCTGAGCGCTCTGTCGCACATGCCCTTCATTTGAGCGGCGGCGAGAAATTTCCATTCTTCGCGCACAGCGTTGTATGCATCAACGGCTTCTTGTCCGGTCGCAAGAACGATCTCTGCATCGCTCTTGAGTGGCCAATTTGAAATAGGCATGGAGCCCAAATTGTGCGGAATTTCCGTCCGGCTGCCGTCTGCTCGGAGCAATACCACCGACTCACCGTCTAGCGCAATCACTGCATCCGCGATGGCGCCACTGGAAACCACTTGGTTCGCCGCATAAGCGACTGGACGCATCGCCAAGGACACAATTGCGCTGCCCTCGAGAATTTTATCTAGCCACTCAATAGCGATTGTTGAGCCAAGGTCGGAAAGCAGTTTTGCCGCTGCTGCGCATTCCACTAAAGGCACTGGTGCGATGTAATGCCCCGCTTGTTCGCAGATTAAAATGATGTTGCGAAGGCTCATCCCGGCTCCGCCATGCTCTTCGGCTACTCTAATACCCGGGGCGCCCAGTTCTACGAGCTGATTCCAGAGGCCCTGGTCATAGCCAGACAGTTCGGCCGCGCGAATGCGCTCACTCGTAGATTCGTTGGAAAACAGTCGACTGAAGGTGTTCGCGAGCTGGCTTTGCTCTTCAGTTAATTCAAGATTCACGAACCGCCCTCTCTAAAGATTGCCGGAGATATGGGGAGAGAAAGTACACGCAGTATCACTACTCTTGCCAAGGCATCCTAGCAGAGGTTGAAACTAACATAAAGACATTGTGCCGGTTGTGGAATCGCAGTGGCGCATCCATAATATCTCGGCGAAGAAGATGTCGATTCGGTATCCGTTGGTGCTTGCAGGCTAGTGTTCCGTCATGGTCAAATTTGTAGGCCAATAGACGCTCACAATACAGGAGAGAGATATGAAAAAAGTTGCAAAAGTTGCATTGGTGACTGGTGCTTCCGCCGGAATCGGTTGGAGCGTCGCTAGCTATCTCGCTCAACAAGGGATCAAGACAGTCGCGGCAGCGAGGCGGTTAGAGAAAATGGAGCCGCTGAAAGAGCATGGTGTTCATACTGTGAAGCTTGATGTTTCCGATCCAGAATCCATTGAGCACGGTCTTAGCGAAGTTCGCGAACATGTAGGTGAGATCGATATCCTAGTGAATAACGCAGGCATTGAGCTGCTAGGCCCGTTCGAGCTGATATCGATGGAGGAGGGACATCGCCTGCTAGATGTGAATTTGTTCGGTCTATTGGATATGACCAGACGATGTATCCCCTATATGCGGGAACAGCGTTGGGGGCGAATTTTGAATGTCACATCTATCGGCGGTGTCGGTTCTATGCCCTTCAACGCCTGGTATCACGTTTCCAAGCATGGAGTAGAAGGGCTCACCCGGTCATTGCGACAGGAATTAGCCCCATTCGGAGTCGCCGTTGCGACTATTCGACCTGGCTCAGTGAAGAGTGATATCTGGCAAGGTGGTGTCACAGACTTGAGGCAGTGGAATGCTGACTATCAGGAATCAGCTGATTACATTGCCAATCACATGATAGAAGTCAATAAGAACATGGGAGTCGATCCTATTTGTATTGCGAAAGCAGTACATAAAGCCATTACCGACAAACGGCCAAAACTGTCTTATACGGCGCCAGCGCACGCGAAAATCGCACTGTTCTTGAACAAGTGGATTTTGACGGAGAGCTTTGGCAACAAGATGGCCTGCACCGCTTCCGGATTAGCTTTTGACCCGAAAAAATAGGGACTTATGTAGCAAAATCCGCAGGTTGGACGCATAACCACTTGCTTTCAGCGCAACTCATCGACCCGGCATCCGATAATGCTGTATCATTCACAGCCTATGGTGGCTTTTATTTGAAGGGAGCAGACATGAAATCATTTACCCCCCCCCCTCGCTAGACTAGCCCTCCTGTCCATTGCACTGGTGACGATGGTGACGACAACGCAGGTGCAGGCGCAAACGCCGCAAACAGGTACGATCACCGGATATAGCGAAATCGAAACAGGGGCGACAATGTCCGTAAGCCCAACAGTGAAATGGGACGGAAATCCCGGGGTATGGGTGGTTAATTATTCTGTAAACATTGATCTGGCTTATGCACGGGCTGTAGTAGACGGTAATTTCAGAGCCGAGGTTTTGGCTGAATATGACGCGAATGTTGCGAAGTACAAGCCCGCTGGCGGGCCCTGGTATCAAATGCGATACGCCCATACATATAAATCGAACGCTGAAACGTGTTTTAAGGAAAACCCTGCCGCCTACAACAGTGAGTTGGTTGGTGGCACAGGGTGGTCTCGAAGCTTTTGGGCTGCGCCGGGTGAGAAGACATGCCTGACGGTTTGGATGTACGGCGACAACGTCTTTTCGCCAAAGGGGACTACTCATAACTTTGGTGCTCCTTTTCCAATGGGCATAGCATATTTCGTAGCGCCGCCTGCCCCCTCCCCTTAACAGCGACAGACAGCAAACCAGCTTGCGCAAACACATGTCGTGAGCTACGACATGCATTGAAAAAATCGGCGCTCGCTTCCGCTCTTGGATCGTAATCCACACTGGTGGCATAGAGATCCAACACCTGCCTGTACAATACCATCCCGCTGATAGAGAATGACCTCGCCGTCAGGTCGATCCTTCATGCACGATCTCCTTCCAAGTCAGCCACAATCGCATCAATCTGCGTGCGCAATTCCGCCTGTTTCTCGACAATGCCAGCGATCTCGGCCCGGCCCCTCTTAACTTCTGAAGTGTTGCACTTGCAGGTTGAAAGTAGAGCCTAATTCCCAAAAATAGTAGCTTTTGGTGGCTGATTTCGGCCTCGATTCGCCGCGCAACAGGCTTGTGAGCAATGCCGGATAGTGTACCCTTTGCTCCCCCCATTCTTGAGAGATAGGTGATGAGTCAATACCGCCCGGGAACGCGGCTCTACAGCGCTGTGTGCGCAGCCGAAGTCATGGTCATCAAGTGCGCCGCAGCGGGTGAGGTCGCCTGCGGCGGTCATCCCATGTCCACAGCACCCGTGGCTGACAAGTCGGGGCTCGACGCAGCGCTCGCCGAAGGCGTGCTCATGGGCAAGCGCTACACGGATGAGGCGGACAGCGTGGAACTCCTGTGCGTCAAGCCTGGACGGGGCAGCTTGAGTTTTGCGGGAGAGGCGCTCAAGGAAAAGGCGACCAAGAAGCTGCCATCGAGCGACTGACCGCCGAATGAACATCGCGACGCTGCTGCAAATGGCTGCGGAGGCCTTCCCTGAGCGGGGCGCCTTCAAATGCGGGGATGACGAATTCACCTTCGGTGAGTTGTGGAACGCCGCTTTGATCGCGGCAATGCGATTTCAATCTTCTCAGTGTCAGCATGTCGCCTATCTTGGGGAGGCGAGCCCGGCGGTGCCCATTGCCCTTTTCGGTGCGGCGCTTGCCGAGATGCCGTTTGTGCCGCTCAACTACAGGCTGAGCGATGGTGACCTTGAGTCGCTTGCTTCACGAATCAGCCCGGCGCTCATGGTCACTGACCGGAGGCTTGATTTTCAAGTTGATGGCTTGGCGCTTGTGGGCATCAAGGAACTGCTCGCAGCCGGTGCCGCAGAAACCCTTGAAGTGCCGCTCGATCCCGAAGCGCTCGCCGTGCAACTGTTCACAAGTGGCACGACGGGCGCGCCGAAAGCTGCGCTGCTGCGCCACTCGCACCTGTTCTCGTACATCATCTCAAGCGTCGAGTTCATGTCCGCGGGCGAGGATGAGGCGCAGCTCACGTCGGTGCCGCCCTACCACATCGCAGGCATTTCTGCGATCTTAAGTTCTGTGTATGCTGGCCGAAGAGTCGTCCAACTGCCAAACTTCAATGCTCAGGCTTGGCTTCGGCTAGTGTTGGATGAAGCGATCACAAGCGCGTTTGTGGTGCCGACGATGCTCGCGCGCATCTTGTCCGAGATCGATGCGGGTGCGAGCGCCGATTGCCCGGCCCTGCGAGCCATCGCTTACGGCGGCGGCAAGATGCCTGTGCCTGTCATTGAACATGCGCTTGAGGTGTTCCCGAACGTCGAGTTCACCAACGCCTATGGCCTCACCGAAACAAGTTCCACGGTCTGTCTCTTGGGTCCTGAAGAGCATCGGCAAGCATCGGCAAGCGACGACCCTCAAGTGCGAGGGCGCTTGGGTTCGGTCGGCAGGCCCTTGCCGTCGATCGAGATCGAAATACGCGACCAGGCAGGCCGTCCGCTTGGCCCGAACATGTCTGGTGAGGTCTATGTGCGCGGTCCTCAGGTGTCGGGCGAATACCGGGAAAAGCGCCTAGTTGACGATGATGACGATGACGGCTGGTTTGCGACGCGCGATGCAGGCATGATCGATGAGGGCGGCTACTTGTATCTGTCGGGGCGGGCGGACGATGTCATTGTGCGCGGCGGCGAAAATGTGTCTCCGGGGGAAGTCGAGGACGTGCTGCTCGTGCATCCGTCTGTCTCGGATGTGGCTGTGGTTGGTGTGCCATCAAAAGAGTGGGGGGAGGCAATTGGCGCGGCGGTCGTGCTCGAGGATGGCGTTGCGGGCGATGAGGATGCACTGCGGGCGCACGTCAAAGCGCGGCTCAGATCCTCAAAGGTGCCGGAGTACATTCGATTCGTGCGCGAGTTGCCATACACCGAGACCGGAAAACTCCTGCGCAGGCTCGTGAAAGCAGACTTTCAATGAGCCCGCGGCATCCATTCGCCGAGTTCGCCGACGAAACGCTGTCCAAGCTCGTGCGGGCAAGCCAAGCAAAGCTTCTAGGCGAGGTGGGCGCAACCAGCATATTCTCGCAGCGGGGTCTGCCGAAGCCGAGCGGCGGCGTCTCGGCAAATGGCGCATCAAGGCTCATGCCTTGCGCGGACGGCTATGTTGCGGTCAGTCTGCCTCGGACGTGCGACTGGGAACTCCTGCCAGCTTGGCTTGAGTGCGCGCATCAGTCTTTTGATTGGCAATCCCTCCATGAGATTGTGGCGACCTGTGCTGCGCAGTCTCTCGTGACGCGCGGCCGCTTGCTCGGCCTTGCGGTCGCAGTTGCGAGCGAACTGCCGGGCGGGTCGAATCTGAAACCTGCTTCCGAATTGGCTCGAAGTCGAGCGACCAAAAGGCCGCGGGTGATCGATCTGAGTGCGCTTTGGGCGGGTCCCTTGTGCGCACATCTACTCATGCTCGCTGGTGCCGAAGTCATCAAGGTGGGGTCAACGAACCGGCCTGACAGCGCACGTCTGTTCAATCGCTGTGAACGCTCGCTGACGCTCGATTTTGGTCGCGAAGACCACAGGCGCCAATTGCATCGGCTGATTGAAGACGCGGACATTGTGATTGAGTCTTCGCGTCCGCGAGCGCTCGCGCAGCTCGGCATTGACGCCGAGTCGATTGTCCGCGCTAGAGCCGAACTCGTGTGGGTGAGCATCACCGGCCATGGCCGTGACTCGCCCGAATCCAATTGGATCGCCTACGGCGACGATGCGGGTGCTGCCGCCGGGCTCTCCTTTCTTGTCAGTCAAGCGGTCGGAAGGTACGAGTTTTTCGGAGACGCCATTGCCGACCCGCTCACCGGCATTGAGGCCGCATGGCGCGCCTGGAGGGCATGGCACGCTGGCGAGGGCGGAATCATCTCGCTCGCGCTCGCGGATGTCGCGGCGTTCTATGTGAGAGAAGTTCGGCCGGACGCATCGTCACTCGCTGCTTGGATTCAAAGCCAGTGCTAATTCGGCGTGCCGAGCTGCCGTGCGGCGAGCTCGCCGATGTGCGTGTCTCTGGGACTAGGATCGGCAAGATTGGCGCACTTGCGCCGCTGCCAGACGAAGCCGTCATTGAAGCGGACGGTGGCGCACTGCTGCCCGGCCTTCGCGACCACCACCTGCACTTTCTTGCATACGCAGCGTCGCTTGAATCCTTCTCATGCGCTGATTACGACCGCGCTGATGCCTGCATCGAAGCATTGCACAAGGCGACGCGACAAGCAAATGGCTGGGTTCGAGCGGTCGATTTTCATGAAAGCATGGGCGAGATCAACCTCGCCGCACTTGACCGAGAGGGGCCAGATGTGCCCGTGCGCATTCAACACCGCAGCGGTCGGCTGTGGATCCTCAACTCGCTTGCGATTGAACATGTCAAGGGCGGCGCTGTTTCGCCAGCGCTCGCGCACGGCATCAAAACGGGACACTTCTACGATCTAGACCAAGAACTCGGATGCCGATTAGGACACACACTGCCCGATGTCACCCGAGCAAGCCGCAGCCTTGCGGCATACGGCATCGTTGCATTCACCGATATGACGCCGACAAATTCGGCCAACGAAACACGCATGTTTCGCCAATGGCAGCAACAGGGAACGCTGCTGCAAGACGTGCAGCTCGCAGGCCAAGCGAGCCTCACCGCAGGCCCCACGAAGGTGCACCTGCACGAAAGCGATCTGCCCCCTTTCGAGTCGCTGTGCCGACGAATGAAGGACAGTCACAAGCGCGGGCGGGTCGTCGCCGTGCACTGCACCACCGAAGTCGAGCTGGTATTCACGCTCGCGGCATTTGCAGAGGCTGGTGTCATTGAGGGGGATCGTATCGAACACGCATCGATATGCAATGAGTCCTGCTTGCAGACAATTGGTGACCTTGGGCTGATGGTCGTCACCCAGCCCAATTTCATCGCTGAGCGCGGCGACACCTACCTCGATAAGATCGAGAAAGGCGCACTGCCCGACCTGTATCGCTGCGCGTCATTTATGAGAGCGGACATTCCATTTGCGATTGCCAGCGATGCGCCATTTGGAGGTGCGAATCCTTGGGCGATGATGGAGGCAGCGACCAAGAGAGTGACCGCATCAAACATCGAGTTGATGCCTGAAGAACGCATCAGCCCAGAGGATGCCTTGGCCTGTGTGACCGGCAGCCTCGCCAACCCCGCCAAGCCGCTGACAATTCACGAAGGCGCCGATGCCAGCCTTGTCCTGCTCGATCAACCTTGGCGAGCCATTCGCTGCCGCCTGGCGACAGCGAGCGTGCGATTGACCGTCAAGCGCGGCACAGTCATTCACTCTATGGCGTCAATCAGTCCAAGCGAGAGGGCTTCGGTCGCTGAAATGTCCTGACCAAGGATCATGATGCGTGCGGCTTCTTGACGTCCGATTCTCTTCGGAATGCTGACGCATCCTCCCGCGCCCGGCAAAAGCCCCATGGCAACCTCCGGCAACCGAAAATAGGTATCGGGATGTGCGCTGATGTGATGCGCAAACGCCGCGAGTTCAATGCCTGCGCCAATGCACGCACCATGCACCTTGAAGGTGTATTTGTGCGCGGCGCTGGCGAGATAGCGGGCGGGCATGCGCAAGCAGCGAATGCGGTGCGAGAACGAAGCGTCTTGGACGCGCGTGAATTCTGTCAGATCGCCGCCTGCGCTAAAGTGCGCACCGTCGCCTGTCACTGCCACCGACTCAATGCTGGCGTCCGCGCTGACGGCTTGAAACGCCTCGGAAAGCGCATCGCGCATCGCCACCCCAAGCGCGTTGGCACTATCCGGGTCGCTGAGCGCGATGGAGACATCGCTTTCATGCCGAGTCATCCGTACCAGGGTGTCTGTCCGTCTTGTGATTCGTTTTGATTGTGCACGGAACTCTGATGCGCGCAGCCAATTCGTGTACTCGGCGCCCGCTTGCAAGGTCGCATAGCCCATGGATTCAACCTCCAAAGCGCGCAAGGTGGACAGACACATTGATGCCCGCAGCACTTGCACCGTCACCGCCGATGCGATCGGGTTTCGGCCTATTCGCTCGGTGAGAGGTTTAAGTTCTTCTGGTTGCTTGACGATGAGGTCGAAGGCATCTTCTAAGCCTTCAGGGATGGACTCGCCGAATCCAATTGTGGGAATTGGCTGCGCGCTGAGCCAAGCGGGTAGTGCTTGGTGAGGGCAGGTGCTGGTGCTTTTTCCGAGGTCTACGACCAGCGCGATGTTGGCATCCGCATCCAAGTCAGCCCAGTTGGGATTGACCGACAGATCTGCGAGTTCATCGAGCGTGAAGCGAGGCAGTTCACCCATACCTTCTTGAAAAAGTGAAAGGCCATCCTATCATTTGTGCGAACCTGTGCGAGCCGTCTAGGAAGTGTTAACGGGCCTTAGGCCCGCACATGGGGCAAGCTGTCTCACGAATCTTCTACGCTTAAGATGACCTCGCCGGTGACTGGATCAAACGTCAATGCGACTGCTTTCAATACCTGCGGGTTATCGACGGAACCCCTTGTAAAGACAGGGACCGTAGTTCCGTTGACCTTTCGTGCGGACGGACTGAGAAATGCGTCTAGCTCTTCTTCTATTGCTTCCTTCCCGAGTTTATTGCAGAAGTCGTAATTTTCTTGTGTCAGTTCGTGCCACTCTGAGTGCTTGAGCCTGAGATCTTTCGTCATGCCGTCAAAACTGCAACTGAAGCACAGATAGTGCCCGGTTCTTGAAGTGCTCGGATTCCCCATGACTGTCGGGAACCAATGTCGAGCCTCCGCCTCTGCTGTGCCCTCTTCAAGCGCAGTGTAGAGCACGGGAAATGAACCGTCCGAGTAACGTGTTTATATCGACTGTTCTTGTGCAAGCTTGTCTTGCGCCTGAATGGGACTTCGATAAGCTCGTCAAGGGCGTCCTTGACTCCTCGACTTTGAAGAAACTTGATCGTTTCCTGCAATTCTTCGTCTTGTTCTAGCCCTTGTTCCCTTAGGGACTCTTCAAGTGATTGAAGGTGAAGGTTCGACCAGCGAAATAGAGTTAAGGAACAATTTTCGGATGGTAAAGACTCAAGCACATTAGCGACCAGCTACAAGTTCCACGTAATCTTTGACAAGCAAAAGGTTCTCTATGGATCCTTCTAGCAAGAGGTCTATTGGCTTCTGATCATTCAGAATTGAGTGGGTCTCCCGCAGCCAATCGTTTTCGAATTCCTTATCCTTGAATAGGCCAGACAAAGTCCTTCGGACCTCAAACAGGCAAGCGATTCTATCTTTCACATCCCTGCTAGAAAGGGTGCCATATCCATTCAAGAGGTCTTGCACATACGGCCCTTGGGCGGCTTCGTATCCGAGCAGCGATAACGCATCTTTTGGCTGTAGCTTCCATGTAGCCAGAATAATCTTCACGAGCTTAATGGGGCCGGACGTACTAGGTGGCGAAGGTGCTAGCTTAGTATCGAAGGGTGATCGTGTTGGTCGCTCTCGGTGGGCCGTAGCGTGACGGAAGTGGAAAGACTTCTCGGCCGGTCGCTGACTGAAGTTATTTGTGCCGTAGTGCGAGGGCCGAACAATATAAGCGTGCCTTTTGGAATGGACTGAACCTAGGAGAGAGCTTTGAGGATCCATGCTTGACCTACGCATCAATGTGGCACCTGTTGCAAATTTCTGACTGTATTTACTTGACTGCGATTGCATGACTAGCTTTCCCCTTCAAAGCCAAAAACATCCAACCCAACGTCTGACAGGAAGAGGTTCATCAACCCTTCTAGGTGTTCGATCTGGGTGGTGCTTCCACAGATACTTGAATCCTCACCGTACATTGCGTGACAAGAAAACATGAGCTGAGAAGAGTTTTCGCGGCCCCGAAAGAGGTTCATGATAGCGTTCCATTGTGCGAGTTCGTTCTCAAGTTCAAAGTTTACTCCGGGATGAATGCATACGCCCTCCTGTTCACTTAGCTGTACATGGTTTGCCGATACTGCGAGACCGGCCAAGAAGTCGGATGCACTACTACCATCTAGTATCCTGTCCCATAAATAAGCGTGGATTCAGCGCGCAGGAGAAGGGCTGTGGCAAGGCGCGTTCCGCAGGCAATACTTTGCCGTATTGCCAAGGGACGCAA
>JAPYNO010000051.1 GCA_028283025.1 Pseudomonadales bacterium | reverse complement strand
GTTCCGGGTTGGTGAGTAATTCAGTGATTGTACCCGCTGCCGCCGGTCGCTGTCACGGCGATGTACCGGCTCAGCCAAGACTATCTTAAAGTCATTGTAGCGGCACAAGCCTTTGCATCTCCGGATGCGTTCAAGTACACTGCGCCGCCTTGTTCAGCCATGATCATCCGCACACACATGCCATCCGTCAAAGTCAGAGAAAACGAACCCTTTGACATCGCCCTCAGGCGCTTCAAGCGCGCCTGCGAGAAGGCGGGCATTCTCTCGGAAGCTCGCAGGCGCGAATCCTATGAGAAACCCACGACGGCACGCAAGCGGGCAGCGGCGGCTGCAGTCAAGCGTCATCAGAAAAAGCTCCAGCGCGAAGCGCGCCGGTTCGAGCGTATGTATTGAACGGCTATACTGCCTCCCAATTGCTGGCGACACTGCGGGCGACACGAAACCCACCCCTCGCCCCTCAAAAGCCTCACCAGACGCGCCACCATGGTCGTGAACGCGAAGATCCTTGGCATTGGCTGAAGGATGCCAAATATCCGAAGGTCGAAGACAGGGAGATCCTCGCCTATCTTGAGGCCGAGAACGAGTATTTCAGCGAGGTGATGTCGCCACACCGCGCGCTGCGAGAGACGCTGTACCAAGAAGTCAAGGCTCGCCACCTCGAAGATGACGCATCGGTACCGGTGCAGCAAGGCGCCTATTTGTATCAATGGCGATTCGAGAAAGGCGCGGAGTACCGGACATGGTGGCGCAAGCCCACAAAGAAAAGCAGCGGCGTGTGGGATTGCATCTTGAACGAGCCGGAACTCGCCGCCGGACACGAGTACTTCTCTCTTGGCGGCTTCAATGTCAATCCCGACGAGTCCCTGATCGCTTGGGCAGTTGATACCAGTGGCGCTGAGCGCTACCGAGCGTATCTGAAATCCATCAATGGTGACAGCGTGCGCGAACTTAACCTGCCCGAAATCATCAGTACGCCGATCTTCGCCCTAGATGCACAAAGCCTCGTCTACGTCGTTGTCAATGATCAATGGCGACCTTGGCAAGTCTGGGTGCACGCACTAGATCAAAGCGCCCCGGACAGATGCATCTTTGAAGAATCCGATGCGCGTTTTCGCGTCGCCGTTCACTTGACTCGCTGCAAGTCGTTTCTGGTCATCACAACCGGCGACCACACCAGCAACGAATGCCTCGTAGTGCCTGCCGATACGCCCTTGAGCACGCCCCGAGTCATCATTCCAAGAAAGCATGGCTGCCAATACGACATCGATCATGCGCATGGGCGCTTCTATGTCCGTATCAACGATACGCACGAGAACTTCCGCATAGTCTCAATGCCAGAATCTGCGCTCGATCATGCCCATTGGCGCGAAGAGATTGCGCCGAGCGATGCCGTCTACCTGCGAGCCATCAGCGCGTTCGACAAATGGCTTGTACTCAGCGAGAAGCAGGGCGCGCTCGATCAAGTGCGCATCCGCGACTATGCAGGCGAAGCGCACCACGTGGCATTTCCAGAGAGCGTATATGCAGCGAACCTCGGCGAGACGCCAGAGTTCGCAACAACAAGCATCCGAATTGAATACGAGTCGCTGGTAACGCCCGCAACGACTTTTGATTATCTGCCCGCCTCGCGCAGGCTCGTCGCCCGCAAAGTGCGAGATGTGCCCGGCTATGACCCGGCGCGCTATGAGACCCGCCGCATCTGGGGCAAAGCGCGCGATGGCAAGCGCATTCCAATATCACTCGTGTCGCTCAAAGCCAAAACCCCACGCGCCCTGCACCTCTACGGCTATGGCGCCTATGGCATTGGCATGACGCCGAATTTCAGTCTTGCGCGCATTTCAATGCTTGATCGCGGTGTCGCCTTTGCCATTGCGCACATTCGAGGCGGCGATGAGCTTGGACGCGGCTGGTATCTCGATGGCAAGCGCGAGCATCGCGCCAACACGTTCAATGACTTTGTCGATGTGGCGCGCCATTTGATTGCGACCGGCGATGCTAAGGCAGGCCGAATCGCCATCTCAGGCGGCAGCGCTGGCGGCGAACTTATGGGCGCGGTGATCAATCAAGCGCCTGAACTTTGGGGCGCAGTTGTGGCGCATGTGCCGTTCGTCGATGTGCTGAACACCATGCTCGACGCCACACTACCGCTGACGCCGCCTGAATGGGACGAGTGGGGCAATCCGATCGAAGACGCGGATGCCTACGATCTCATCGCCTCCTATTGCCCCTACACGCAAACAAGCGCCAAGGACTATCCGCCGATGCTTGTCACCGCTGGCCTCAGCGACCCGCGAGTGACCTATTGGGAACCCGCCAAGTGGGTCGCCAAGCTTCGGCATCTGAAGACGGACAGCAATATCTTGCTGCTGAAGACCAATATGGGCGCCGGACACGGCGGCAAATCCGGGCGCTTCGAGCGTCTACGCGAAAAGGCTGACGAACAGGCGTTCATACTGCTGGCGCTGGGGTTGGATGCTCGATAGGTCTCATCCTAAGTGCTTAAGGTGTGGCCGTGCGCCAGCGGCACGGCGAAGAGCTTCATCGGACTGCTAGTGCCTCGCGCGCCAAGAATTCGCGGCGCCTGCGAATCAAGATATGTTCGGTATAGCCGTTCGGCTGCTTGCGGCCTTCGAACACAAGCTCAAGCGCGGCTTGGAAGGCAATGCTCGATTCAAAGTCGGGCGCCATGTTTCGGTAGCCCTCATCGCCTTGATTCTGCCTATCAACGACTTCAGCCATGCGCTGCATAGTCTCCACAACCTGTTGGTCGTTGACGAGGCCATGATGCAGCCAATTGGCGATGTGCTGCGAGGAAATTCTTAAAGTTGCGCGATCTTCCATGAGGCCGACATTGTCGATATCCGGCACCTTCGAACAGCCAACGCCCTGCTCGACCCAGCGCACCACATAGCCGAGTATGCCTTGAGCATTGTTGTCGAGTTCGCGCTGAATCTCGTCGGATGTCAGCGTTCGGTCGCCGAGCAGCGGCGGATACAAGAGTTCATCAAGGTCCACTTTCGCTCTTGATGCGAGTTCCGCCTGCCGCGCCGCGACATCGACTTCAAGATAATGCAGGGCGTGCAGCGTCGCCGCGGTCGGTGAGGGTACCCACGCGCAGCTCGCAGCGGATAAGGGATGCGCCACCTTGGTGTCCATCATCGCCCGCATCTCATCCGGCATGGCCCACATGCCTTTGCCAATCTGGGCGCGGCCTGACATGCCTGCCGCGAGTCCCACGTCTACGTTCCAGTCTTCATAGCCAAGCATCCAGCGCGCCCTTTTGATCTCCGGCTTCGGCAGCATCGGGCCTGCTTGCATGGATGTGTGAATCTCATCGCCGGTGCGATCAAGAAAGCCAGTGTTGATGAAGATCAGCCGCTCGCGCGCCGCGTGAATGCACGCCGCCAAATTGAGCGTGGTGCGACGTTCTTCATCCATGATACCGATTTTGAGGCAGTTCTTCGGCAGACAATAGCGCTCTTCAATCAGTCCAAACACGGATGCCGCCAAGCGAACTTCCTCGGCACCGTGCTGTTTCGGCTTGACGATGTAGACACTGCCCTCGTCGCCATCGCGGCGCATCTTGTGCACCGCCGCGAGCACGGTGATCACAGCATCTAGAAAGGTCTCGGCAATCTCAGCACCGCTCGAATCGAGCACAGCGTCGGTCGTAATGTGTGCGCCGACATGACGCACCAGCATCCTACTCAAGCCGCTCAGTTGAAATTCGCAGCCATCTGGTGCGAGATAATTTCGATCAGAAAGGAGCCTGCGCGTGATGGTGTCACCGCCTTTCACGAACATCTCGACCAAGTCGCCGCGCATCAGCCCCAGCCAGTTCCGGTAGACGCGCAGCTTGTCTTCGGCGTTGACCGAGGCCACAGAATCCTCGCAATCCATGATGGTTGTGAGCGCCGACTCGACCAAAATGTCGCTTAACCGAGCCTTGTCCGCCGCACCTGCGGCTGTTGTCTCATCAAAGTTCATATCCACGTGCAGGCGATTCTTCTTGAGCAAGATGCTCTTAAGCCCATCGTCGTATTCAAGGAAGCCAACAAACTGATCACCTTTTGCAAGTGCCGTGATCGTGCCATCCTCAAGTTCAGCGATCATCTTGGCCAGCGGCCCCGTGCGATCAACCGAATAACGAGTCACGTCGGCGTGACTGCCCTGTGCGAGGGGGAAATGTTGGTCGAGAATGCGCCGGCCCTCGGCAATCACGAGCTCGCCACGCTTCGGGTTGTAGCTGTTGCCGCGCTCATAGCCAGGTGCTTCTGCAATCAGATCTGTGCCATAGAGGGCATCATAGAGGCTGCCCCAGCGCGCATTGGCGGCGTTGAGCGCGTATCTCGCATTGTCCACGGGCACGACAAGCTGCGGTCCGGCGAGCTGAGCGATTTCTTCATGAACATGCTCAGTTGAAATATGAAATTCGCCTGGATGTTCGTCAAGATAGCCAATTCGCATCAGGAATTCACGCCACTCGGACGGCATCGGCGGCGTGTCTCGGAGTTTAAGCCAATTATCTATCTCAGCCTGCAATCGGTCGCGCTTTTGCAAAAGGCTCGTCAGCTTCGGGCCGAAGTCTCGAACGATCTCAGCAAGCGTGGCCCATACTGTGTCGTTGCCAATGCCCGTCTGCGGCGCAAATTCGTCGCGCACGGCTTGAAAAAGCGCCTTATCAACGCGTAGCCCCGCAACCTCTACTCTCTCCAATTCAGACATGCTTACCCCCGGGATAAAAAGGCGCGCATCATATCTTGTCTTGAACTTACGGAGTCCCTCAATGACGTGGGAGTGCGCAAATACCGATATTGACATCGGTGATCAACTGTGGGATTGTGCAATTCAAGTGTGCTGCTCGCCCCTGGTCACTTGAACAAGTGAGTCATGCGGTCAGGCAAGGGCGAATCAGACATCGACCGTTTTACGAGGAGGAAACGAAATGAAAAACGCAAAATCCTTGACCATCGTTCTGAGCGCGTTGTCCCTGCTCGGGCTAGTCCAATTCACATCCCTCGCACAAGCGCAGGATAATTCTAATAATTCTACGCTGCACGGATCGCCGATTGGACCGCCCGTCCAATCGCCCTACCTACCGCTGCCGAAAAGTGAGCCAGAGGAAAATCTGCTCAAAGACTGCAAGTGGGCATGGATGGACAGCTCAGCAAACCAAACCTGCAATAGCATGCGCATTGCCGAAGTAGAGAACACTTCGCAGTGTACAATTGATGTGGATTGCTGGCTGCCATGCGGAGACGATTCGCCGTGGTGGTGTTCTTTCGCCCCAAGCTGGGTAAGCCTCAATTATCAAGGCACCGCCGACGAGATACGCAGACTTCATCACTGCAATGGCAATCTAAAGCTAGACGGATGCTAAGCGGATTTTCTGAGACATTGCGTTGCCAAACACGCCAGTCTTCACAAGCACTATCTGTCAGTGAACTTTTGCGGGTTTAGCTGCTCAATTTACATTACAACCAAAAAAGAGCCGCCGGACTGGAGAGGGGCTGGCGGCTCGCGTTGGCTGCATTGGCACGGGCTCAAGGGGGGAAGCCCGCACCAGATTCAATCCGAAAAACCCGCTAGCACTTGCACGGACTCTTTCTATCAGACTTCGTCCCTCGTTCAAGGACGAAGGACTGAACCTAGTCAACGGGTATCCATTCTGCCGACTCCGCGTTGCCAGAGTATGTCTCGCCCGTATCAATTTGTATCAAATTATTTCTCCCCAATCGGATGCAGGCATCCGTTCCGCCACCTGGCCGATCAAGAAGCGCGACTTCCCAGCCGTACATGTCGCAGAGCTGCCGCACGATGGAGAGCCCGAGACCGCTTCCTATGCCATCGCCGAGACGAACAAAGGGCATGAACACGCGACTTCGATCTTGAGACGGGATGCCCGGCCCGCGGTCTTGCACATGTATCTCAATGTTCGCAGCCTCTCCACTGCCACACTGCCTGACAAGCACCTCCGTACCGCCGCCGCCGTGCCGTCTGGCGTTCTCTAACAGGTTTTGCAGCACGCGACGAAAGGCCGCACGGGCAACGCGCACCCGCAGGTGCGCCTTGGCATCATCGGGCCACAATACGCACACGTCGAAGTCTTGAACGATCTCGTTGAGGGTTTCGCGCAAGTCGATGCGAATGGCGTCCTCGCGTATGCCCCTCGCGAGCAGTAGGGCATCGCCGAGCAACCCGTCCATCCTTGCCATATTGCGTTCGAACCGCTGCTTGACATCATTGTCCACGGAATCCGGCAGCAGCTCTAATGCTAGCCTCATGCGCGTCAGCGGCGTTCGCAGGTCATGCGAGATGCCAGCGAGCAAGGTGTCGCGGCTTGACAGAAGCTCGCTCACTTCTGCGGCCATGACATTGAAGCTGCGCACAAGACGCAAAAGCTCGCTCGGCCCCTTTTCCGGCAAGGGCTCGAATCCGCCGCCGCCGCGAAAATCTGAGACGGCCTCTGATACCTGCATGAGCGGGCGTGCAATGCGGCGCACGAGCAGGAACGATGTCAAGAACACAATGACGGCCATGAGCGTCACGATGACGAGCACCGCAAGCATCACGTTGACTTCAATTGAGGATTCGTCAAAGCCAAACTGAAGCTGATGATCACCCATGCTGACTGTCACCCAGATCATCTCCTCGCTTTCCATGAGGGTGACTGGCCGGTTGAGTCGCTCACTCAGTGCCGTTTGCAGCAAGTCCGCATAGGTGAAATCGGATGCCAAGGGGTCGAGCATGCGCACATCTTCAGTGACGATGATGGCGTGATTGGCAGCGAGTTCGAGTTCAAAGAAGGGGCGTGCCACCGGCGGCAATTCCACCCAGGTCTTGGCGGTCAATTCGATGAGCGCGGCTTGGTCACGCGCCCAACGCTCGCCAATCGGGCGCACGACCATTTCTACGAGTGCGACAAGCGTGATGACAACGATCAAGAGCGAGCCCAAACCTAGCACAAGGTTCGTGCGCGTGAGCAAAGACAGTGGGGTCATTCGCCGTGCGCGTCTGAACCTGACTCTGCGCTCGGCTCTATGGCGAACAGATAGCCCTTGCCCCAGACTGTTTTCAGATGCTGCGGCTCGGCGGGATTGGCCTCAATTTTTGCCCTGAGACGTGCGACACGCACATCGACCGAGCGATCAAAGGGTGTCATTTCAACACCGCCGAGCGCTTCGATGATCTGATCTCGTTTCAGCGTTCGATCTGGATTGGTGATAAAGACTTCGAGCAGGTCGAACTCGCTGCGTGTCAGATGGATGGTCTTGCCCGCCTTGCGCAAGCTCCTTGACTTCAGGTTCACTTCAAACTCAGCGAAGCGCATGGGCGATGCGTTTAAGAGCTTGCTTGTCGGCTCAAGCCGGCGCAGGATGGCACGCACCCTTGCGAGCAATTCGCGTGGATTGAACGGCTTGGCGATATAGTCATCTGCGCCGACCTCAAGACCAATGATGCGATCAACTGGCTCGCCATGCGCCGATAGCATGATGATGGGCAATTTGCTCGACGCTTTCAGGCGCCGGGCGATGGACAAGCCATCCTCCCCAGGTAGCATCACATCAAGTACGAGCATGTCTGGTTGCGATTTTTCGAGTGCGTTGTCCATCGCCTTACCGTCCTCAGCAAGGCTCACTTCAAAGCCCTGACGGCGCAAATACTCACCGGTGAGTTCACGCACTTCCGAATCGTCATCCACAACTAAGAGATGAGGCATGACTCCCCCCTTATTTGATCCTCCATTTCACTTGTCGCTTGCTTGACAGCGCTTGGCTATCTCGGAGGATCGTCTCCAAAAAGGGAGGCTTTCAGGTAGTTCTGACGCCGCTCGAAACCATCGCCAAACCCCGGGCCGGGCAAAGGTTCGGCTCTCCCCATGCGCGCTCGCATTTGCGCGAGCAGATGCCGCGTGGCAGTAGCAGCGCTCTGCATATCCGCGGCACTTATATTGCCTGATCGCACTACCAACACGCCATCTGAGCCGACACCCGCGCCAAAACGCATGTTCTGCCGGACTCGAATTTGGATGGTGATTCTTGCCGGGCGCAGCCGAGCTTGGCTGCCTACGCCCGACATTGCGCGGTTTGGCTGCTCGGCACGCTGCATGCGCTTGCGAAGCTCAACGAGCAGGCTGCGCCGGTCAGTGCTTTCAAGCGTTCCCCATGTTTGCAGGGCTTCGGTTAGCTGTGCATCGCTCATGCCTTGATAGTCGGTCGCTGCTTGCAGCGAGTCAGTTGCTGCTTGCAGCGAGTCAGTTGCTGCTTGCAGCGGCTGGGCAACACAGACGACAAGTGCGAAGATCCCGGCGAGGAGGGTCATGGGCAGTCTTGCCGGGGGCGTGTCCATGAACTGTTAAGCCGCTTCAAAGAGCCCCGCGGCACCTTGCCCACCGCCAATGCACATGGTCACGACACCGTAGCGACCGCCACGACGCTTGAGTTCGCGAAGAACCCCTCCCGTCAGCCGTGAACCAGTCATACCGAACGGGTGCCCAATTGCAATGCTGCCGCCATTCACGTTGTAGATCTCGTTATCAATGCCGAGCGCGTCGCGACAGTATACGCATTGTGAGGCGAAGGCTTCATTCAATTCCCAGAGGTCAATATCGTCCTGCTTGATGCCAAAATTCTCTAGTAGCCGCGGGATGGCAAAGACCGGCCCGATGCCCATCTCGTCTGGTTCGCAACCAGCCACTGTGAAGCCACGATAGATGCCCATCGGCTCAATACCAGAAGCGGCAGCACGGTCCGCGCTCATCAGCAGGGTCATCGAAGCACCATCGGAGAGCTGCGAGGCATTGCCCGCCGTCACTGTGCCATCTTCTTCGAAGGCCGGGCGCAATGTCGCCAAGCCTTCAATCGTCGTATCTGGCCGATTGCATTCATCACGATCAACAACAACATCGACTAGGCTTTCTTCGCCGGTCTCGCGATCAACCTTCTTCATGGTGGCATTCATGGGCACGATTTCTTCGGACGCATAGCCTGCCTGCTGCGCTCGTGCATAGCGCTGCTGGCTTTGTAGGGCATATTCGTCCTGCATTTCGCGAGTGACTTGATAGCGCCGTGCGACCACTTCCGCCGTGTTGCCCATGGCCATGAATATCTCGGGTTTTTCTTCGAGAAGCTGCTTGTTCATCTCCGCCTTGGCTGGCTGCTGGCGCTGTTGCATCGAGATTGAATCCACACCGCCCGCGATGGCAACCTGAGTCTGCCCATGGGCGATCTGATTGGCGGCGATAGCGATGGATTGCAGGCCGGAAGAACAAAAGCGGTTGATTGTCAGTCCCGCCGCGCTCACGGGCAATCGCGAAAGCACGACCGCGATCCGCGCTAGGTTTCCATCCTGCTCGCCAACGTGATTGGCGGCACCGACGATGACATCTTCAACTTCTTCCGAGTCAACTTGCGGGTTGCGGTCGAGCAGTGAATCAATCAGATGCGCAAGCATGCCGTCCGAGCGCGTCAAGTTAAAGCTGCCACGAAAGGATTTTGCGAGTCCTGTGCGGACGCTATCAACTACAACGACTTCTTTCATGTGTTTCTTGGTTGTTTGCATAAGGCATGGAATCGGCAAAGCAGAATAACACAGTGCTTTGCGGGATATACGTCTACAATCGCTGCTCATCTCCGTTGGCGGCTCTCTTGCTATGAATCTTGTGCAGATGATCGCTGCCGCCATGAAAACCGAGGGCATCGACATACTGTTCGCGTTTCCGCGCAACCCGCTCATTGAGGCTGCCGCCGAAGCCGACATACGCACAGTGATCGTGCGCCAAGAGCGCACTGGCATTCACATGGCAGACGCCTATTCGAGACTTTCATCGGGCGAGAAGATCGGCGCTTTTTGTATGCAGCATGGGCCGGGCACGGAAAACGCCTATGGCGCTATCGCGCAAGCCTACTCAGAATCAGTGCCTATTCTCGTCTTGCCGGGCGGCTATCCAAGGCATCTTGCGCACTACTACCCCAATTACAACGCGGCGCAGAATATGCGCGCTATCACCAAATGGGCAGAACCCATCACAAGCACGCGCAGCGCGTCTGATGTCCTGCGCAGAGCGTTTTCGCAATTGCGCAATGGGCGTCCCGGGCCTGTGCTTATAGAGATACCTGCCGACCTCTACCATGAAGAAGTAGAGAGCCCAAAGCCTCATGCCCCGAGCTTCGCCGCTCGCAGTGGTCCTGACCCCGCAGCTGTACGAGAAGCCGCGCGCGTGCTTATCGAAGCCAAGAATCCTGTCATCTATGCTGGACAGGGCGTGCATTACGCCAAGGCGTGGGAGGCACTGCGCACCCTAGCGGAGGATTGGCACATCCCCGTATGTACAAGCCTTGAGGGCAAGAGCGCCTTTGCGGAAGACCACCCGCTGTCGCTTGGCAGCGGTGGCCGCGCCAACCCCCGCACGGTTGTCAAGTTCTTAGATGAAGCCGATGTCATCCTTGGTATTGGTTGCAGCTTTGCGCTGACGCCCTTTGCTGTGCGCATGCCGAAGGGCAAGACTATCATTCACGCAACGCTCGACCCAATGGACCTCAATAAGGATGTGCCTGCGGCGCATGGCCTGATCGGCGATGCCAAGCTCACGTTGCAAGCTTTGCACAACGCCATGTCAAGCCTTGACAGCACCACAAGCGAGGGGCGATCGGGCATCGTCAAGGAGATTGCTGAGGTCAAATCAATATGGCGCCAAGAATGGCGCGCAAAGCTTGAGTCAAGCTCGACACCTATCAATCCTTATCGCGTAGTCGCCGAGCTTGATCGCTTAGTGGACAAGTCGAACACCATCATCACGCACGATGCCGGCAGCCCACGCGACCAACTCTCGCCGTTCTGGACGGCTACCGCGCCGCTCTCCTACCTCGGATGGGGCAAGACAACGCAGCTTGGCTACGGCCTCGGCCTCGCGCTTGGCGCCAAGCTCGCGCGAGCCCAAGCACTGTGCATCAATGTCTGGGGGGATGCCGCGATCGGCTTCACCGGCATGGACCTCGAAACGGGCGTGCGCGAGCGCATCCCGATACTTTCGATTCTCTTCAACAATGCGTCTATGGCGATTGAGATTCCGGTGATGCAAGTATCCGAGCAGAAGTTCGGCTCAACGCAGCTTAGCGGCAACTACGCGGACATGGCCAAAGCTCTCGGCGCCTACGGTGAACGCATTACCGCGCCAGAGGATATTGTCGATGCACTGAAGCGCGGCATTGAAGCGACGCAGTGCGGACAGCTAGCGCTGCTTGAATTCATCACTGAGAAGGAATTGAGCCTTTCCGAAGGGTAGGCTTACCACACGCAACCAAAGGAGAATCCCATGCCACACAACATTTTCATTCGCGGCGAAGCGCATTGCCAAGGTGCAGCTCGAACTGGTGCACCACTTCCTTGTCGATCTGCTCAGGTACGCGCACTGAGGCCCGAAGCGTGAAACTTGAGGATAGAGTCGCAGCCATCACGGGCGGCACCGCAGGCATCGGACGGGCGATTGCCGAGGCATTTCTCGCCGAAGGTGCGAGCGTGACGCTCATGGCACGCAATCAAGACAAGGCGGGGCGAGTGCTCAGTGAACTCGATGCGGGCGACCGTTGCGCATTTATTGCCGGTGACGCCACAGCGCAAGCCGATGTCGAGCGCTTTGTGGATGAAAGCGTGGCACGCTTTGGCAAGGTCGATATTCTCGTCAACAACGCAGGCGGTGCGGGCGAACTACAGCCCGTGGCTGATTTGCCGGACGATGCTTGGGAGCTCGTGATGAAGTGGAATCTCTACTCGACCTTCTGGGCGAGCCGCCGCGCCGTCAAACCTATGATCAAGCGCGGCTGGGGCCGGATCATCAATATCTCATCGACCGAAGGCAAGCTCGGCAAGCCAGTGCTGACCGCCTATTCAGCCGCCAAGCATGCAGTCAACGGGTTCACCAAATCCATGTCGAAGGAAGTCGCGACATCGGGCGTGACCGTCAATGCCATCTGCCCGGGCCTCGTCATCACCGACATCGTCCGCGATAACGGGCCACGCACCGCCGAAGCGATGGGTATGACCTTCGATGAGATGGTTGATATGTTCGCGCAGGAGTCAGCCATCAAGCGGCCAAACACGGCAGAGGAAGTCGCGGCGGTAGCGGTGCTGCTTGCGTCCGAAGCGGGTGCTGGCATCACCGGCGGCACTTTGAGTGTGGATGGGGGGACGGCACCGTATTAGGAGCCTGCGCCGTGGGAATTCACGGCTCATAGCATCGATTGTGCGATTGAGTTGTGAATTTTCGGATTCAAAGCCTTTCTGACCTAACATCTATAGAAGTGTCGCAGCCACATCGAATCTTCCAACGGGATACCATGCGGGCAGAGGGGTGACTCGTGATTGACCAGATGTCGAATGACCTCGCACAGGAACAGTAAAGCCATGCCATCACACTTCCCAACACAACCCGCCGAGCTCACAGCTTCATGGCTTTCCCAAACTCTCGGCTACGAGATTCATGACTTTGATGTTCAACCCTTCGCCGAAGGCGCTGGCATCATTGGTCAAGTCGTGCGGGTTCAGCTTGACGGGCGGCAGCCGTTCGGCTCGCTCGTCGCGAAGTTTCCCTCACCTTCCGAGGCCAACCGCGCCGTCGCCCACACCTACGATATGTACGGGCGCGAGATAGGCTTCTATAGGACAATCGCAAATCAAGTTAGCATCCGCACGCCCAAGTGCTACTTCGCGGACTTTGACGACAGCACTCAAAATTTCGTGCTGCTTATGGAGGACTTGCGCGATTTCGAAATTGGCGATCAAGTAAAAGGATGTTCGCTTGAGAATGCGCGTCAAATCATCTCATCAATCGCGCGCCTTCATACGAGCGCATGGCAGCCAGACCATCTGAACCTTGTCTCACATAACAACTCTGCGCAGCGGGACGGCATGATTGCCGGATTCAACATGGGGTGGCCTGCCGTCGTGAACGCGTTTCGCGACCTCATTCCTGACGCCGCCATGCGTGCAGGCGACAAGATGGCTTCGGCCACCCCTTGGCTCCTGCAAGAGATGTGCGCGCCACCCGTGTGCCTCGCGCACGCCGATGTGCGCCTCGACAATGTCTTCTTCGGTGCGGGCGAGATTGCTCTTGTTGATTGGCAGTCGGTTTGCACCTCCGCCCCGGAACAAGACCTCGCCTATTTCCTGACGCAAAGCGTACCGCTCGAAAGCGTCCTAGCACATGACCTCAAAGGCTTCTACTACCAAGAACTTCGCGCTCACGGCATCGACTATCCACGAACAACCTTCGAGCGCAGATACAAGGTCGCGGCCCTCTACCTGCTCAATTACGCGGTCATCATCGCTGGTACGCTCGACCTTGGTAACGAGCGCGGACAGGCGCTCGCGCGCACCCTCCTTGGCGGCAGTCTCGCATCACTCGATGAGATGGGCGCTTTCGACCTGCTATGAAACTCCTCGCGGTCGGCGATATTCATTTGGGTCGCTTGCCGACGCGCATTCCCAAGGACTTTGCCCTCGCACACTCCGAACTCGGGCCGGCCGCCGCTTGGCGAAGCACGGTTGATCTTGCAATTCGTGAACAGTCAAGCGCGGTGCTGCTCGCTGGCGACGTGGTGGAAAGCGAGAGAGACTTCTTCGAGGGGTTTCGCGAACTCAAAGCCGGCGTGGCGAAATTGACCGAAGCGGGTATTGATGTCGTTGCCGTCGCTGGCAATCACGATGTTGAAGTGCTGCCGAGGCTTGCAAACACGCTCGGCAAAGACTCAGGGTTCACGCTGCTCGGCGAAGGCGGCGTGTGGCAATCGCACCGCATCGACGATGGCGCTTCGCAAGTCCGAATCTGGGGATGGTCGTTCCCGCAACGCACTGTTCGTACAAGCCCGCTCTCCGATGCGCAGTTTGATCGAAACGCAGGCATCGAGCTTGGCCTGCTGCACTGCGACCTTGGGCAAACGAAGAGCGCCTATGCGCCGGTCACACGCGCCGAATTAGCGCAATGCGGACTTGACGGCTGGCTGCTCGGCCATATCCATGCGCCGCACGCTTTGACAACCGAGAATCCCGTTGGCTACCTCGGCTGTTTGAGCGGCATGGATCCGGGCGAACCGGGCGCCCACGGGCCTTGGCTGATCGAGCTCGGCGAAGGGCGCATTCGTGAAATCCGGCAAGTGCCGATCGCACCACTCAGATGGGAAGGGCTGCGCATCGATCTCAACGCGCTTGAAGACTCAGGTGACCTTGAGCAAGTCCTCATTGCCAAAGCCAAACATCTCGATGATGCCTTGTCCGCGCATGGCGCTGCGCCAAAAGCCATCGGATTAAGAGTCAAATTTGTCGGCAGGCCAGCGCATGAGTGCGCGCTCGCCGATTGCAAAACGGGCGTACATTTCCCCATCGGGAACAGGCACTACTTTGTTGAGCATATCGAAGCCGAACTTCTCCCAGAAGTGAGTCTCGAAGAACTTGCCAAGCGCGAAGACCCTCTCGGCTTGCTCGCTTCGCGTCTGCTGCTGCTTGATCGCCCAGCGAGCGACCTAGATCGACGAGCGCTGATTGAATCAGCGTCGAAACACTTCACGGAGCAGCTGCAAAACCGCGCATGGCGTGAGCTTGAATCAAACGCTGACAGATGCTCCGAAGAAGCCGTCATCGAACAATTGCGCACCGCCGGAACCTCCGCTTTGCTCAAGCTGTTCGCACAACAGTACGGTGCCCACTAGTGTCCCAACAATTAGTCGAATAAAATCAATTGCTTGGGGGAAGGCGAAAGCTCGGTTCTGTTCGGGCTGTTGGTAAGTAGTTGAGAGAGCGA
>JAPYNO010000050.1 GCA_028283025.1 Pseudomonadales bacterium | reverse complement strand
TCTGATTTGCTCGCGACTTCAATGCCTTACGGCACTGAAGTCAGTGGGTGCGTCCATGCACCCACCCCTGCGGGCGGCTGCGCCGTGCATCTTTGCTCCCGCAAAGATGTCGGTGGCACATCCATGTGCCACACGGGAGGCTCTGTGATTCAGAGCTTCCCTAAACAACAATATCGAGTGGCCGGTAGTAGTCCTTGCCGTCACGCTCATAGGACGCTGCAAGCGCTCGAAAAGTTTTTCCCGCTGAACCTTCCTCGGTGAGCGTCAGATGCTGGCGAATGAAGTTGATGCTGTCTGGATTGAGCGATCGCGCCATCTCCCAGTACTCGTCAGTCTTGTCGTTGTGGCCATGCAAACGAAAGAAGTTTCCCAGCCTGAAGGCGGCATCAGCCTTGAGCTGCTCGAAACTATAGTTGCGCATATGGCTGGCGACAGTTGATTTCGACTGCACATGCCTGCTCTTGGCGCCCTGCCTCACCCAATCCTTGAGCGCCGCTGCGTAGACATCATTGCCGAACACGATCTTCTCGTCGCCCACGCTGAACTCGTGAATTTGCGAGTAGGTGCCTTCGTCGATGCGAACGATACGGCCTTGTTCGTCAATCCAGACGGCTGACGGCACGTTCACAAAGTCAAAAGCGCTGCTGATGATGTGGTCTTCGTCGACGACTTGAACATAGGTCGGGTTCGCTGCATCGAAAATCGGCCCGGCAACGGCCTCGCCGCCAGTATCCTCGGCGACGCAGACGAGGACGAAGTTGGGGTTGTCTATTTCTTCGTTGATACGTTGCCACACGGGCACGTCAAGATAGCAGCCTCACCACGAAGCCCACGTCACGATCATCGCCTTCTTGCCTTTGAGGCTGTCTTTGCTGACCACGCGGCCTTGCCGGTCTTTGACTTCAAAGTCGGGTGCGAGCGCGTCAATCAGCATGGAATCGCGTTTGCACGGCATTTCGGCGAAGCTCCAGACAGCGTGCGCCTCATCTGCGACATAGGCTTGGCCCAAATGTTCGGCGAAGGCGGTCAGATTGAACCATCTGCCAGCGTCATCCTGATCGAACAGCTCGCCGGGAATCGGAATGCAGGTGTCCGCATGGCAAGCACCTTCGGGCTTCAACACAAACCCGTTCACATCGGCAAGTTCGCCTGGCCGGATGAACAAATGACCATCAACGCGAGCCTCACTCAAGGTAGTGGCCTTGCCCTGATAGAGCACTGTAGCGGCGCCTTCAGGGTGAATTTCCCTCGTCTCGAACGGATGCCGAAGCTCAGGGTACGACATCATTGCTTGTGCCATGGGATGCTCTTCATGCGATCTTCATGCATTGATGAAAGGCAGGTTTGCTGGCGACCACAGTTGCAACTCAACGATTCTCACGCATCCTTTCGTCTGCCTCCAACTCATCGGTACGCCTCACTGCGATGCGCAACTCGCACGACGAACACTGTCAGTTCGGTTTCTTGCACTTCATAAATTATCCGATAGGCCCCCACCCTAAGTCTTCGAAAACTGCGAAATTCGCCCATCAACTTATGTCCAGAATATGGATTGTGCGCCAATCCGTCGATAGCTTTGACAATGCGAATTTGGTCGGCTTTAGCAATTCGCCTAATCTCCTTTTCGGCACTTCTCTTAATCCGAATCGAGAAGTTCACGACGAACCTTAGTCCAGTCAAGCACGGCATCGTTTGGATCACCAAGCCGCCTCGTCGCCACGGCTACGTCCGTAAATTCCTCTAGAAAACAGTCAATCGCCATCCGAATCACTTCGGCGCGACTCTGGTTTAATCCTCTCGCAGCTACGTTCAATGCCTCGAACAGCGCATCCGGCACCATCGCAGTGATTTGATGTGTCATTGTGACTCCTCCAGCAAATTCGTCCTCGGTTGCCTCAATGTACAGCAAATTGCCTCACCCGTTCTGTTTTCGCCGCGCTAGCCACCAATCCACCGAAGCCCGCCCGGGGCCTTGCGCCATCAAGTACAGCAGCACGCCTGCCCACAACAGATGCGTCGGGAAGCCAGTTGGGAGCGCGATTTGAATGACGATGGTCATGGCAAGGAGCGCAACGGCGGCGAATCGCGTTGCGAGGCCGACGAAGAGCAAGACGGGAAGCACATGTTCGCCGATTGCGGCGAGCTGGGCGGCGACTTCCCAAGGCACGCCGGGCACCGGATGCACTTCGGTGAAAAGGAATTTCTGGCTCGCTTTGAGATCGAAGAGATTCCAGCCTTCGACCTTCGTGCGCCCTGAGAGCCAAAACACCAACCCCACGCCAAACCGGCATACGAGCACGACGAGGTCATGGGGAATGCGCTTGAGCAGCGCAATAAGTGACTCGATCAATGCCATGAAGCAGTGCCTTCTCAGATGACTACGCGCGAGAATACTCCCATTGACACCAGCTTGGCGAGCGCACTCGTGAATTCGGCTTGGTTCTCGCAAGCCGCAAAGGCATCGGCGGGCGTGCCGCCTGCTTGCAGGCATTCGAATATCGCCCTGATGGCACCCTGTAGCCGATACAGCTTCGGCGAATGCGCCTGGCGGACGATGAGCATCAGGCAAGCGTCTTTGGCAGGGGCGTGCGTTGCATCCTGCCAAGTGTCGAGAAGGTTGTAATCGCTAGCAAAAGCGCGCAGCGTCCGATGGCATCGAAACCGAATCGCGCTCAAGTGCGAAGCGCTGATCTTGGAAAGTGCATCGTTCGCCAGGCTTGCATCGTCACGCTCGTGAAAGGACTGATGCCAATGGAGTTCAAGTCTCGCAAGGCTTGGCAGCCAGCGTTCAATGAGGTCTGTATCGAGCGCTTGCAGATATTCCGGGAATCCAGCGCCGTAATTGACGAGCGCCTCATCCGTCGGCGGGTGTTCGCGCGCAAAATTGAGCGCTAGTCTGTCAAATTCAGCATCTCCAAGGGCCACAGCCACTCGCGAGAAGCGTCGCTTCAAACACTCAAGCAGGCTTGATTGAACATTGCGCCGGTAGATGAAGAGCCGGTCCTTTGCGAGGCCATCATCGCCTTGTACCCACTTGAGTGCGGCTTCGGGCGAATCGCCAAGAAGCGCCTCGCCGAAATCGCGCTGAAGGTCGGCTAATTCTGCGTCACGCATTGTGCGGCACGCCTTGCCTCGGCAAGCAGCACTTCAAATTCGGGCACGCGCGTGTCCCACTCAACGAGGGTCGGCGGCCTGCCATGATGACGCTCTGCTTTGAGCCACCCCGCAAACAGTGCCCATACGTCTTCGCAGACTTCGCTGCCGTGATCATCCACACGAATAGTTTGGTCGTTCGCTTGCGACAAAGGAACGACCGAGTGCCCAGCGAGATGCACCTCGCCAACCACAGAAGCTGGAATTTTTCGCAGGTAGTCTTCGGCGCATGTGCCGAGGTTGCTACAGGACACGTACACATTGTTGATGTCGAGCAGCAGGCCGCAGCCAGTGCGTTCAACCAGTGTCAAGAGAAAATCCGCTTCATCAAGAGAGGACTCGCGAAACGTCAGATAGGTCGAGGGATTCTCAACGAGAAGTTGCCGCCCAAGGACATCCTGGGCGTGAGAGACATTGTCCGCGACCCGCTGCAGCACGGCCCTAGTCAGCGGCAGGGGGAGCAGGTCGTTGTAATAGACTTCACCATCCCGGCACCAAGCGAGATGATCGGACACAAGCATCGGCGAGAAGTGGGCGACGATGTCTCGGAAACGGCCAAGATGGCGCGAGTTCAGTCCTCCTGCTGAGCCAAGAGACAGGCCTGTGCCGTGGATCGACAAAGGATAGCGCTTCGCGACGGCTTCGATGCGCGTAAGCGGCGCACCCCCAAGCCCCATAAGGTTCTCTGCGTGAACTTCAAGGAAGTCCACGCAGAGAGGCTTCTCAGTTCGGGCTAGAACTGAGTCGTAGTGCTGCGATTTCAGCCCTAGGCCGATGCACGGCCTAGGGCTGTGCGCCGGGTCCTTACGCGGACTCTTCTTCGTCCGCTTCACCGCCACTGGCAGCAAGGCTTCCGCCAGCCGCCTCGCAGGCTTCAGCGCTTTCCACGACCTTCCAAGCCATGGGGTCGTTATCGACGGTTGACGTGCCAGCGCACGAATTATTGCCAGTCGATGCGCAGTCGTTTTCGCCCGCTGCGGCAATACCGTAGCACTGGACGGGCATGGACATGTCTTCGGCGGCTTCGTCGTCGCCAGCAAACGCAGGCGCCGCGCTCAGCGCAAAGGCTGCGGCGACCGCGCCAGCAACGAGCAAGGATGGTGTCCTTTTGTCGCTCATGAATCTCTACTCCAAAGAAAAGGGGCTGTCCATCATACACCGTTATAATGCGCCCTTTCCCCTTCTGCAAGGATTCGATTTTTGAAAGCCTCTGTCTCAACTGCGATGAGCTTCGTGCTTGTCCTCCTCAGCCTTGGCCTTCATGCGTCGCCGCCCGGTACGCATGACGAGATCAGCGAGCGGTTGATGCGGGCAGGCGAGCTTTGCCTTGAGGGAGACGAGTGCGGTGTCGCGGCGGTTGCTGTGGCGGCGGGCGGACGCTCCGGTCAAGAGATCTACGACAGCTTTTGTTTCGCCTGCCATGACAACGGCATTTCGCAAGCGCCTATCCTTGGCGACAGCGAAGCGTGGAGTGCTCGTTTGGACAAAGGCATTGACGCTCTGTGGCAGACAACGCTCTCAGGAATCAATCTGATGCCCGTCAAGGGCAGTTGCGTCAACTGCACCGATGATGAACTGCGCGAGGCACTTGACTACATGCTCGCGCCCGTCTTGAGCGAGTAAGCATCACCCTGATAGAGGCGATGCGCGTCCTCATAGCCAATCGAGGCGAAATTGCGCTGCGCATTTGCCGGACTGTGCATCGCTTAGGCGGCCAAGCCATCGTCGTGTTTCATTCCGAAGATCGCGCTGCGCCCTTCGTTGAAGCCGCCGACGAAGCCCATGAGATTGACAGTCGAGAGCCATCCGCTGCGTATCTGGCAGTCGATCAAATTGTCGCACTCGCCCACCGCCTTAAGATTGATGCCATTCATCCAGGGTACGGATTCCTCTCAGAAAACGCTGAGTTCGCACGCGCTGTGACCGATGCAGGTATGCGCTTTATCGGCCCTGCCCCCGAGGCCATTGAAACCATGGGAGACAAAACACAGGCACTCGAATTGGCGAGCGAACTAGGCATCAGCGTGCTGCCGATGGTGCGCTTGGAAGATCACAATATCGAGTATCCGCTGCTGATCAAGGCAGCGGCTGGTGGCGGCGGAAGAGGCATGAGACTGGTTCGAGCAGAGGATGAACTCAAGACGCTGCTGAGCGCAGCAAAGGACGAAGCCAAGCGCTACTTCGGCAATGGACAGGTCTATTTGGAGCGCTATGTCGAGAAGGCGCGGCACATCGAAATTCAAGTGTTCGGCGATGGCAAGGGCGGCGCGCTGCATCTCGGTGAACGCGACTGCTCAATTCAGCGCAACTATCAGAAAATCGTCGAAGAATCACCGGCTTTTTGCCTCAATGCCTCGACTCGGCAGGCCATGTGTGATGCAGCGCTGACGCTCGTCAAGGCGACCAACTACAGCGGCGCAGGCACGGTTGAGTTCCTGCTCTCACCAGACGGCGCGTTCTATTTTCTTGAGATGAACACGCGCTTGCAGGTTGAGCATCGGGTGACCGAATGCGTCACCGGCCTCGACCTCGTTGAACTACAAATCGAAGTAGCTCGAACAGGACAACTACCGATCTCCCAAGACCAGGTGCGCTTCGAAGGCCACGCGCTCGAAGTGCGCATTTGCGCCGAGGACCCTGATCACGGGTTTCGCCCATCGACCGGAGACCTGTTGCGCTACGTCGAACCGGAGGGCGAGGGCATTCGCTTCGATTCGGGCATCAGAGAAGGTCAGATGATCACCGCTTCGTTCGATTCGATGCTCGCCAAGCTGATCGTGCATGGGCAAGATCGCGGCGAGTGCATCGCCAAGGCTAGCGAAGCGCTCGAAAACCTCGTCATGCTTGGCGTGACCACCAACGTCAACTACCTACAGCGAATACTCGCGCTCGAAGAATTTGCTGAGGCGCCGCCGCACACGAGCTTCTTAAAAGAGAACGCTCGACAGCTCGCCATGCCAGCCTTGTCCCAAGAAGACCGTGACAAGGTGCTGATTGCCGCGCTGCTCGGCGCGCGAGATGCAAAACGGCTGCATGAGGCCGTTTCCAACCTTGGACGATCTTCATGGCCGACTTGACGTTTGCCGGGCGGCGATCAGAAGCCCGCATCACACGCTACCAGCCAGAACTTGTAGTCAGCGTTGATGACCGAGCCTACGCAGTGTGTCCTTTGCCGAGTGACGCGCCGGACAGGTTTCACTTTGCTCTTGAAGAAGATGTCGTCACCGGACTGTGCTGCGAGGACGACAGCACAATCTACCTGCACATGGACGGGCGCCACTTCTCGATCACGAAGCACAGCTTTTTGTCCGCTGGTCTAAGCAGTGCTTCGGAGGGCGCGGTCTGCGCGGAGTTGCCGGGCAATGTCGTGTCAGTTCACTGCGCCATCGGCGACACGGTTACCGCAGGCGACCTTCTGCTGATGACCGCCAGCATGAAAATGGAAGTGCCGGTGCTTGCCGACCGAGGCGGCGAGGTCGAAGCCATATTAGTCGCGCCTGGGCAGTCCTTCGAGCGCGGCACCCTGCTCGTACGCATACGCGAAGCGCTACCGGCTCTGTAGTCGTTCGTCTACATATTCGCGAGGTGTCAATACACGCACCCCTTGACACATCTTCGACGGAAAATGCGCCGAGTTTCCAGTGACAAGACCTTCTGCCATCGCAGAGAGCGCGACCTCAAGGAAAGGAAGATCGTCTGGATCTGGAAGACTGATGTCGAGTCGCTGGCAGGTGATGAGTTCGGATTGAGCTTGCACAGCAGCGAGCAGCATCCAGACTTCCCGCTTTTCAAATGAAAAGCATGGACGAGACAATACCTCTTGATACTCCAAGAGAATTCGATGGTCCAAGCAAAGACTTACCTCACCCGCCATAATTTCGGACATGATGAGTCCAGGAGGGCCGTGAGCAGACAACAATCCAGAGACCAGGACATTGGTATCAACTACGAGCCTCATCGAGATCGTTGCTGCCGAACTTCCCTGATCTCTTCGTTGATTTCATCAAGACTTAGCTGGCTGGCACCTGACCTCAGCGCGCTTTGCCGCATACGAGCCACCGCAAGTTGCGCCCGAGCCTGCCGGAGCGCCAATAGAGAGGCTTCAAAGTCCTCTGAGCTTGTTTCAAAGAGAATGGCAATTGGTCGCCCGTGGGACGTGACGACCAGATCCTTTTGACTTTCAAGGCTCTTCCAAATCGATGCCGAGTTGTTGCGCAACTCGCGGACGCTTACAAAGTTCATTGGCTGACCTCTCCAAGAGGAATCGTCATTTGATGTGAACACAATTGTAGCCCATCTGTGTACATTAAGCAGAATGCCGCACAGAGGTGAACCTCGACGGTAATCCCGAAGGTCAGCTAAGAGTTTGAACGTCTCAACCGAATTGAACAGAAAATCATTGGCATCTCCTACTCCCGACGCCCGGCCTCAAACACGAGGCCAGCCTCGATGGTATGGAAGTACGACGGCGCTTTGCCCGTTGTCAAGCCAGCGTCCACCACCAGCGTGTGCCCAGTCACATAGCGTGACTCGTCGCAGGCGAGAAACAGGATGGCGTTCGCAATATCGGCGGGTAGCGGCGCGAAGCCGAGCGACGAGGATGCGGCGAGCGCATTCTCGGTGGCTTCGAACGAATCGGGCGTGCCTGTGACAACCATGCTTGTCAAAGCGCTGACGGTGCCGCTCGGCGCCACCGCATTCACCCTCACGCCTTGGGCGGAGAACTCCGATGCCGCCGACTTGGTGATGCCGACGACACCGTGCTTGGCCATGGTGTAGACGTGCGGCCCGTCACCGCCGATCATCCCAGAGGAGCTCGCGAGCGACACAATCGACCCCGACTTTCTCGGCACCATCACGCGGCCTGCGTGCTTGATGCCGAGGAACACGCCCCGTGCAAGGATTGCCATGGTGCGGTCAAAGGCTTCGGCAGTCGTGTCCACAATCGACCCAACCGCGCCGAGTACGCCGGCATTGTTGACCATGACATCAAGCTTGCCGAACTGTGCTACCGCCAAGTCAACAGCCGCCGCAATGTCGGACTCTGCGGTCACATCGCAACGCGCGTATCGCGTAGCGCCGCCAAGCTCAGCAGCGAGTGCCCGCCCCGGGTCTTCCTGAATGTCCGCGAGAACGACGTTCGCGCCCTCTTCCACAAATCTTCGCGCAGCCCCTGCGCCGATGCCGCTGGCCGCACCCGTAATAAGCGCTGTTTTGCCCTCAAGTCTTGCCATGCTCTTGCAATTGCCTCCGCTCGCGTGCGCTTGCCCTTATCATGGTCATCTTAGCTTCTCAATTGGAAAATTACCGAACTTCCTATGCCGATCTACGAATATCAGTGTGGAAGCTGCGGCCATCAATTTGAAACCATGCAGCGCATCAGCGATGCGCCGTTAAGGGAATGCCCGGTATGTGGCAAGGACGGTCTCAGGAAACTCATCTCGCCGGTTGCGTTTCGCTTGAAGGGCGGCGGCTGGTACGAGACTGATTTCAAGAAAGGCGATGCCCGCAATGTCGCCAAGTCTGAAACTTCGAGCGACAAGGACAGCGGCGGCGCGGAGTCCAAAGCCGAGACCAAGACCGAAGCCAAGTCTGAAACGAAATCGGACGCGAAGTCAAAATCCACCAGCGAAACAAAAAGCGCCAGCACATGACGAACGTTCTGCAATCCATCAAGATGCGCAGCCATTTTTGCGGTGAGCTGCGCGCCGCCGATAAAGGCTCGCATGTGACCTTATGCGGCTGGGTGAACCGTCGCCGCGATCACGGCGGGGTCATTTTCCTCGACCTGCGCGACCACACAGGCATCACGCAAATCGTCTACCACCCAGACCGCAAGGAGAGCTTCGCGCTTGCCGAGAGTGTGCGTAGTGAGCATTACCTGCAAGTCTCTGGGCAAGTTGGCCTGCGCAGTGCCGCGACCGTCAATCCGAACATGGACACAGGCGAAATCGAAGTGCTCGGCGAGTCCCTCAATGTACTCAATCGAGCAAAAACACCGCCCTTCGGCTTGGACGACCATTCGGATGCGGGCGAGGATGTGCGCTTGCGCTACCGCTATCTTGATCTTCGAAGACCGCAAATGCAGCAGCGTCTCAGAACGCGCGCGGTCGCGGTTGGCGCGGTGCGGCGCTCGCTTGAATCCATGGGCTTCATCGAAGTCGAGACGCCGATGCTCACGCGCTCAACGCCTGAAGGCGCGCGCGATTACTTAGTGCCGAGCCGCGTCCGCCAAGGCGATTTCTACGCCTTGCCGCAGTCGCCGCAGATGTTTAAGCAGCTGCTCATTATGAGTGGCATGGACCGCTACTACCAAATCGTCAAGTGTTTTCGCGACGAGGATTTGCGTGCCGACCGGCAGCCCGAGTTCACACAAATCGATATCGAAGCCGCACTAGTCGATGCGTCTGAGGTGATGGCCTTCACCGAAGCCATGCTCAAAGCCGTGTTTCTTGAAGCAATCGACGTGGAGCTTGGGGAGTTTCCGGTGATGACCCATGCAGAGGCGATGGCCAGCTACTGCTCCGACAAGCCTGATTTGCGCAATCCGCTTCGTATTCTCGATATTGCCGAGGCCATGCGCGATGTTGAATTCAAGGTGTTCCGTACCCCCGCGGGAGACCCGCGCTCGCGCGTGGTGGCCTTGCCTGTGCCGGGCGGTGCGAGCCTGTCGCGCAAAGCCATTGACGACTACACGGCCTTTGTCGGCCGCTACGGTGCGCGCGGACTTGCCTATATCAAAGTCCTTGATCGCAGCGCAGGCGTTGAAGGGCTGCAATCTCCGATCGTCAAGTTTCTCGGCGATAAGGCGGCGCTCAAGCTGCGTGATGATTGCGATCTCGATACTGGCGACCTCGTATTCTTCGGCGCGGGAGGTGTCGATACCGTGAACGCATCGATGGGCGCGCTGCGTAATCGGCTGGGCGCGGATCTTGGCCTCATTGAAGATCGCTGGGCGCCTTGCTGGGTGGTCGATTGGCCGATGTTCGAGCGCGCTGGTGACGGCCGCTTGGCGGCCGCCCACCACCCCTTCACGCAGCCTGCCTGCACGCCTGACGAATTGCGAACAAGCCCCGAGACAGCGCTTGCCAACGCTTACGATGTCGTCTTGAACGGCCATGAACTCGGCGGCGGTTCCATTCGCTCGCATGATCGCGACATGCAGCGCGCCGTGTTCGAGGTTTTGGGTCTTGATGACGCCGAAGCTCGGCATCGCTTCGGGTTTTTCCTAGACGCTCTCGAATACGGTTGTCCGCCGCACGGCGGCATTGCGCTTGGTGTTGACCGGCTCGCCATGCTGCTCACCGGCGGCGAGTCGATTCGCGATGTGATCGCTTTTCCCAAAACCCAGAACGCTGTGTGTCCATTGACTGGCGCGCCTGCGAGCGCGAGCGAAGAGCAAATCGCGGAACTCGGCCTCGACAAGCACGGATAAGGCGAGCGTTATGGCAGGACACAGCAAATGGGCCAACATCAAGCACCGCAAGGCGCGGCAGGATTCCAAGCGGCAAAAGATCTACGGCAAGCTCATTCGAGAAATCACGGTTGCGGCGCGCTTGGGCGGCGGCAGTCCAGAGGACAATCCGCGGCTGCGCACGGTGCTCGTGAAAGCAATGGGCGCGAATATCCCGAAGGACACTATCGATCGGGCGATTGCGCGCGGCGCGAGCGGGGGCGAAGGCGAGACCTACGAGGAAGTCACGTTCGAGGGTTACGGCCCTTCGGGGGTCGCCATCCTTGTGCGGGCGCTGACCGACAACCGCAACCGCACGGTCGCCGCGATTCGCCATGCCTTTTCCAAGCATGGCGGCAACCTTGGCACAGATGGCTCGGTGTCCTATCTCTTTGCCCGCCGCGGTCTCATTCCGTTTGCGCCGGGCATTGATGAGGATTCTCTGTTTGAAGCGGCGCTCGAGCTTGGCGCCGAAGACATTGAGAGCAACGAGGACGGTTCGGTCTGCGTCGTCACTGACGAAACAAGCTTCGCGGATGTCGTGGAGGGCCTCGCCCGTCATGGGCTCGAATCAAGCGATGCGGAGCTCTCCATGGTGCCGAGCACCACCACCCCGCTTGCTGAGTCGGATGCCGACAAGGCGCTGCGGTTGATTGATGCACTCGAAGACCTCGATGATGTGCAGGAGGTGCACTCGAATCTTGAAGTGAGTTGATCTGTGCGTACGCTTGTCGGCATAGACCCGGGGTCGCGCATCACTGGCTATGGTGTGCTGCGCATCGAGCAGGACGAGGTGCGTCACATCGATCACGGGCGCATCCGTGCGGGCAGCGCTGAACGCGGCGCGCGGCTGATCGAAATCTACCATCGAATCACTGATGTGCTCGCCGAGCATCAGCCACACGCCGTTGCCATGGAGGAAGTCTTCATGGCCAAGAATCCAACTTCGGCGCTTGTTCTCGGACAAGCGCGCGGGGTTATTCTCGGTGCCTGCATCGCGCGCCAGGTCGAGGTGCACGATTACCCATCGACGCAAATCAAGCGTATGGTGACGGGCGATGGACATGCCAGCAAACACAAGGTGCAATTCATGGTGCGAGTCGCCTTAGAACTCACCGAAACGCCCGAAGAAGATGCCGCTGATGCCCTTGCTGCCGCCCTGTGCCATCATCGAAGCCTGGGCTCGCAAGCGTGATCGGCCACTTGCAAGGCAGTATCGCGCTGAAAGCCGAGCGAACGCTCGTGCTTGATGTCGCTGGCGTTGGCTATGAAGTCGAAGTGCCAGCGAGAATTCTTGCCGACCTCGCCGAGGTTGGCGGCACGCAGCGACTGCATACCCATCTGATGGTGCGCGAAGATGCGCACAAGCTATTTGGATTCATCGATATCGCCGACCGCGACGCTTTTCGCCTGCTCCTTCGCACCGACGGAGTCGGCCCCGCCATGGCCATGGGGCTGCTTTCGCAATTCACGCCGGCGGAACTCGCCGAGTACGCACATGAGAACAACCAAGCGGCTTTGAGCCGCGTGCCCGGTGTTGGCAAGAAAACGGCGGCAAGACTATGCTTCAACCTCAAAGACAAGCTCAGTCCTGTTGCCAAGACCGCAGCAGGTCAAGCGGGCACCGCGCCGAGCGCAGTCGGCGATTCGGTCGCGCGCACGCTCGTTCAGCAGCTTGGCTTCAAGGACAAAGAAGCCAAGCTGCTCGTTGAAGCCAGCGTTCTGCCCGACATGGACTACGAACAGGCGTTGCAGGCGGCGCTTCGCGCATCGACGGGCGCACGCGCATGAACGATGCGCTCTCATCGCACGCGAGCGCCGATGAACTTGTGCTCGAAAAGGCGCTACGGCCGAAAACCTTTGATGAATACGTCGGACAGAAGCGCGTGGTGGAGCAGCTTAAGCTGTATGTCGATGCTGCCAAGGGCCGCGGTCAGTCGCTCGACCACCTGCTTATCAGTGGTCCGCCCGGCCTCGGCAAGACAACGCTTGCGCAAGTCATTGCGGGCGCTTTCGAGGTGGACATCAAGATCACCAGCGGCACGCTGCTCGAACGCAAGGGCGACCTCGCGGGCCTGCTAACGAATCTGAAGCGCGGCGATATTTTCTTTATTGACGAAGTGCATCGCATGAACCGTCCGGTCGAGGAGTTTCTCTATCCGGCGATGGAGGATTTCGTCATGGACTTTCTGCAAGAAGAAGGCCCGGGCGCACGTTCGGTGCGCTTGCCGCTGCCGCCCATGACGGTGATCGGCGCGACCACGCGCCCCGGCATGTTGAGCGCGCCGCTCCGCGACCGCTTCGGCATTGACGTGCATCTCGTCTTTTACACGCCGGAGGAGCTCGCTGAAATCGTCACGCGCTCAGCCGAGCGTCTCGGCATTCCAGCTGAAGCTGCCGGCGCTTTGGAAATCGCAAAGCGTTCCCGCGGCACGCCGCGCATCGCCAATCGCCTGCTGCGCCGCGTGCGCGACTACGCGGAGGTCCGGCATCAAGGCGCGATCAGCCAGGGCATCGCGGATGAGGCGCTCAATTGGCTCGATGTGGACCGCGCCGGGCTCGATTGGCGCGACCGGCATCTGATGCAAGAAATCATCGAAAAGTACGATGGCGGACCCGCAGGACTCACCGCGATGGCCGCCGCGAGTAGCTTGGAGCAGGACACCATCACGGATGTCATCGAGCCGTTCCTCGTGCAGGAGGGCTATCTGCTCAGAACGCCGCGCGGCCGCGTGGTCTCGAAGAAGGCTTACGATCATCTCGAAATCGAAGCGCCAGCGGACGCGCAATCACATCCTCAATTGAATCAGGGAAACCTCGACTTGTCGGAGTAGGGAACAAAAGAATGGCAGAACCACTTTCAATCATCAGTCTCATCGTTGGTGCCACGCCGCTCGTACAGCTCGTCATGCTGCTGCTGCTGCTTGCCTCGATGGTGTCCTGGTACATGATCTTCCAGCGCATGATCCTGCTCGCTCGCGTGCAGCGCTCCATTGACGAGTTCGAGGAGCACTTCTGGTCGGGTATCAACTTGCGCGAATTTCATGCGGAGCTCTCCGAGCTAGAGGACGACTTGACCGGCATGGAAAACCTGTTCGTATCGGGTTTTGATGAGTTTGCGCGACTTCGCGGCACCGAACCTGAGGCTGTGGTGCAGGGCGTGCAAAGAGCGATGCGCGTCGCGCTTTTGCAGGAAGAGGAGCGGCTGTCGCGCAATCTTGGTTTCTTGGCGACGGTCGGATCAACAAGCCCCTACATCGGCCTCTTTGGCACCGTCTGGGGCATTATGAATGCCTTTCGCAGCCTCGCCAACTTGACTCAGGCAAGCCTGACCGCTGTTGCGCCGGGCATCTCCGAGGCGCTGATTGCCACCGCCATGGGACTGTTCGCCGCCATTCCAGCGGTGATCGCATATAACCGCTTTTCGGTTAAGGTCGAGGACTTGATGAACCGCTACGAGGTCTTCGTCGAAGCCTTCATGGGCATGATGCACCGCGCCGCGCACGGCTCGTCACGGGAGGCGCAGTCGTGAGCGGTGAATCGACAATGAGGCGTAAGCGCCGCGTCATGTCCGAGATCAACGCGGTGCCGTATATCGACGTGATGCTGGTGCTCCTGGTGATTTTCATGGTGACGGCACCTGTGCTTCTGCAAGGTGTCGAGGTTGATCTGCCGGGCGCGCCATCGGAATCGATTGAAGGCGAGGACGAAGACCCGCTCGTGATCAGTATGCGCGCCGACGGATCGATTTTTGTGAACCTCGGTCTCACCGATGAGAACCGCGCCGGCAATCGCGTCACCATCTATTCGCTTGGTGAACAGGCGGGCAAGCTTATTCGTGCGCGCCCTGCGCTGCCGGTGTTCGTGCGCGCCGACGCCGCCATCCCCTATGGCGAAGTGGTGGGCGTGATGACCGTGCTGCAAAACGCTGGCGCACAAAGCGTGGGGCTCGTTACTGAAGCCCCGGACGCTAATTCCTAGCTCAAGATGGCGGCCCTGCTCCTCAACCATCTGCTCCCGGCCCTGCTCGCGCTCCTATTCCATATCGGTGCGCTCATAATGTTCGCGTGGGTCTCAGCTCAAGAAACCCGCCAGTTCGACTTTGACGAACCTATCGTCATCACCGCCGAACTCATCGTCTTTGAAGCAAAGCCCAAGCCCGCGCCGCCGAAACCAACGCCAACGCCCAAACCTGCTGAAGCCAAGCCGCTGCCTATTGAACCTGATCCCGAGCTCGAGATTGAGCCGCCGCCGCCAGAACCCGAGCCGCAACCCGAGCCAGAACCCGAACCAGCGTTTGACGAGGACAGGCTGCTCGAAGAATCCCTCGACCTTGCGATAGAACAAGAGGCCGCCGAGCTCGCCGAAGACGACGCCCAAGACGCTGCCATGTCGTACCACATGGCCATCTATCGGCGTATCGTCGATAATTGGTCGCGTCCGGTGTCCGCAAGAAACGGCATGCGCACAGATCTCATCGTGCATCTTGTGCCAACCGGCGATGTCGCCAACGTCACCCTGGTTCGAAGTAGCGGCGATGTCGCATTCGACCGCTCCGCAGAGCAAGCGATCAGGCGTGCAGGGCACTTTGAAGTGCCGTCCGAACCGGAGCTTTTTGAATCCCACTTCCGCGCTCTGCCCGTCATATTCAGTCCACAGGATCTTTTGCGATGAACGTCTCAATGAAATGCTTGAAACCCTTTGCCTTGTGCCTGCTCACGCTTGTTGCCTTGCCTTTCGCGCACGCGCAAATGGCCGTGATCGTTGACCAGGGCGCCGACAACCCCATTCGTATCGCCGTTGTGCCGTTTTCGGACCTTGCCGATGCCAGCGAGCGCGAACGCATCTCGGATATCGTCAGCCGTGACTTGGTGCGCAGCGGGCAATTCTCGCCGCTGCCGGTCGCCGACATGCTGAGCCTGCCGCGCAGCCAGGACGAGGTGTTCTTTCGTGACTGGCGTATTTCGGGCGTGGACTATCTTGTCATTGGCGACCTTGAGCGCACCGCTTCCGGCGAACTTGCGGCCGATTGGTCGCTCATCGATGTGCTCGGCGAGCGCGTGTTGTGGCAGGGTCAGGTGATCGGCGGCGAAAGCGAGCGTCGCGACATTGCACACCGCATCTCCGATGTCATCTATGAATCCATCACCGGCGTTGAAGGCGCGTTCTCAACGAAGCTTATGTATGTGCTCGTGCAGGATGCTGGCACGTCAAGAGTCAATTACAGGCTTGAAATCGCCGACGCCGACGGCGCGCGCGCGCACACGTTGCTCGAATCCAACGAGCCGATTCTCTCGCCGTCGTTCTCGCCAGATGCATCGTCGGTTGTGTTCGTCTGGTTCCAAGGCGGTCGCTCCGGCATTTATCAGCAGTGGATAGCCTCTTCAGAGCGGCGCTTGCTGTCCCGATTCAAAGGCATCAATACCTCGCCCGTCTTTTCGCCCGATGGCCAGCGTTTGGCGCTGGTAAGTTCGCGCGATGGCAACCCGGAGATCTACACGCTCGACCTATCCAACCCCACGAGCGATGCCTCGCTCGTGCGCCTCACGAGGCATCAAGCCATCGACACCGAACCCGATTGGCTCGCCGACGGCTCAGGCATCGTCTTTACATCAGATCGCGGCGGCCAGCCGCAGATCTACCTGTACGACTTCTCTTCCGTGCGCCCTGAACGCTTGACCTTTCAAGGCGACTACAACACGCGCGCACGCAGCATGCCCACAGGCCAGCACATCGCCTTCATTCATCGGATCAACAATCGCTATCACCTAGCGATCAAGGAGGTGACAAGAGACCCCATCACCGTGCTCACCGAAACCGCCCTTGACGAATCGCCTGCCGTCGCGCCCAACGCCGCTATGCTCATCTACGCGACCAAGCAGGGCAATCAAGGCATTCTCGCAGTTGTGTCCACCGATGGCGCGATCAAGTACCGGTTGCCTTCAGCCATCGGCGATGTGCGAGAACCCGCTTGGTCGCCGCAGCTTGCGCCGGTGGTGCGGACGGTGGAAGTCGGTGCCGAATAGAATCAGCCGGCTTTATTATTATTCGCGATGGCCTCGCGCAAACCCTGCATTACGCCTTCGAGATGCGCCATGCGCTCTCGCAGGGTGGCCATCTCACTGCGCAATCCCCATGTTTGTGTCAGCAGAATCGTGGCTAACGCAACGCCAACTGAAATGATTGCAATTGTCTCAGGTGTCATTTCGCGATGTCTCGAAAAATTGAATGCCAACTATACCCTTCTACTTTCAACCTGCAAGCGCAACGCTATTTTATTGCGCCAACTTCACACTCACAATTCGATTGAGGCTGACACCTGATTCGGCTGCCTCGATAGCAAGGCCGCGATGTACATTTGGGGGCACACGGACCATGAATTTGCCACTGTATCTCTTCGTAGAAATCGCAGGGGGCACTTTCTCACCAGTATGTTCCATATCTTTGATGCATGAGCGAACAATCCTGTGAATACCCTGTAGAGCATCTGCCCGAGTGTCGGAAAGCCAGCTCAAGCTCGGAAATTCTGTGCAAAGCCCAACGAACATTTCATCTTCTTCAGACCAAGTCACTCGGTAAGTGTACTTGTCTGACTCACGAACCATCGGCCACCTCCAATTTTTCTATTGCGAGTAAGACTTGCTTAACCTGATAGGCTCTGGCCATTCCCTTATTATTCTGAATGTTCACTCTCGGGTCTCCTTGCCACGGGGTCTTGTAAACGCAATGACTGCCGGCACTTTGTCGCGGTGTGCCAAAATACATTTCACAGACTTTCTTGAGATCATGAAACCTAATCCCCTTGGGGTTTGATTTCATCTCATCGAGTATCTTCTGCTCACGAGCGACCACGTCAATAATGCTACTACTATTGATACTGTATCTCAAGGACATGTAGCGGTTCAGGACATTTCGGAATATGTGCCCGCCGACTCGTTCTCAAGCAGGCCCGCGATGCCATCAATCGGGCTGTCGGACACCCGCGTGAAGCGCGCGCCAACGCTGTGGTGGACGATTGGCGCATCCGACGGGTCGTCGCTCGGATGGTCGTCGATGCGCACGCAGACCCGGC
>JAPYNO010000005.1 GCA_028283025.1 Pseudomonadales bacterium | reverse complement strand
ATCAGAATGTCGCGGTGAATACGTTCTCGGGTCTTGTACACACCGCCCGTCACGTCATGGGAGTTGGTTGCACCAGAAGTAGCTAGTCTAACCTTCGGGGGGACGGTTACCACGGTGTGATTGATGACTGGGACGAAGTCGTAACAAGGTAGCCGTAGGGGAACCTGCGGCTGGATCACCTCCTTACCTTTCATCTCCCGTTCGTTCGGGAGACATGCTGGCATTTAGCTGGCAACAAAACCACAGGCGTCAAGCTGGCAATGCAGCAATGCAAATGCTGGCGTGCCTTTTGATTCCCTCGTGGGCTCACTCGCGCTCACACGAATGGTTTGTTTTGATTCTCAAGACCAATTGCCAGATGCCCTTCCCACATGGCATCTGGAAACGCCTCCAAAGGCATCACTTCAATGCCATCCATATTCTCAATCGGACTCTAGCGCTGGTGTGGGCATGTCATGTTCTCACTTTAAGATTGCGTCATACTATTTTGAACAGCGAGTTTGGAGTTTTCATGTCGCAGGTGCTCGATGATCGAATGGCCGTCCAAGACGTGTGGAAGATCAAGCGCCACCAACTTGTGCCGCGCACGACTCGGCGCGAACAATTTTCTTGAACTTGCAGATATGCGCATGAGTGCCGATGCTGGTCAGGTCGAAATGCTTCGGGTGGCCGACGAGCTTGCCATCCAAAGGGTTCTCGCCGTACATTGCCGTGCGGTGGACCGAGCTGACGAGTCAATGCTGAAGTCGGCCTATTGGACCGACGCCGAGGTCGAATATGGCGGCTTCAATGGCCCGGCGCATGTATTCTGTGAAGCCTTGCCAGTGAGTGTTCGTCGCTTCGCCCGCACGCAGCACAGTATCTCGAACGTGCTCGTCACATTCATGAGCGATACACAGGCGCGTGTCGAAACATACGTCAACGCCTATCATTACCTTGCAGTGGAAGGCGGCACAGATACCGAAATGACCTACCTTGGACGCTATTTGGACCAATTCGAGAAGCGTTCTGGCACATGGAAGATCCGGCACCGCAAGGTGGTGATGGACTGGAATCAGAACTTCGATGCGACCGCCATATGGGACGGCCCGCCCTTTGATGGGCTCGCACGGGGCGGGCGCACGCCAAACGATCCTCTTGACGAGTTTCTCGATGCCTCCAAGGCGTGAGGCACGAGATCAATCGCTTGCATACTCATCCACCTGAAAAAGCTGCGTTGCCTCGCTGACGAGAAAGTGCGCCTCGTCTGCACGAATTTGTGCAATCACCTCGGGCGCTCTGAGTCGCTCCCAGAAGGCATCGAGCGCGTCTTGATCTTCAAACCACAGTTCAGTCATCACATCAAAGCCTAGTGATAGGGGCTGCGTGCCGCTCGGCGCGGATGTGTCCACATAGCTGCGCCTGTATTCGGCGATCATCGGTAGCAGGCATTGCACAAGGGGCGCATGAGTCGTCTCGTAGTGCGCAATGAATTGAGCGCGAGAAATATCGGGCTTAGCAGTAATGAGCGCGACTAGCTTGAGCATCACGGAGAATCCCAGATCAATTGACGACAGGGATTATAGTGTTGTATCAGCGGCGAAAACGCCGCATCAAAGAGGCATAGCACAATGAGGATTAGGGTCGCGGCCGCCCTGCTGTACGCAATGCTCGCCGGGTGCGCACCGCAAACATCGGAACGCTCACAGCCCGCCGATATCGTCTTCAAGGGCGGCACCATCTACACCGCGGACGATTCAAGGCAAATCGTCAGCGCCTTGGCGGTGCGCGGAAATCGTATCGTGTATGCGGGCGACGGCGCCAGCCTTGAAGAGCTGATCGGTGAGCGGACACGAGTGCATGCGCTTGACGGCGCGATGATATTGCCCGGTTTGCACGATATGCACATTCACGCCTTGGCCATCGTTCCCCCCGATGGCTGCGATATTGACAGCGAGCCCATGACCTTGGCCGAGCTCGCTCGGTTTGTCGCCGCGTGCATTGAGGCAGAGGCGCTCCCTGCTGGCGAGTGGCTGAGCGTCACGCAATGGAGCTTCTCGAATGGCAATCAACCGGATGTTCAGCTCAGGACGATTCGACAGGCGCTCGACCTGGGTGCGCCAAATAATCCGGTGATGCTGTGGGGTAATGACGGGCATCACGGCGCCGCGAATTCGCTCGCTCTTAAGAGGGCGAAAAATGCCTACGGTGAGGTTGTTGGCATCTCTGCGCTGACCCTTAAGACCGACTTCGCCGAGTATCGCGAGACAATTGGTGTCGACGAGAATGGCGAACCCAACGGTGGCATCAGCGAAACGGCGCGCGACCTGCTTCGGCCTCTCGATGCGGGCTTGTTTGGCGACGTGCCTGCCAATGTGGTTCCGAAAGTGGGGGCAGTGCTCGCCTCGCGCGGGATTACGTCGATCATGGATGCGGCCATGACACCTTCGCAGCTTGCTTTGTTTAGACCCTATGCTGAGCGCGGCGAACTCAACTACAACCTCGTAGCTGCGCTGTTCCTGACACCTTCAGACTATCTAGTCGAGGATGGCAGCCTCGATACCGAATCCATCATCAAAGAACTCGTCGCGACGCGCAGCGAATACGAGCTGGTGCCGCGAATTCGCGCCGATTTCGCCAAGATCTTTGTTGATGGCGTCATCGAAGGCAACCCCTTGGCCGACCCACCAGCCTTGCCGAACGCAGCTGTGCTCGAACCTTACGAGCAGCCTTTGTTCGCCTACGATGCGGCGTTGGAAAGGGTGGACATCTTGGGCTATGTCGACCCGACGAGCGCGGCTTGCGCAGGCGATGAGCACGACTCGACTATGTTTCGGGCAGAACACGGGTTCTTCCAAAAGCAATGCCGGCAGAGCAGAGGTGTCTTGGAGCACGACGAGCACATCATTCACGATTACATGCTTGCGCTCGATGCGGCAGGTTTCAAGATTCACGCGCATGTGATCGGCGACCGCGCCGTGCGAGTGGCACTCGATGGTTTTGAAGCGCTTGAGTCTGCCGATGCCGCTCGCCACAGCCTCGCGCATATCCAGCTCGTCCACCCCGACGACTATCAGCGAATTGGGCAGCTTGGCTTGTCCCTCGCCTTTACCTATGCTTGGATCACTACCGATGTCATCTATGACCTCACTGTCATTCCGTTTATTGATCAGGTCGAAGGCGTTCGGGATATCTACCGGACTGATGGCTATTACTTCCAGAACGCCTATCCAGTCGCGGGGCTCAAAGAAGCCGGAGCGGTGCTCGTGGCTGGCAGCGATGCGCCTGTCGATACGCGAGACCCACGCCCATTTGTGAACATCGCGCAAGCGGTGACGCGCGCTGGCGTGGATGGCACCGTGCTGAATGCGGCGCACTCGATCAGTATTTTCGATGTGCTTGATGCCTACACTATCAATGGCGCACGCCTTTTTGGTCACGGAGCACAAACGGGCTCGCTTGAAGTCGGCAAGCTAGCCGACCTCACGGTCATTGATCGCGACATCATTCGCTTGGCCGAGTCAGGTCGTGCGCAAGAGATTTCCGAGGCGCACGTCCTGAAAACGATGTTTGAGGGGCGATGGGTGTTCGAGCGCTAAGAGGTCTTCTCTTCAGGGTGTTGGGAACAAACACATAAAGTGTCCGGTCGCGTGAACGCCAAGGACTACGCCAGAAGTGGATGATGGCTGCGGTCCGCCGGGCGCTTACACGGTTCATAATGCGCGCTCTTCATCGGAATGCAAGAGACATGAGCGAACTCGACAGCGTGGCGAATTTCAGGGACTTTGGTGGCTACGATACCGAAGACGGCAGGCGCGTCGCTCGCGGCCGTCTGTTTCGCTCCGGTCTCCTGTGCGACCTTGATGCGGCCGATCAAGGTCGTCTTGCGGATTTCGGCCTGCGCCTTGTGTGTGATCTGCGCAGCCAGGAGGAATGCACCGCCACGCCAACGCCGCCGCTTGCTTGTTCGCCTCGTCACGTTCATTTGCCCATCGAACCTGGCAAGCGCCTCGCCGCGCTGCCGCTTGATGCCAAGGGCGTGACGCCAGAGCAGCGCGCTGGAAGACTTGAAACCATCTACGTTGAACTCGCTGAAGATCACGCCCATGTCTATGCCGAGTATTTTGATGAACTCTTGAACCTTGAGACGGGTGCTTCGCTCGTTCACTGCACGGCGGGTAAAGATCGCACTGGATTCGCTGCGGCCGTGCTGCTTCGTTGTCTTGGCGTTTCCGAATCAACGGTCATGCAAGACTATCTGCGCACCAATGACACGCTCGACTTCGGACGATTCATCGCGCCTCGGCTCAAGCAGTTCTACAACCTCGACTTCACGCCGGAATACGCCAAAGATGTCGCGCAGGCGCGGGCGAGCTTTCTTGATGCGGCCTTCGCTGCGCTCGATGCCACGTGGGGGAGCTTTGATACCTATCTTGAGCGCGGGCTCGGAATGACCGAGTCGCGGCGCGCAAGGCTCGAAGCGCTCTACTTGCAGCCAAGCTGAGTTCTACCAGGGATGAATCTCCCCATTCCACTTATAGAATGTCCCTGAATCCGCCTTGGTCATGGCAGCGATCACTGAGATGATGCCAGCGGCGCTTGTCGAGGGCGTGATGTCGGCGTTCGCGCCGCCCATGTCGGTTTTGACCCATCCCGGATGCATGAGCGCGACCGTGATAGGCGCCTCTTTCCAGTCAATGGCGAGAATTTGCGTGGCTTTTGAAAGCGCCGCTTTGGTCGAAGAATAAATGTACATGCCGCCAAACGGCCATGTAGATGCGGCCAATTGACTTGTTACATTCATGAGCTTGCCGTTGCCGCTTGCGGCCAAGTTGGATTTGAAAGCGCGCGCGATCAAGATGGGGCCGATGGTGTTGACATCGAGCGCGCGCCGCCACTCGTCAAGGTCGAGATCATCAAGTGTCTGCTTCATGCCGCCAGTGGTGCCCGCGTTGTTGATCAGTATGTCGATGGGCGTATCGCCGATAGCTTCGCGTGCGGCGTTGATCGATTCAGGACTGCCCGCATCCAAGACTTGAAGCCTGGCCTTGCCGCCCGCGAGCTCTTCGCAAGTCTTGGGGTTACGAACGCAAGCGATGACTTCATCGCCCGCCGTTACATACTGCTCCGTGAGCGCCTCACCGATGCCGCGCCCTGCGCCGGTAATCAAGACTCGTGCCATCGTCTTATCGCCTTCAATCTACAGAAGCGGCACAGTAGCACGATTGTTGCGGCTAGAATGACTTGGCGTTCCACTTGGAAGAGACAAGTCATGCCAGTTGCTGATGGGATACTGCGCGTCGCCAATTGCAGCGGATTCTACGGTGACCGTTTGTCGGCAGCGCGGGAAATGGTCGAAGGCGGCCCAATCGATGTGCTCACCGGCGATTACCTCGCCGAGCTCACCATGGCGATCCTGCACAATCAGCGCCAATCGCGCGGTGAGCATCTTGGCTATGTGGGCACGTTCTTGAAGCAGCTGCAAGACGTGCTCGTGCCCTGCATCGAGCGTGGCATCAAAATTGTCAGCAACGCCGGTGGTCTGAATCCGGCCTCGCTCGCAGCGCGCGTCGAAGCCTTGGCTAGCGAACTCGGCGTTGCTGTCAAAGTCGCTTATATCGATGGCGACGACCTGATGCCAAGGCTTAGCGAATTGCAATCGGCAGGCGAAGCCTTCACTAACATTGATCGCCATATCGCACTGCAAGAGTGCGACTATCAGCCTGTCACTGCCAATGCGTATCTCGGCGGCTTTGGCATCAAGGCGGCGCTCGATGCTGGCGCCGATGTGGTCATCTGCCCGCGCGTGACCGATGCTGCGCTTGCGCTCGGGCCGGCAGCTTGGGCGTTCAACTGGCAGCGCAATGACTACGACGCCTTGGCGGGCGCTTTGGCTGCGGGCCATATCATCGAGTGCGGACCGCAGGCGACCGGCGGCAACTACTCGTTTATTGACGAGGTGCCAAGTTTTCGCGAGATCGGCTTCCCGATCGCCGAGATCGAACCCGACGGCAGCTTCACCATTACCAAGCATCCGAATACCGGCGGCATTGTCTCGGTCGGCACCGTCACCGCGCAGCTTCTGTATGAAATTCGAGCGCCCGCCTACGCCAACCCGGATGTTGTCGCGCACTTTGACACCTTGTCAGTCGAACAGGCCGGGGTTGACCGCGTGCGCGTCAGTGGCTGCCGTGGTGCAAGTCCGCCGCCGACGCATAAGGTCTGCATCAATGCCTCGGCGGGTTACCGCAATTCGAGTGAACTCTTGCTGACGGGTCTCGACATCGAGAAGAAGGCCGAGATTCTCACTGAAGCGCTCTTTGATTCCTTGGGCGGGCGCGATCAATTCGATGAAGTGAATATCGAAATACGGCGCACTGACAAGGCGGACCCGAACAGTAACGAGGAGGCCATGGCGAGCCTCGTCATTGACCTTCGATCAAAAGATGCGAACCTCGTCGGCCGGCTCTACTCGGCCAAGGTCATCGAGCTCGCGCTTGCAAGCTACCCAGGCTATTGCGGGCGTTCGGTGGTCAATTCGGGATCGCCAGTGCTGGTGCATTGGCCAGCGCTCGTTGACAGCCGTCACATCGTCGAGCGCGTGCATGTGGATGGCGAAGTCAAAGAAGTGCTGCCGACGAGCCAGCTCGGATTGCCAGAAATCGATTGCCAGCATCCGCCTGTGGGTCTTGCTGAAGTGCCAGCTGGCCAGATGCGGCGTGTGCCTTTGGGTCGGCTCTTCGGCACCCGTTCAGGCGACAAGGGCGGCGCCGCCAACCTCGGCATCTGGGCGAAGACCGACGAGAGCTATGCGTTCCTCTATCACTTCCTCGATGTGGTGCGACTCAAGGCACTGCTGCCGGACATGGCCGAATACCCGATTGACCGCTATGAGATGCCGAATCTGCGGGCGCTCAATTTCTTTATCCATGGCGTCTTGCGCGAAGGCGTGTCGTCGAACAATCGGCTCGATGGGCAGGCCAAGTCGCTCGGCGAATACCTGCGCGCCAAGTACATTGACGTGCCGCTCGGTTTGCTGCCGGAGGAATGACAAAGATGACTGAGACATCTCTTTCAATTGATGGCCTTGTTTTCGAGACGCTCGAGCTTGTGCGCGACGGGCATGTGTTCACGATCACGCTCAATCGGCCGACGCGCAAGAACGCGCTCAACACTGTCATGGTGACCGAACTTGTCTACGCGCTTGACTATGCGCGCGCGGAGCGTGGTATTCGCGTTGTGGTGCTTGCGGCCAAAGGCGATGTCTTTTGCGCGGGCGCGGATTTGCGCGGCATGCGCGGTGATGCCGCCGAAGCGAGCACTTCGACAGTGCCGAAGCGCGGAGAGACCGATGATGTGGCAACGAGAATTCGCCACCTCAACAAGCCGGTCATCGCCAAGATTCAAGGCAGCGTGCTCGCTGGCGCACTGCTACTCGTCTGCAATGCGACCCATGCGATCGCCGCGCATCACGCCAAATTCTCCGCGCCCGAGATCAAGCGCGGCATCTGGCCGTTCATGGTCATGGCCGGCCTCTTTCGGCTGATGCCGAAGCGCGCTGGCCTCGATTTCATCATGCGCGGCGAACCCATCGATGCCGATACTGCGGCGAAGTATGGATTGATCAACGATGCAGTGGCAGCGGATGAACTCGATTCGTCGGTCTCAGGCCTCGCTGCGAGTCTCGGCGCGCTCGCTCCCAACACCATGCGCATGGGACTTGCGGCGTACAACAAGCAAGAAGACATGGATTTCGATGACGCCCTACCGTTCTTAAGGGAGCAGATCGATGCGTGCGTACAAAGCAGCGACGCACGCGAGGGCATTTCGGCATTTCTGGAGAAGCGGGCGCCTAGGTGGGATTAGTGCTCCCTCTCATAATCTGGTACGCCTTGCGTGGTCAACGGCAAGGTTCACAGCTTGATTGAGGTCGAGTTCGGTCTGTATTGCGGTTTCACGGTGTGGTGATTGAACCGCAGAGTGCAGCCGCGACATAAAGCGGTCATCGCTTTCAAATAGCTGTCTGACACGAAAGGCAATTGTCTTAAAAGCATCGGATCCGACTGGCTTCTGAGCATCGGTTTCTTTGAAACCGCCATCGTTGATTACCGCCAAGGCACGTGCAAATTCTCGCCGGTTTTCAGGTTCATTCTCAAACACTTGGTTTGTGGCGTGTGTCAATAGCCAGTGATAGGCGACTTCGGTGTCCCGGTTCGATAACAGCGCAATCGTCTCGCTCGGTGTTGAAACCGCATGGCCGTTGAAACCCTTGTGTCGAATCCATTCATTGCATTGCGCATGGTCAATTGTTTTCAAATTATTCGAACTGAGCAATGGGATCCCGTAATGAATCGCTTGTGCAACAATGATCGGATCGCCATCAGTTCTCTCGCGTTGAAGATCGACCTTGAATATCTCAGCGGGGATTTGTTCCGCCATTGACTGCCAATAATCGACAGTCTGATCATCTTCGATTCGTGTAAAAACCGAACTTTGAAGATCTTCGTACCATGTAGCCACCGCGTCTCGAATCGCCGGGCGGAACACAGATTCGTCCGCGGCGCGGCCTTGCTTTGCCATACGACGCTTCAATCGACCGAGTTCGCTTCGAACCAGACCGGCGCGGTCAATCAATTCACGATGTACTTCGGGGAGAATATAAAGCGGTGTGTCTGTTTCAAGGGCAATGCCGTGCAATAACCTTCTCGTGGTCGGATACCGCAATAGGTTCGAGTCAACGGCAACGGGTGTCATCTTGATAATGGTGCTTGCCGGAACTTCTCCGGTACTTCAAGCGTCAAACGGTCTTCGTATTCGCCGATATCGACATCTTCAATACGCCACTGTTCCCCCCGCGCCACAGCTTGTTCATACAAGGTCTGCTTCGTCCCGACGATCTCTCCGTCATCAACCACATAATAGCGGTCAATGGTCGCCTCATATTCAGCATCGCTGAACTGAACAGCCTGCCATTGTTGACATGGCGGTAATCGAACAGTTTTAGATTGTGTGGGCATGACGCAACGTGCCGAACGAAAAGCCTTATCGCCTATTGTGCCTCAAATATAAACTCAAACACAATCACTTGTAGCGGTCCAAGAAGACCTTTTCGATCAACAAGGAGTTGCCTTTGCTTGCCGACGGTGAGGCCCTTGACGTTTTCGAATACAAAGTATTTTGCTTCCAACTCAACGACTAGTCGAACAAACTCCTTGACCAATTGATTTCTCGGATCATCAAGCAGCCGCTGGCCGATCATTGAGAACCCTTGGCACGGCGCTCCCCCGAACACGACATCTACGGGCTTAGATCCTATGCCAGCGGCAGAGCGTATTCCTGCTCCCGTCAGGCTAATCACTGAGCGCGGCAGCATGTGGCAGATTGGGAAGTTGAATGCGTGTACTGCTGCGTGAATCGGGTCGAGTTCGACAGAGGCGACAATGTCAAAGCCAGCTTGTTCGAAGCCTAGGCTCATGCCTCCGGCGCCTGCGAAGAGATCGATTCCGAGCGGTCGATTCATCAAGTAGTAGATTGACAAAAATGACTTCTCATCATACTTGCCCATAGCGAAAAATCAACCCGAAGAATGATAGGTGTCGAACACACATGTTGATGAGGGAAGTCTGATTCTTCACTACATATGGTGGAATGATGCCAGTGGTTGGACGCACAATCCAAAGACGAAGGGGAAATCATTTTTCATGTCGCTATGAATAAATTATTATTTTTCATAGACTTTCATTGTTTTTCATACTATGATTCGCCATTGAATCTATCGTGCGTCATAGGAATCGAAATTCATGAACGCCTCGCAGGATCATTACTTTTCAGGGCCAGTCACGGTTTTTCGCGGTCGGCGCTTGCCTGAGACCGCTACGCCTGCGGGATATGCCGCTCTCATCGAGGCATTCGATTTGAACGCGCCAATCCCAAGAACCTTGTCCGCGACGAGCAATCGCCACATAATCAAGAGAGATGGAGACTGGCACATATTGACGCCGAGACATGCGCCTGAGCCAACGATTCAAGGCCATCTCACCTTCGCCTTGAAGTATGAAGGCATCGATCTTGCATTGCTCCTCGAACTGTTCAAGAAGATCGGGCCGCAGCCTCTTGAGGCGATCGTTCGATCAAGACCGACTGGCAAGTACGCTCGAAAAATCTGGTTTCTATACGAATGGCTCATGGGTAAGACGCTCGATCTTGCAGATGCAACGCAGGGTTCCTATGTGTCTCTCGTTGATCCTGACAAGCAGTACGCAATTGCTGGCACGAAGGTGAAACGCCAGCGCGTCAGGAACAACTTGCCGGGTTCTCGGAAATTCTGCCCGATGGTGTTTCGAAGCGAAGCCTTGGATGCGTTCCGAGCGCTTGATCTTGCTGCAAAAGCGCAGACGACAATCGACCAGGTTTCCAATAACGTATTGTCCCGCACCGCGGCATTCCTGTTGCTGAAGGACTCAAAGTCGAGTTTCGCGATTGAGAACGAGAAGCCGCCTGAAGCGCGCATTCAGCGCTGGGGCCGCGTCATTGGTGAAGCTGGCCGCAACCCCACGAACCTTGACGAGCTACTGCGATTACAGAAAATTGTCATTGGTGACTCTCGTTTCGTCTCCCTTGGCCTGAGAACCAAAGGCGGATTTGTCGGTGAGCATGACCGCAACACCCGAATGCCGATACCCGACCATATCAGTGCAAAGCCAGAAGATCTCGCTTCACTCATTGAAGGGATGTTTGAATTTGAACAAGGTCCGGTGCTCGAGCTTGACCCAGTCGTGGCGGCGGCGATGTTGGCATTTGGATTCGTGTATGTGCATCCATTCGGCGATGGGAATGGACGCATCCATCGCTATCTTGTGCATCATATTCTCGCCAAACGAGAGTTCAATCCTGCCGGTATTATCTTCCCTGTGTCCGCTGCTATACAAGAACGAATTGACGACTATGTACAAGTTCTCGAATCCTATTCAAAGCGATTGTTGCCATGCATCGATTGGACGCCTACTGGGGAAGGGAACATCTTGGTTCAGAACGAGACCGCTGATTTCTACAGATTCTTTGATGCGACGCCTCACGCTGAATTTCTCTACTCATGCGCGCAACGAACAATCGAAATCGATCTGCCCGATGAAACCGAATTCCTGAAGAATTTCGACAGATTTTCAGGCGGTCTCGATACCATGTTCGAAATGGCAAACGCCACGAAGGATCTGCTATTCCGATTTTTGCACCAGAACGGCGGAAAACTCTCAAAAAGAGCCAAGTCGAAGGAGTTTACAAAGCTGCGACCTGACGAGGTCAGGGCTGTTGAAGCGCTCTATGGCGAGTGTTTTAAGTGATCTGTGAGCCATTCGCGTTCCATCATGCTGGCTGCTGCTGCGTGATGCAGTGCACACCACCTCCTCCGGGTGCGATGTCAGTCGCGTCGACGGGCACTAGGGTGCGGTCCGGGAAGAGTTTGCGCACGATATCCTGCGCAGCCTCGTCGGTGGCGGTAGAGAAGCTCGGAAATACGATGCCGCCATTGGCAATGTAAAAGTTGACGTAGGAACGGCAATAGATGTCCGAGGTGGATTCCGCTTCAAAGGCTTCTTCAATCGCGACGAGTTGCAAATGCCTGCCCTGTGCGTCTGTGGCCGAAGCCAACGCCTTCCAATTCTCTTCCAAGCACCTTCGGCGCTCTGGCAATGCCTCGGTGCCCACCGCGCATAAGACCACGCCGGGTTTGACAAAGCAGACGAGCGCATCGATGTGCCCGTCTGTTTCGCAGTCCTCCGCATCGCCTGGCACCCAGAGCACTTTTTCGCCGCCCAAGGCGTCACAGAGTATTCGTTCAGCTTCGGGCTTGGTGAGGCCCGGATTGCGATTCGCATTCAGGATGCATTGTTCGCTCGTGATGATGGTGCCTTCGCCGTCCACGGCAAGCGCGCCCCCCTCTAGGAAGATATTGGCGGAAAAGGTGCGAATGCTCAATGCCTCAGCGATTCGATGCCCCAACGCCGCGTCGTTTCGACACTGCTGGTACTGCCCGCCCCAGGCATTGAACTGAAACACAGAGGCGGCCAATTCATCTGCGCATTTGACGAATGTGGGGCCGCTGTCGCGAGCCCAGGAATCATCAAGCGGCGCCACGAAGTAATCAATGTCACCGCCGCAAAGCGCCTGAGCGTCCGCAAGGGACTGCTCGCACACCACCATGGTGACGGGTTCGAAACGGCGAATGGCTTTGGCGACGCGCGCGTAGGCAGCTTGCGTCTTCTCAAGGTGCGGCCAGAGGAAGTCAGTTCGATACGGCCACTGCATCCAGCAGCGCGCATGTGGCTCCCATTCCGCAGGCATACGAAAGCCAGCGGCTTTGGCGGTGGTGGCTTGCGTGAGGCTGCTCAAGAGGCGTCTGCCTGTGGCCCGCCATCGAGTGTCAAAAGCGCACTATACAGGTCAGGGCGCCGGTCACGGAACACGCCCCAATTCTCTCGTTCGCTCGCAATGGCATCAAGGTCGAAAGTTGCCACAATCACTGCCTGCTCAGAGCGGTTCGCTTCGGCTATGACATCGCCCGTATGATCGCAGATGAAGGATGTGCCGTAGAAGTTCACTGTGCAGGACGAACCCGCCTCCTCGCCAATGCGGTTGGATGCGACCACTGGCATGAGATTCGCCGCGGCGTGGCCTTGCATCACCCGCTGCCAATGATCCTTGGAGTCGAGCTGCGGGAACGCTGGCTCGGAGCCGATGGCGGTTGGATATAGCAATAGCTCGGCACCCTGCAGCGCCAAGCAGCGCGCTGTCTCCGGGAACCATTGATCCCAGCAGATGGCTGCGCCAAGCGTGACGTATGCGGTTTTGTACACCTTGAAGCCGGTGTCGCCGGGCGAGAAAAAGAACTTCTCCTGATAGCCAACCGAATTGGGAATATGGGATTTTCGGTATACGCCAAGCACGGCGCCATCCGCATCCAACATGGCGAGCGAGTTGAAGAAGGCGCGCCCTGCCCGTTCGAAAAAACTGATGGGCAACACCACTTCTAGTTCCCGAGCTAAAGCGCTGAAGTGCTCAATCAGTGCATTGCCGTCACGTTCCTCTGCCAACGCGAAGTGGCTACCATCCTGATCTTTGCAAAAATACGGCGCGGCGAACAACTCTTGCAGCAAAATGATGCGAGCGCCACGAGCCGCTGCGTCCCGAACCAGTTGTTCGGCATCTAGAATGTTGCGCTCTCGATCCAAAGAGCACGTCATCTGTGTGGCTGCGACAGTTATTTTTCTCATTGAATGATGAGTCGGCTCCAGGTGCCCGAAGACAGAAAAAGGAGAAGCAGGGTAGGGAGCATCATACACATCAGGAAGTGCGTATTGCGATGCTGTCTTACTGCCCTGTACCTAGCGGCCCGACACCCACGCTCCGGAGGGGCGGCCCGCGGGGATGGGTCCTGCCGCGCGGCCACAGCGAGCCGCACAGGCACCTGCATGAG
>JAPYNO010000049.1 GCA_028283025.1 Pseudomonadales bacterium | reverse complement strand
AGGAGAAGGGCTGTAGCCGCGTTGCGTCCCTTGGCAATACGGCAAAGTATTGCCTGCTTCAGCGCCTTGCCACAGCCCTTCTCCTGCGCGCTGAATCCATGCTTATTTATGGGACAGGACACTAGGCCGTATCGTCCACACCTTTTGACGCACCGGACTCGACTGGTCACCGAGCCCGGCCTCGGCAAATCTCGGCGGAATTTCCTCGGTGTCCTCGCTGTAAAGTAATTCGACTTGGTATGTGTCATCGTAAAGCTCGTGAACCTCCTCCGCAGCGACCGAAAATGGCGGGCCGCCGATGCGTGATTGGTCGTATTCGAGCGAGATGAGCAGTGTCTGCGCACTGCACGGAAGTACCCGCATCACGTGTGCGACATAGCGGATGCGCATCTCTGACGGCAACGCGACGAGTGCGCCGCGATCAAAAACGCCCTCGACGCCTGCAAGCAGCGCGCTGTCAAGATGAAACAGGTCGCCCTCAAGCAGGGTGACGCCGCCACCTTGATGCCGCACAAAATGCCCGGCTTGGCGATGCGCTCGAACGATGCCTGCTTCGGTAAAGAATTCTTTGGCGGCAATGCCGGAAAGTTCGCAGCCGAGTACTTCGTGTCCTTGTTCGGCCAAGTGCCACATATCGAGCGTCTTTCCGCACAAAGGCACGAATACCTTTGCGCTTGGCTCAAGGCCGAGGCTCGACCAATGCGCGCAAAGCAGGGGATTGACATCCTGCCTGTGCCAGCCGAGCTGATGCGACTGCCAACGCTCAAGCCAAAACGACTGCTCCATGGTTACATGCCTGCGGCGCCAGTGTCTCGCCGAGGGTCCGGGAAGCCTTCGAGCTTGCCGCTGATCGAGACCGCCGAGTTCGCACAGCCGATGCCGCCCCATCGTTCAGGGATGGGAGAGAACGCTTCGTGACCCATCGCCTTGAGTGCCTCGATCACTGCTTCGTCAAAAGCATCGCGCTCGTGGACGATACGATCCGGCTGCCATTGGTGGTGAAAGCGCGGCGCCGCGACCGCTTCACGCGGCGACATGCCGTGCTCAATCACATTCAGCACGACTTGCAGAACTGTCGTGATGATGGTGCTGCCGCCGGGCGAGCCGGTGACAAAAATAAAGCCCTCATCGTCATTGGTGATGATGGTTGGCGTCATCGAGCTCAACATGCGCTTCGCTGGCACGATGGCGTTGGCATCATTGCCGAGCAGGCCAAAGGCGTTCGGCACGTCGGGCGCAGCGGCGAAGTCGTCCATTTCGTTATTGAGCAGAAATCCCGCGCCTTCGACAACGATGCCTGAGCCATAGGAAAGATTGATGGTCGTCGTGTAGGCAACCGCGTTGCCCGCAGCATCGATCACTGAAATATGCGTGGTGTCCTGACCTTCGTGCCATGTGCCAGCCTTGACCTCGGTTGATGGTGTCGCGCGCTTCAGGTCGAAGTCAGCGAAACGCTCGGCGGCATAGTCTGGATCGATCAGTTTCGCTACCGGGACATCATGAAAGTCGGGATCGCCGAGATGGGTGGCACGGTCGGCATAGGCGCGCCGCTCGGCCTCGATCATGGCATGCGCGGTCGCAGTGCTGTTGTGGCCGGTCTCGACAAGGTTCGATTCCGCGAGCATGTTGAGCATTTGAATGAGCAGCACGCCCCCTGATGAGGGCGGCGGCATGGCGTGAATGGCGTATTCGCCATAGCGAGCTTGGACAGGCTCACGCCATACAGATTCATAGCTCGCGAGGTCATCGTGCGAAATCAAACCGCCGCCCCGCGCCATCTCGGCAACAATCAAGTCTGCGGTTGCGCCCGCATAGAAGCCAGCCTTGCCGTCCTTTGCGATGCGTTTCAGTGTGGCGGCCAAGTGCGGCTGCCGCCACAGGTCGCCAGCGTCGTAAGGCGTCCCGTCCTTGGTGAATTTGGCCTTGCCAGCAGGAAAGCGAGAGAACCGCTCGATATGTCGATTCATGGTGCGGGCAAGTTCCTCGCTTAAGACAAATCCATCTTCGGCAAGCGCGATGGCTGGCGCCATGACTTCAGCGAGGGAAAGGCTGCCGTGTCGCTCAAGCGCATCTATCAGCCCGGCAACGGTGCCGGGCACACCAGCGGACAGATGCGTTTGTGTCGAGAGGTCGGGGATCATCTCGCCTTCTGAGTTCACGAACATGTCGCGCGTCGCCTTGGCAGGCGCTATCTCGCGATGGTCGTTGGCCACGAAGCTGCCGTCCGCGAGGCGAATCACCATGAAGCCACCACCACCGAGATTGCCTGCTGAAGGATGGGTGACAGCGAGTGCAAATCCAGTAGCCACCGCCGCATCGATGGCATTGCCACCTTGTTCAATCATCAAAGCTCCGACTTCAGAAGCAATGATGGAATTGGAAGCGACAACGACACGTGTGCCGGTGACGGGGTCGCTCGCAAGCACATGGGCGCTGGGCAGGCAGATGAGCAAGGAGATGATGAGGCAGAATCTTTGAGACACGCGAAGGCACCGAGAAAATAGACGCATATTCTATGGAAACTCAGTCGCGCTCGCGCTAGAGTGTCTCTTGGAGAATGAGAGGGAAGTCATGGACTACGCACATTCCGAATACCTGACTACTGCCGAAGCGCTGAAGCGCGAAATCGAATCTGGCAATTCGAATCTGAGAATCTACGATTGCTCGGTCAGCATCGAGATGACGCCAGATGGCTACCGCACGGCGTCTGGCGAAGCGGACTGGAAGGAAGCGGCTATTCCCGGCAGCGGATTCATGGATCTACCGAGCGCGTTCTCGGACACGACAAGCCCGCATGGATTCACCCTGCCGAGCGCCGATGCCCTGCAAGCGGCCTATCGTGCAATTGGCATCTCCAAGGACAGCCAAGTCGTGCTCTACAGCCGCAGCCATATCATGTGGGCAACGCGCGCGTGGTGGATGCTGCATTCGTGCGGACATGGACAGGTCAGCGTACTCGACGGAGGTTTGCAGGCGTGGCAAAGCGCCAGCGGAGAGTTAGCGCCGGGTCGCCAGCGCTATGCTGCCGGCGACTTCGAGGTGAATCTCGATAGAGCCTTGTGGGCCGACCAAGAGCAGGTGCTCGAAGCCATCGGCGATGAAGCTATTTGCACGGTCAATGCCTTGCCGAGCGGGATGCACACTGGCCAGGTTGAATCGCCCTACGGCCGCTCAGGGCACATCCGCGGCAGCATCAATGTTGAATACGACTCGCTCTTGGAGGACGGCTATTTTCGCGGCTCGGACGAGATTTTCGATCGCCTCGCCGCCGCTGGCCTGTTCAAGGCACCGAAGACTATCGCCTACTGCGGTGGCGGCATCTCGGCGACCATCGATGCCTTTGCGCTCAAGCTGGTGGGCAGGCAAGACGTGCGCGTCTACGATGGCTCACTGTCGGAGTGGGCTGCTGATGAGAGCTTGCCGATGGAGATTGGCTGACAGCGGAGCGCGCTGCGAGAACCATTTGCAATATTGCAAACGCTCCCCTGAAACCATTGCAAACGCTCCTCTAAAAACATTGCAAAAGATCCCCTGAAAGTATTGCAAACGCTCCTGTAGAATGTCGTGATGAACGACTATTCATCACGAATTGCAGATAAAGAACTGAGCGACAGGCTGACACGGGCTGCTGCCGTGTTGGTTGAGGGACCGAAAGCTTGTGGTAAGACATGGACGGCGCGTCGCACGGCCAAGAGCGAGGTCTTCTTGGACACCGACGAAGCTGCGCGCCGGTCTGTTTCGTTGGACCCGGAAATCGTGCTTCAAGGCGAGGCACCCCGACTCCTTGACGAATGGCAAGTCGCGCCTGAGATTTGGAACCATGTGCGACGCGCAACCGACCTTCATTCCGATGTCGGCAGATACATCCTGACGGGTTCTGCGGTGCCAGTGGATGACCTGATTCGACACTCAGGCGCTGGAAGGATCGCACGCATGAGAATGCGCACGATGTCGCTCTTTGAGCAGGGCATCTCGTCTGGCGAAGTGTCGCTCGGCGACCTGTTGGAAGGCGCGAAGGTGTCGGCACCCGCACCGGAGACCGATATACCGCAGCTCGCTGAGTTGATCTGCCGCGGCGGCTGGCCGAGGTCGCTTAGCTGGCATCTTCAAAAAGCGATGAGCTATGTGCGCGACTATGTGGATGAGGTGCGTCGGACAGACATCTCCAATGTCAATGACATCAGCCATAATCCAAACGCGGTGCTGAGGCTGATGCAGTCGCTCGCCCGCAGCACAGCGACACAAGTGTCAATCGCCACGCTTGCGAGAGACGTTGGAAGCGATCTTGACCCTGTGAAAGCACAGACGTTAAGCGAATATCTGGATGCGCTCCAACGACTCTTCGTGGTTGAGAATCAAGAGCCATTCTCACCGCACCTTCGTTCGCGCGCCCGCCTTCGCAAAGCGCCCAAGAGACACTTCACCGATCCATCGATCGCCATCGCCGCCTTGCGCACATCACCAGATGCCATACGCCGCGACCCGCAGTTTCTTGGGCAATTGTTCGAATCATTGGCAGTGCGCGACCTGAGCGTCTATGCAACGCACAATGACGCCGATGTCTTTCACTATCGAGACAACACCGGCCTTGAAGTCGATACGATCATTCAGACGGTCGCAGGACAATGGCTGCCAATCGAGATCAAACTCGGCGGCGGCGAATCCATCGATCAGGCCGCTAAGAATCTCTTGCTATTACAGGACCGTGTCGATATTGAACGCATAGGACCGCCTGCAAAGCTCGTCGTCATGACCGCAACTGGTTATGCTGTAGAACGCCCTGATGGGGTCAGCATCGTGCCGATCGGCTGTCTCGGCCCGTGAGCGACAGGCCCTACGCTGCCTTGCGATCGCCCGCAAGCGTGAGGTCGATGACTTCGGCTTGGTCTGACGCGCTCGCAGGGTTGTCGAAAATAAGCGCCCCGTCTTCGAGCGCGCCGTGCCTAATCATTTTCTTGTCGAGCGCATAGCGCTGCGGATTGTGCCAAGGCGCACGGTCACTTTGCTTCGGAAAAAGGTGCATCGAGCGCTGCATGTATCCAGAAGAAAAGTGATCGATCCAAGGCCGCTGCGGCATGCCCTTGTCGACTTCGCGAAGGCGCGGCGTGCATTGACGCATTTGCAGCGTATCCATGTGATTCACCAAGCGGCACAGGTATTCGGCAGTGAGGTCCGAGCGCAACGTCCAAGAAGCATTGATATAACCGAAGGTCTGCACCAGATTAGGGACATCTGAATACATCAAGCCCTTGTATGTGAAGGTCTCGGCAAAATCAACCTGAGCACCATCAACTTGAAACTCCACGCCACCGAGTACATGCAGCTTGAGACCGGTGGCTGTGACGATGACATCCGCTTCAAGCTCTTCACCTGAACTTAAGAGAAGGCCCTTTTCGGTGAAACGCTCAATGGTGTCGGTGACCACCTTGACTTTGCCCGAGTTGATGGTGCGAAAAAGGTCTGCGTTTGGAATCAAGCACATGCGCTGCTCCCAAGGATTGTACTTGGGCGAGAAGTGCGTGTCGGTATCGTAATCGGACCCGAGGTGCTTCTTCACAAGTCCGATGAGCTTGGCGCGAACTTTCTCGGGCTGTGTCATGCAACGGTGATAGAAGTACCGAGTAAAGTTGATATTCTTCCAGCGGGTCATCGCATAGGCCGCTCGCTCTGACAAGACCTTTCGCAAGATATTGGCAATCTTGTCCTCATCTGGCCGCGACACCACATAGGTTGGTGAGCGCTGCACCATCGTCACTTCGGCACCGCCGTCGGCCATGGCTGGCACCAGCGTCATAGCGGTGGCGCCGCTACCGATCACGAGCACACGCTTGCCATCGTAGTCGTAGCCCTCAGGCCAAGCCTGTGGATGCAGTATGTCACCTTGGAACTTGGTTGTATCCTTGAACGCTGGGTCGTGCCACTCGGTGTAGTTGTAGTAGCCGCTACACATGCTGAGCATTCTGCTGCGCAGCCTGACCTCCTTGCCGGTCTTGCCGCATTTGGCTTCCACTATCCAAGAAGCGCTCGAAGTGTCCCACGAAGCGCCTGTCACCCTGTGTTGCAAGCGGATATGTCCGGCGAGGTCAAACTCATCGGCAGTCTCCTTGATGTACTTCAAGATCGACTGCCCATCGGCGATTGCCTTGGCTTCCTGCCACGGCTTGAAGTTGAATCCTAGGGTGTGCATGTCGCTATCTGAACGAATGCCCGGATAGCGGAACAAGTCCCAAGTGCCGCCGAGACTCTCCCGGCCTTCAAGGATGACAAAGGATTTGCCGGGGCACTGCTTTCTCAGATGGCACGCCGTGCCAACACCGGAAAGACCGCCACCGACGATGATGACATCGAACGTTTCCAAGAAACCTGCTCCCGGTCAGACAATTCAAGAGATGATGCTACCACGAAGGGGAGGTGATCCCACGGAGCAGGTCAGGAGCTTAAGCATCCCCTCATTTTCACAGTACGGCGAACATTCTCTTGTACAGTCTACGCTCGTCGAGCAGTCTGGCGAATTCATCGAGCAACGGACGCACTCGTTGCGTCGGCCAGTTCGGGATATGCTCATAGAGCATGAGTCCCTGACGAAACAACGAATGAATACGATGTTTCACAGTATTGACTTTCAACCACCGGTCATAACCGATACGCTCTCCGGCGGCCCCGAGCAAGGACAACAAGGCAATCGCCAATACGCTTATCAACATCAACCGGTCGCGGTGCGAAGCGAAGTGCGGACGCGCTCCGCAGGAGCGCGCGCACGAGCGGAGACAACGGTGCGCTGGATGGTGAATCGCGCACAGCGCGATTGGAGCGGAAAGCCCGGCCGCGAAGCGGGTCGCCCAGATTCAACGTCGGGTTCACCGCACGGCCATCCGTCATCGGCACCTTCGACGGCCTCGGGGTCCGCACCGTTTCATCAAAAATCTGACGCACACCCATTCTGACTGGGCGTGTTCTGACTGGGCGTGTGTTGACGGCCCTTCCCGGCGTGGCTTAGAATGTGCTCGCGCAGTGTCCGCGACTCCCTTCCCGATCTGGCGGGCAAGCGCAGGAAGGAGACAACCACATGAAACAATTCACAATACTCGCAGCTACGC
>JAPYNO010000048.1 GCA_028283025.1 Pseudomonadales bacterium | reverse complement strand
CCAATTACCCCTCCCGCCAAGGCGGGCTGGGGCATCGCCATCACCACTAGCAGCAGTGCGGTGGAGAATCTCGCCAGGAGAGGGGTGAATTTTGTCAGTTGTTTCATTCTCTGCTCCTTCAGGTCTGGTGGAATGTAGGGTGGATTATAGTCTTTTTCTGCACCCGCACACAGGCAGCACGCCAAGCGAGCGATCAGCCATAATCTTCATCAGTTGCACCCTCTTGAGACACTGTCGGTGAATAGTGACATCAGAAACTTATTGCTCACGCGATTCAATTCTTCCGCAGCCGCAGGTCTTGACATCCGGGTCGGGTTCGCATGGCAAGGTGACGATGCCAACAGGTGTCAGTTCCTCATTACCGATGCGCGCATCGAGGCCATTGACGAGTCGCGGCTCGACCTGACCCTCGACCTGACCCTCGACCTGACGTTGTTGTTTGCGTCCTCAGATATTCTCAAAGCCGTAGTTTTCGGGCAGGCCAGCCCTATGCATCACTTCATGAAGGGCGAGCTTCGCGCTGACGGCGGCCTGCCGCTCGTGTTTCGAGCGCTTTCGGCGTTCAGTGGCGCACGCCGTTGATACGGTGAACGAACTCGTCAATCAACCACCATGAAATAGCCCATCCCGGGGGAATGCTCGGCAGACTGTCACTGATGCATCCTCAGCACCTTTTAGTACCATCCCTGCTCCGGTAGGCATCTTCAGGGCAGTCATCCGGATGTTTGGTCGTCAGGAAGCACTGTCGGCTAAAAGGCTTGTGAATGCCGTAACCGGGATCCGGGCTGTAGATCACCACCGTATAGTAATGCTCCGGCTTAAGGCCGGTGAAGGGAATGTACCAGTTGGTGAGTCCGGCACCGTTCGGGAGCATACCGAGCTTCTTGGCCCCTATGGCGGTGGCGGTAGTGGGCGGTCCCAGCCGGGAATCATTCGACAGCACGGCCACACTTACATTTCCTTCAAAGCCGGGCTCCCTGAAGTCAATGACGGCGTAATTCACGGATGTGTGGTACAGGCGGCTTATACTGGTAAGGCAGCCATCCCAGCCCCCCCAGCATTTTTTATGCACGGGAGCCGTTTCGAACGTGAACACTCCGTCCAGCCATGAATTGCATGTCTTCGTTCCTCCGGCCACTCCCCCGGCCACGGCGGGCTGGGCCATCGCCGCCACCAGCAGCAGTGCGGTGGAGAATCCCGTGAAGAGAGGGATGAATTCTGTCAGTTTCTTCATTATCTGTTTCTCCAGATTCGATTGTTTTTCGGATTGTAGTTTTTTTCTGTAATTGTACAAGCACAGCACAGCACTTGTAACGGCTCAGGACATTTCGGAATATTTGCCTGTCGGGTCGGACATGCGCTCGATATGGACAATATACTCGTTCGGGGTTCGGCAATCCAGCGCCCAGTGAGGTCTTTCGTAGTTGTGGAAGAACTCGTGCCGGGCGAGCCCGGGCGTGACGGCGGCTTACCGCTCGTGTTGCGAGCGCTTTCGGCGTTCAGTGGCGCACGCCGTTGATACGGTGAACGAACTCGTCAATCAACCACCGTGAAATAGCCCATCCCGGGGGAATGCTCGGCAGACTGTCCCACTTGTACCAGTGCGCTTCAGCAATTTCCTCGTCTTGGCAGACAATCTCGCCGCTCTCGTACTCGGCATGAAAGCCAAGCATCAGTGCATTTGGAAATGGCCACGACTGGCTGCCCTTGTATTCGAGATTGGTGACCTTCAGCCCTACCTCCTCTTTCACCTCTCGGTGCACTGTCTGCTCAAGTGATTCGCCTGGCTCGACAAATCCAGCGAGCGTACTGAAAAAGCCGCTCGGCCAAGCCGCATTGCGCGCCAGCAAGATTTCATCGCCTCGCCATACCAGCACAATCATGCTCGGGCTGAGCCGCGGATACGCGATGTGTCCGCAATTTGGGCAGACGCGGGCGCGATCATCCTCGTGCTGATGCGTCTCAGTCCCGCAAGCACCGCAAAAGCGATGATTGCGCGCCCATTCGATGAGTTGGAAAGCGCGTCCCGCCAGATAAAACACCTGCTGTTCGACTTGACCGAGCAGAGCACGCAAACTGCAAGTTGCAAAGCCTGGCACACCGTCGCACTTGACTTCGACAGCGAAGCACGCGCGCCCGTCAAGCTCACCAAGATAGATGCTCTCACGCCTATCCAGCCAGCGCACATCGTCATAGCTTAAGGCCGCGGGCGGGGCTTGCGAGCGCGACAGCATCGCCTCCCCCTCAAACGCGAAATACAGGGCGCGTTCACAATCAACCTCGGCAGCAGGCTTGATGCCAGAGACAAAATGGTCGGGCGTATCGGGCCACATAGATCAAAAACACATTGACAACATGCATTCTCGCACGAGTGCTCCAACAATCAGGCAGACAACTATTCTGTTGGCGATGGTTGAATATCTGGTAGTGAGTCGCTTGTGAGACGATGCCAGAGGCTGCCATCCGAACACATGTCGTCTATTTCTTTGAGAAATGTCTCGTGCGCACTGAGCTCGCGCTCATCGGCATAGTGGACTTTGAGCTTGACATCTGGCCGCCTCGACACAGTGCCTGCCTCCACCCGCTGCTCTGATGCCGTCGCCGCAGGAGTGTTTTGACTTCCGAACAGGCCCATCTGACCGCCAGTCATCGCAAGATAGACATCAGCAAGCAAGCCCGCATCCTTGAGCGCACCGTGCAACTGGCGGCCCGAAATATCAATCGAAAACCGCTGGCACAGATCATCAAGCTTATGCCGCGCCCCTGGATACTTGCGTCTTGCAAGCGCGAGCGTATCCACCACTTTGCAGATGGCTTTGATGGACTCGCATGGCGGCTCGCTGAGCCTCGCTAATTCGGCGTCCAGAAACCCAAGATCAAAGGAGGCGTTGTGGGCGATCAGCTCGCTGCTGCGCAGAAACTCGATGAGTTCATCTGAGACATCGGCGAATCTCGGACAATCGACCAAATCCTCATCGCGAATACCGTGCACATCTGTCGCACCAGCATCGATTGGTCGATCTGGCTGGAGATAGTAATGAAGCTCCTTGCCTGTTCGTTCCCTGCCGACGATTTCGATGGCGCCGATCTCGATGATGCGATCCCCGGACTCCGAGTGCAGGCCAGTGGTTTCTGTGTCTATGAATACTTGTCGCATTGAAAAACACCTGAAGTTCGACTCGCGGGCAGCAAGCCCATGTTACTGACCTCGCGAGTTCCTTGTCTTTGAACGGGAAAATCCACCACCGCGCGTTGTCTGCGAAAGCCAGGCAGAAGGCGGCATTCGATAGCGATCAAGTCGAACACGGGAGTCTTGAACCATGTGGCGAGATTCAATTCAGTGTCATAGAGCACTAGCCCTGATCAAGCAAGTCAGATTCTACATCCGCCGATTGCTCCATGGCGAAATAGATGGCTGTGAGTTCACGCTGACTTGCGAGACTGCTGATTTGATCTTCAAGACCTTTGAGTTCGCTTTCCGGCACTTCAGCGGTGTTGCCATCACGCACGCCACTGACCACAACAAGCGCCGAGCCGCCGCTGCCAAGCGCAACCAGGTCCATGGCGCGTGCGCTAGATGTTGGCCGCGGCAATTCGAAGGCGGCGCGAACAAGCGCCTGAGCAATATCCTGATTATCGCGGCCAAGATCGTCCTGCCGCTGCCATTCGACGCCTTGCGGAGCAACTTCGCGAGCGCCCGCACCCTCAAGCATGAGTGCGAGCGCCGCTTCAGCGGCTTCAGTCGCCATCTGCGAACCGCGATCAAATTCAATATCAGCGCGAATATCATCGCGCACCTCGTCAAACGGGATTTCAGTCGCCACATGCACAGTGCTCGCACGCACGACATAGGCCGCATCTTCACCGACCTCGAGCAAGGGACTGTTGAAGCCCAAGTCCATCACATCAGGCGAAAATAGTGCTTCACGCAGCGCCGCGTCACCAAACGCGCCATCCCCTCGGCTGCGGTTGACACCTGTCATAGACTCGATCTCGACATCAAATTGTTGCGCAAGCGGTTCGAGACTCGTCTGCGCATCGAATGCGAGGTCATCGGCCTCAAGCTTGATCTCTGCGAAGCGATCACTCGCGGCAATGCGGCGAAGTTCAGTTTCGAGCGCAGCGCGACGCTCATCAAAGGTCGGCGGCAAGGACTCGCTCACATCGTCAAGGCGAATCAGATGCACGCCGAATTCAGTGACGACAGGCTCTGAATACTCGCCGATTTCGAGCGCCCAGAGCGCTTCCTCAAAGGCATCGACATAGATGCCGCGCGCCGCAAGACCGAGCGATCCGCCAAGGCTCACTGAACCCGGGTCATCGGAGAATTCGCGCGCGAGGTCTTGAAAGGACTCACCCGCATCCACACGCGCTCGCAGGGCCTGTATCTCGGCAATCGCTTGCGCCTCACTGCGCGTTTCATTGACTTCAAGCAATATGTGCGAAGCATCGCGCTGATCACTGCGATCAAATTCGGCAAGCTCCGCTTCATAGGCGTCTTGAAGCGCGGTTTCATCGGGCGCAAACTCCGGCAAGCCTGAGATGTCCTCAAGCCGAAATGCAATCACCTCGGCATCGATCAAGGGCTCGGTCATGAATTCCGCCTGACGAAGCGTGTAAGCGGTCAATAGCTCATCTTCCGAAATTTCGATCTCGTCGAAATACGCTGAAGGCTCAAATTCGAGCCATGCCAAATCGCGTCGCTGTAGCGAAAGGCCCGCGAGACTGCGGCTCTCCCGCGAGGTCAAGAACGCGCTGTCGAGCAGCGCCTGTTGAAAAGCATTGACACTCAAGTCGTCGCCGAGTGCATTGCGGTAGGATTCAGGCGTGAAGCCTGCGGAAGTCACCCGTGATCGGAAGACATCCGGGGAAAACGCATCGCCAAGGGCGAAAGTCGGATCAGCCAAGATTGTCTCGTCGATTTTGGATTCGGCTGCGGTGAGGCCAAAGTCCGCCACCCCTGCCGTGACGGCCTTCCTGCGAATGAGCTGCGAAAGCGTCGATTGCGTCAGAATCGACTCGTCAAGCTGGTTCACATAGTCGTCGCCAAATTGCTCGCGCATCTGCGCCGCTCGCACCTGCAATTCACGATTCAGCTCGGCAAATGAGATTTCTTCACCATTCACTTCGGCGGCGAACCGATCACTCGATTGAAAGAGAGCCGTGGTACCGAATCCAAATCCAAAGGCCGACAGCGCGATGATGATCGACCAGACAATGATTTTCGCGCCAAAGCCTTGCGCTTTTGCGCGCATGGTTTGCAGCATAACCTGCCTCTATACGCTGTTACACGCTTTCACATAAAAAGCAAAGCGGAGCGAGGCATCCCACGCTCCAGATGATTTCGACTCCCCGGAAAGGGAGGCGGCGGTGTTACGAGACCGCGTCTTTGAGCGCCTTACCGGCTTTGAACGACGGCGTGCTTGACGCAGGGATGCGAATCGTCTCACCCGTTCTCGGATTGCGGCCCATACGCTCACCGCGATGCTTGACCGAAAACGTACCGAATCCGATCAACGATACCGTGTCGGCATTCTTGAGCGCTTCACCAATGGCATCGACCGCAGCTTCGAGCGCACGGCCTGCATCGGCTTTTGAGAGTTCCGCCCTTGCGGCGATCTCAGAAATTAGTTCAGATTTGTTCAAAGGACGACCCTCCTTGAGTTGAATTGGTTAGTTGCATTGATATATGCATTGATTATGTACACAGAATATTCAAGGCGCTTGTCAAGCTTCTCCAAGTTCTCAAACATGCTTATAGCACTTATCCCTCACTCGGTCAATATTTTTCGCTCATGCACTCGGCAGAGCACGCTGCTTTTGTGGACGTTCATTCTCGTAAATCAAAATGGGCTCGCCCTCGCCATTCACTGCGTTCTCGTCCACCACGACCTTGCTGACGCCTTCCATCGAAGGCAGGGAATATTGCGTTTCGAGCAGCACCGACTCCATGATTGAGCGCAGTCCGCGCGCGCCAGTCTTTCTTTGCATGGCTTTTTTCGCCACGGAACGCAGTGCCTCCTCGCGAAAATCAACCTCGACACTCTCCATCTCAAACAGGCACCTGTACTGCTTCACAAGCGAATTGCGCGGCTCAGTGAGAATCTGCACGAGAGCATCCTCGTCAAGCTCCTCCAAGGTCGCAACTACCGGCAGCCGGCCAACGAACTCGGGAATCAAGCCAAATCGAATGAGATCCTCCGGCTCCACCTGGCGCAGCGTCTCGCCAATGCCTTTGGCATCTTTTTCGCCGTACACGATGCCGCCGAAGCCGATGGAGCTGCGCTCTGTGCGATCGCGTATCACGCGCTCAAGGCCGGAAAAAGCACCGCCGCAGACGAACAGGATGTTGTGCGTGCTGACTTGCAGGAACTCCTGCTGCGGATGCTTGCGCCCGCCCTGCGGCGGCACCGACGCCATGGTGCCTTCAATCAGCTTGAGCAAGGCCTGTTGAACGCCTTCGCCAGACACATCGCGGGTAATAGACGGATTGTCGGCTTTTCGTGAAATCTTGTCGATCTCGTCGATATAGACGATGCCAACTTGCGCCTGTTCGACATCGTAATCGCACTTCTGCAAAAGCTTTTGAATGATGTTCTCGACATCTTCGCCGACATAGCCAGCCTCGGTGAGGGTCGTGGCATCCGCGATTGTGAAGGGCACATTGAGCAGGCGCGCGAGCGTTTCCGCAAGAAGCGTCTTGCCGCTGCCAGTCGGCCCCATGAGCAGTATGTTTGACTTGCCGATCTCGACTGCTTCTTCGCCATCGCCAGCAGCACCTGCATCATTGCTTGCCTCAGGCTGATGCAGGCGCTTGTAGTGATTGTATACCGCCACTGACAACACCTTCTTGGCGTGTTCCTGACCGATCACGTACTCATCGAGTATGGCCTTGATTTCCTGCGGCCTTGGGAGACCCGAGTCTTCGGCGTCTTCGCCGGCTTCGGTCATCTGCTCGCGGATGATGTCGTTGCACAGCTCGACGCATTCATTGCAGATGAACACAGAAGGTCCCGCAATCAATTTGCGAACCTCTTGCTGGTTCTTGCCGCAGAATGAACAGTAGAGCAGTTTCGTCGAGGAGTCGTCTCCGCCTCTCTTATCTGCCATCGGTTCGTCCTTTTCCTACCTGCTTGTGCCTGCCTGTTTGGCCGACGTATCTCGCCGCTGCGTGGCTAGTTTAGCTCATTTGTCCTCATTGAGGGTTCGCGGATGCTGCACCTTGTCAACGAGCCCGTAGTCAACCGCCTCATCCGCACTCATCCAATAGTCGCGGTCAGCATCCTTCTGGATGCGCTCAACGGGCTGTCCGGTATGCTCGGCGAGCAGGTGATTGAGCCGATCTCGCAGCACGCCGATTTCGCGCGCATGGATTTCGAGATCGGTGGCGACTCCGCGCATTCGACCTGACGGCTGATGCAGCATCATGCGTGCGCTCGGCAGCGCAAGCCGCTTGCCTGGCGCGCCAGAGGCGAGCAGGAATGCGCCCATGCTCGCCGCCTGACCGATGCACATGGTATTCACATCGCAATGCAAGAACCGCATGGTGTCGTGAATGCACAGCCCTGCGTTGACGGCACCGCCGGGCGAATTGATGTACATATGGATGTCCTTGTCCGCGTTCTCAGATTCGAGGTAGAGAAGCTGAGCCACGACCAGATTAGCCACTTGGTCGTCCACGGGCCCAACAACGAACACGATGCGGTCACGCAGGAGGCGCGAATAGATGTCGAAGGCGCGCTCGCCGGTCGTAGATTGCTCAAGCACCATCGGCACGAGGCCGAGCGCTCGTTGATGGGAAGGGGGTTCGTCAATAAAGTGCATGGGTTTAGTCCTCTTGATGCTGATGGTTCGAACTCGCCGCACTCGGCGCGAGGTCATCTGAAGTGAGCTTCATCAAGTCCTTGAGCGGAACTTCACGTGTCGAGATGGACGCATGATCAACGATGTACTGCATGGCTTCAAGCTGAAGCAATTCAAACTCAATACCTGCCACCACATCTTCATTCTCGACAATTTCCATGTAGCGCGTCTGCGGATCGGATTCGTATTCGCAACGCTTGCGAATCGCCTCCTCTAGCGACTCATCAGCGACAGTGACGCCATGGGTGTCGATCACCTTACGCAGGAGTAGCGCGGACTTCACATAGTCTTGCGCCGTTTCGCGATCTTTCGGGTCTTGTACAAGGTCAGCTAGGTCAAGCTTCGGTGTGCGTCCTTGAGCGCGAAACCCTGCCTTCATTCTCTCAACGTAGTGCTCCCGCTCATCTCTCAAGCGCCGCATTTGATCGACCACCATACCTTCAGGCAGCGAGAAATCGCGCACTTCGTTCAAGCGAAGCAGTGCTTGGTCGCGCATCAGCCGCTCTACATGCAGTTCCCTATTTCGCTCTAACGAGTCGCGAATCGCATTGCGCAAGGCATCGACATCGTCCATGCCCATCTTCTTCAAGAATTCAGGGGCATCGGCTTCAGGCACTTGCGGCTCGAGCACTTCATGGATGACGTAGCGCACAAGCAACTGGCGCCCTGCGATTTCCCCACCCGGATACTCGTCCGGCACCTGCCACTCGAACTCGCGTGTCTCACCTGCCTTCACGCCAATCAGTCCAGTCTGCGGGGGCATCGCATGGGGATCTTCGGAATGGTCAGAGACCATCTGTTCGGCAGCTTCTTGGCGATGAATCCGATCTTCGCTCGCCTGATCAATCAATTCAAAATCAACCCTGAGGTGGTCGCCAATCTCCGATGTGCGCCCCTCGCTTGGATGCCAAGATTTGTGTTCTTCGCGCATCTCATCGAGCACACTATCCACATCTGCATCAGTGACTTCTGCCTGTGGCCGAATAAGCTCAAGATCGGAGAAATCAATGAGCTCAAACTCAGGCATGCATTCGAAGGTGGCGTGGAAGTGCAAGTCCCGCCCCTCGTGCCAATCTCCAAGCTCAAATCGAGGCGCGGTTGCGGGCTTGAGCGCTTCTTTCTGCGCCGCTTTCAGCCAGTTCTCACGCGCGACATCAAGCGCAATTTCTCGCTTCAGCCGCCGTCCATAGCGCCGTTCAAGCTCCCTGGTTGGCACCTTGCCCGGACGAAATCCTTTGAGACGCACATCCTTGGCGGCGCGCAACAATTCCTCCTTGTAGCGGGCACTCACATCTTCGGCGGGCACCGTCACACTGATGCGCCGCTCAAGCTCTCCCTTGGTCTCAACGCTTACTTTCATGTACTACTTTCGTTTCGAGGCTCTTGATAGAATTTGGGGTGGACGATGGGGCTTGAACCCACGACCGCCGGATCCACAATCCGGAGCTCTACCTGCTGAGCTACGCCCACCATTGGCACGCCTGGAAGGACTCGAACCTTCAACCCTCGGCTTAGAAGGCCGATGCTCTGTCCAGTTGAGCTACAGGCGCATCTCGACTGGTCGGGGTAGAG
>JAPYNO010000047.1 GCA_028283025.1 Pseudomonadales bacterium | reverse complement strand
CAGTCCGGCATCGGTGGTGCGCACTTGGCCTGCCAGCGACCGGATATGCAGGCCGAAGCACACCCCAAGACCCTCGCCTTCAGCTTCGACGGCACGGGCTTCACCAGGGACGAGAGCATCAGCAATGTCCTCAAGCTGCACATCCTCATGGGCGGCGGCCTTGAAGGCGCCCCCCCACGTCAACCCCCGCCGGCAACCCGCAGCGCACCTTCTACTACAGCGGCATCGGCACGCGCCTGAATAGCCGCCTCGCCTCCCTCCTCAACATGATGGTGGCGCCGCGCTTCGGGGACGCGAGGCGCATACTGAAGGCCGCCCGAAGCGATTTCCTCGACGCCCATGAGCGCGGCGACCACATCCTTGTCTTCGGCTTCAGCCGCGGCGCCGCGTGCGCGCCGATGTCGTCTTCGAGAACGGCAGCCTGCACGAAGGCGTGCGGCGGGCGGTGCACCTGCTCGCGCTCGACGAGACCCGCATCCCATTCACGCCGACGCACATCAACAGCCGGGTCTGCGTGCGCATCGACGACCATCCGAGCGACGACCCGTCGGATGCGCCAATCGTCCACCACAGCGTTGGCGCGCGCTTCACGCGGGTGTCCGGCTACCGCCCGAACGCGCTCAGGGGGTTGCGGTTTCGTCTGCTGCTGCCCGACGGCAGCGTGTCCGACACCCCGATTGACGGCATCGCGGGCCTGCTTGAGAACGAGTCGGCGGGCACATATTCCGAAATGTCCTGAACCGCTACATCCCTTGTTCGAGCAAACGCCAAATCGCGTGCGCGACGCCGCCTTCGGTGTTCGCTTTGCTGACAAAGGTCGCTGCGGCTTTGGTTGCATCGTCAGCTTGCCCCATGGCGACCGAAGCGCCTGCGATGCGAAACATGTCGAGATCGTTTTCGGCATCGCCGAAGGCGACCACTTGGGAGGGTTCGATGCCCATGTGTGAGCACGCCTGCGCAAGCGCCGCGCCCTTGGTCGCCTCACGCGAGGTAATGGCCAGTATGGTCTTGCCGGTCGGCCCGATCGAATCGAGGATATTGACCTGCTCGCTGAACGCATCCTGCAGCTCACAACGAATGCGCCTCACACAGCGGCTGCCTTGAATCGCGGCGACACGCGGCAGGTCACTCTGATCAAGTTGCAACTCGACGCTCCATCGCATCTCTGGAGCGAGATGGCGCGCATCCGGGCGACCATCCATTTTGATCTCGACTTCGTCCCCAAGTGTCACTGTCGCGATGCAGCGTTCTGCATTGCAGATGGCGTAGAGCGCCTTAGCGAAGGCTGCCGGCAAACGCTTATCGTAGACATCGCCCGGCCCGGCAGGGTCGAACACCTGCGCGCCTGAACAGGCGATCACGGGGTCTTGGATGCCAAGATCCTCGCCAAGCCGCACCGCAAACTGCGCCCAGCGGGCGGTGGCGATCAGCACCCGAATGCCCGCTTGCGATGCGGCCTGCACTGCCTGTCGATTGACCTCGGGCACCTCGTCGCCAACGAGCAAGGTGCCATCGAGATCGATGGCGAACGCCGCGTAATTCACTTTGCTGCCTTGCTGACTTCACTCGCAGGGTTGTCCGGCACGCTACTCATGCCAGCTTCCGGGCGGCGATTCGGCGTCATCCAACTCCCATCAAATGCCTGACGCATCAAGTTCAAAGGATTCATCTCGTTGAGCTGTCGCAGGTGTGCGCGCCACTGATCCTGATGATCCATAAAGGCCACGATACTTTGTTCGATATAGCGCCCGACCACGCTTCCCAAGCGATCGCCGTAGAAGCGAATTAGCTGCTCGATGACGCGATTGGTGAGCACGCTTTCGTGCCCTTCCGCCTCCTGCTCCGAGAGGATTTGCAAGAGCACCGAGCGCGTCAGGTCTTGACCGTTCTTGGCATCGACGACTTCAATGCTCTCGCCTTTGACAATGAGCTTGCGCACATCTTCGATGGTGACGTAGCGGCTTTCGGTGGCGTTGTAGAGACGCCGATTGGGGTATTTCTTGAGCTTGTGCATTGTGTTCACTTCTCACGCACGTATTGACCAGGCGCATCGTCCAACGGCGGATAGGTCTTGTTGCCGAGGGCTGCGGGCGCCGCTTTTAAGTCCGAATGGGCTTGCAGCCAGGCCAACCAATGATCGCGCCAGTTGCCGATAGTCTGCTCACTCTTGGGCATCCATTCTTGCGCATTGCTCGGATAGTCACCGCCGCGCCAAAAGCGAAGATGCCGATTGTCAGGCCGCGCGCTGATGGTCTGGGTGTGGTTCTGGCTGGTCAGGACAAACTCGACATCGCCGCCGAACAAATGAACATTGCGATAGCACGCCTGCCACGGCGTAATGTGGTCGGTGAGGCCGGCCATGACATACACCGGATAGCAAATCTCCGAGAGATCAAGACGCTCGCCCAAGACAATAAGCGTCTTGTTGGCTAGCCCGTTCTTGTGGCCGAGGTCAATCAGGTCGCACTGCAATTCGGCGGGCACGCGCGTGTAGTCCATCGACCAGAACAAGAGTGGATGGGCGAGCGGGTCTTCGCCGCGAAAGTAATTACTGCGCATGAAGCTGAACACGCTCTCATCGAGCCTCAGCATGGCGAACATCTCTAGGATGTCGCGCTCGCTCATGCCGCCTTGCAGGCGCACGCGCTGCTTCTGGGCGACGACCGATTGATCGGTCACAAACAGTGTGAAGCCGCTGTCACCCGCTTGATTGTCGAGAATCGACACGAACAGCGACAGGGAATTGATCCAATGGTTGCCGCGGCGCTGAAGTACGCCGGCAGCCGTGGCCGCTATTAAGCCACCTGCACAAAGGCCAATCAGATCGATATCGCGCTGCCTCGTGATGCTGCGTGCAATGCGCACAGCGTCAATCACGCCTTGGGTGTAGGTATCGAGCGACCAATTGGCATCTCCCCGCTGAGGATTCTTCCAACTCATGGCGAAGACTTGTACGCCGTTGTCAACGAGCTGCTTGAAGAGGCTGCGATCTGGTGTCAGGTCGCCAAGATAGAAACGGTTGACTTGACTGAAGACGTAGAGCAGAGGCTTCTTGTGTACTTGCGGCGTGGTCGGCTGATATTGAATCAGCTCAAAAAGATCATTACGAAACACGACTTTGCCGGGCGTGGCTGCAACATCCCGGCCGAGCTCAAAGGCTTTGCGATCCGCCACTGCCGGATAGCCGTGGTTGTGCTGCAGGTCCTGAAAGTAGTTCTGCACACCCTTGACGATACTTGCGCCGTTGGTTTCCACCGCCTTGCGGATGGTTTCGGGCGTGAACGGCGTGTTGACAGGCGCGTAGATGTCCTTCGCTGCGTCCATGAGAAACTGCGCGCGCTGTCGGTCGATACCTTCAAGGCCCGACTTCTCAAGCCACGAATCGAGCGCACGGCTCCACGCAACGTAGGACTGGCGCACGCGCCGAAAGATGGGATTGTTGCTCCATTCAGGGTCGGCGAAGCGCGGATCGTCTGGTAGATCGGTATCGTCGTCGCCAAACCAGATTTTTGCGAGCTCTGATTGGAATCGCACTTGCGCCTCAAGCACCAAGGCTGGCTGCCCGCTCATATATTCGGTAAATCGTTGCCATGCCTCGGCGATGCTTTGCCGGTCTGCTCCCCACATGCTGCCGAGGGAGATGCCCTCGACGCGATCAGCGGTCTGCTCGGCAGCGGAATCAATTGTATTGCTCATTGACATGTCTCCTAATTCATCAACGCCGGCAGTTGAAGGCAGTTGAATGTGTGAGTGCTGTACACTGCGCGCCGTTCGTCTGGAAATGCTGCGGTGCAATATGATACTGTATCTCACACCCTGCCGGAGAACGCCTCGCCATGAAAATCAACGTTGAAGTGGATATTACGCCTGAAGAGCTGCGACGCTTTATGGGCTTGCCCGACATGGGCGTCATTCACACGCAGTTGTTGGAACAGTTCAGCGAGCGGCTCTCGGCCTCTTCGCAGCAACGCGACGAATTCATGCGCAACTTCATGACTGGTGCGTTTGCGCCTTGGCAGAACTTCTTCAATCTGGTCTCCGGCGCGAGCGGGCAAGCTGCTAGCAGCACAGAGAGCAAGTAACCCACACTTTTAAGAACTTCAGGAAACCGCGATGCGATTAAGCGCACAGGACGCCTCGTTTTTGTATACGGAAACAGCCAGCGGGCCCATGAACGCATCCGGCATCTATGTCATTGAGGGCGAAGTGCCTTTCAATGCAATTCGAGACCAGATCGCATCGCGCCTGCATTTGGTGCCCCGCTATCGTCATCGCCTAGCGATGGTGCCGTTTAATCTGGGGCATCCGAAATGGGTGGACGACCCCGACTTCCACATAGACAATCATGTTTTCCAGCACCGCTTGCCTGAAGGCTCGACCATCGACGATGCCGTTGAAGCCGCCGTCAAGCTGAACGAATCAATATTGCCTCGAGACCGGCCACTGTGGCGCGCGCACTGCCTTGAGGGCGTGAAGGATCGGACAGTGCTGCTGCAATCAGGCCATCACGCCATGATCGACGGCGCTTCTGGCATCGATATCAACATGGTTTTGTTTGACCTACAGAAAAACGCGCCTCAGCCCGAATCCGAACCCTGGCAGCCCAAGCCCATGCCGACACCCGTGGAACTTGCGACGGAAGCCATGCTCGAGACAGTGCATCGCATCACCGGTGAGAATCCATTTCAGTTCGCGGGCGTCACTTCCGAGCGAGGCGAAATGCTGCGACGAGCCACCGAGTCGATGACCAGATTCGTGGCCGAGCCGGTCGTGACAGCGCCTTGGAACTCGACACCTGTGGGGCCAAGGCGCAAATTTCTCTGGCGCAAATATGCGTTTGCCGATTTTCGTCGCATTCGCAGCGCGCTCGGCGGCACCATCAACGACATTGTGCTCGCCGCTGTGTCCGAAGGCGCGGCTCGCTACCTGAAGGCACATAAGGAACATGCCGATGGCGGACATTTGCGCATCATGTGTCCGGTCAATGTGCGTACTGAGAACGACAAGGGTGCGCTTGGCAACCGGGTCTCCGCAATCTTTCCGGTCTTTGATGCCACGCCCATGGAAATGACAGCGCGGCTCGGCAAGGTTCGATGGGAAACTGAGCAAATCAAGAACAATCGCGAGGCGCAGGCCATGCAGATGATGACGGAAGGCGTTCCGAACTTCCCGCCGGTGGCCATGGCACCCACGCTACTCGTGGGTACGCCGCTCGACCCAACTCAGCTTGCGGCCAACTTTCCAATGCCGGTGCCGCCTACGTTTGGGCCGCGGCCGCCGATGCTCGGCATCAACTTCGTCTGCACCAATGTGCCCGGCGTGCAGACCACCCAATATCTCGCTGGCTATCCGATCATTGATCAACTCGGGCTACTCATGCTCGCGGGCAATCTCGGCTTTGGCGTGGTGATCATGAGCTACAACCAGCATATTTATTTCAATTTCATATGCGACCGCCGATTGATGCCGGATTTGGAATTGATGGCGACAAGCGTCAACGATGCCTTTCAAGAGCTGTCGGTTGCCGCCCAGCAAAGCCGGACAGAATCAAGCGAATAAACAACGACTACATCGATTCACGGGAGGGCCCATGTCGGTCACCACAAGCCATGAAACTGCCATCAGCGGCTACCCGCAGGCAGTCACCCTATCGGACGGACGCACCATCGATCTGCGCATGCTCGCGGAAAATGACCGCGACGCCATGGTCGCCTTCGCACGCAATCTACCAGAGCAGGACCTGTTGTTCTTGCGCGTAGACATCACAAGGCCCGAAGCTGTGGATAACTGGCTGGCGAATATTGCTGCAGGCGTTACGATATCCATCATCGCCTATGACGGCGAACAAATGGCTGGTTTCGCGACAGTGGATCGCACGCCCGCACGCTGGACGCGGCGAGTCGGGGAATTGCGGCTCACAGTGGGTCACGACTACCGCAGTCAGGGACTCGGCCGCCATTTGAGCGCCAAGATCTTTGATATTGCCCGCGAGCTCGGCCTCAAGAAACTGACCGCCAACATGACGCCAGATCAGCGCGGCGCACAGGCGGCATTCGGGCGTCTTGGCTTCACGGCGGAAGCCTTACTAACGGATTTTGTCGAAGACAGAAATGGCAATCTACACGACTTGGTGATGATGACCTTCGATGTTGATGGCTTGACTGATCACGCACTTCAATAGTCGCCCGTAAAAATTTGCAGGTATTTACAGAATATTTACAGAAATTGTTGCGCTGCACAATAAAAGTGTGCATAATGCGCCTTTGCTGCGGTGCAGCAAACCACATTTTCGACTATTCATCACCAGAGGAAACTCTCAATGAACCCGTTTGAACAACAAATGAAACTCGCCCGCGAACTGATGGCGCTCAACGCCGAGTGGTTCCGCAAGCTCACGGAGTTCGATTCCAAGAACTTCAGCAGTTACGTGCAGTTCAATCAAGACTTCGCGAGCAAGCTCCCGGAAGTCAATGACATGCAGAGCTTTGTTGAATTGCAGCGCGAGTACGGCGAGCAGCTTTGGAGCAACACTCAGAAAGCCCTGACGACCCGCGGCGAAATGCTGCGCGAAGCGTTTGAGGCGCAGAACACGGCTATTCGCGAGGCATTTTCGCCTGCGGAGAAAGCCGCCGAAACGCCCAAGGACGACACCAAGGCCAAAGCCGCCTAAGGCTCGCAAGCCCTTCTACTCACTCCCCCTCATGGGTCATGAGGGGGAGCGGCTTCGCGTCTGGCTACCACCCTCGGCCTGCAGGATGCGCCCGTGAACATCCTTCATGGCAGTGTAGAGCCGCTCAGTTGCTTCGGGCACGCTCGTGCCCGTGTCAAACCGGATGGGGTCGAGCACATGCGCCGCAACCGGCCCGGGAATCGCCTCCTTGGTGCCCGGCGGCCTAATCCGCTTGACGCCTTCAAGATAGACTGGCACCACCGGCACGTTTTTTTCGAGCGCCAAGATCGATACGCCGTGCTTGAAGTGCGACAGGTGCCGACCGCGCGCCCGCGTACCTTCAGGAAACAGCATCAAATTCGCGCCTTGGTCAAGCAGCCATTTGGGGTATTCAAGCGTTCTTGACCCGCCGCCACGCTGAATGGGGTAGAGACCCATCACTAGCGACTGATACCAAGGCTGCAACGTGATCTCCCTGCGCCCCTTCAAAAACCAGCGATCAGCCGCCGCGCCAAAGAAAAGGTTGGTGCGAATGCGCGGTGGGATGGCTTTGAGCAGGCAAAACTGATCGAAGTGGCTCTGGTGGTTGGAAATGATGATGCAAGGCGCACGCACCGAACCCCACTTCTTCTTGCCGTACACAGCATGTTCGGTGAAGAATTTCCATGCCCAGCGCTGATAGGCATAGGGGTACATGGCGAAACGGGCGGCGCGCGCCCACCAGGAGATCTGCCACGAGTGCGGCCCTGCCGTCTGCGCGGACTGACGAATCAAGCGCTCGAACAGCGGCAGGTCAATGGCCGGCAGAATTTCGGTGTCCACCGTGGTGCTCATCTCTTGCGCCAAGGTCGCGCGATACGCCTTGAAATTATCCGGCGCTTCAATGATGTAGCACTGATCCCAACGGCCAAGCATTCGATAGCCCATCAGTATCTTCACTTCCCATCGCTCAAGCGCCTCGACGACACTTTGCACAGCCGCCGGGCCGGTGGCCTTCATGGCTTTCAGGCCCTCGGAATGATCCCGCATCAGCAGGACATAGACGCTCATTGCTTGTCAGAGCTAGGCTGCATCATGTCGATGAAGCGTTCGATGGACATGGCGGGGAATGTGGTCACTTTGATGGTGCCGCGCGAGCCTAAGTCCATGGACAGGCGCGCCATGACTTCGTTGCTCGGTGCCTCAATGACGTTCACGAAGTCGTAGCCGCCGAGCACCGCGTATTGGGCGACCACACGCGCGCCCATGGCCTCGACTTCCTTATTGACTTCGCCCAAGCGCTCGGGCCGCTCCTTCAAGGTTTTGCGACCCTCGTCGGTGAGTGTGCTCAGCATGATGTACGCTGCCATTGCGTGTTGCCTCCGGAGCCGTCAGGTTGGAACATTGTGCGCAACAATTATGCTCTGAGCAAGTCCGTCCTTGGACTTGCTCAGACTCGCAGGGCAGAATTCGATTCTGCCCTGCTCGCGAGTTCAATGCCTGCGGCGCTGAACTCGGCGGCACATCCATGTGCCGGACAGGGCGCTAGTGCTCCATCAAGCTGATAATGCCGTATCAGTCACACACAACACACAAAAGGAACCGATCATCATGAAACCACTAGCAGGCTTACGAATCTTGAGCGTCGAAGTCTATGGCGCCGGCCCCTATGGCACGAGCCTACTCGCAGCGCTCGGCGCTGAGGTCATCAAGGTTGAGAATACCGCCACAGGCGGCGATATTTCACGCAGCGTCGGCCCCTATGCGCTTGGCGAAGGCGACAGCGAATTCTTCCAGTCGCTCAACGCCGCCAAGAAAAGCATGTGCCTCGACCTCAAATCCGAGGCCGGCAGAGATCGGTTCTTGAAGCTTCTCGGCGATGTGGATGCACTTGCCAACAACCTGCGCGGCGACCAGCCCGCCAAACTCGGCCTGCGCTACGAGGACTTGAGGGCAGCGAATCCACGCCTCGTGTGCGCGCACCTGTCAGCCTATGGGCGCGACAACGAACGCACGACCTGGCCAGGCTACGACTATCTCATGCAGGCTGAGTGCGGGTTCTTGAGCCTCACTGGCGAGCCCGATGGCCCGCCAGCGCGCTTCGGCCTGTCGATGGTGGACTTTCATACCGGCACCATGATGGCGCTTGGAATTGTCTCGGCCGTGCTCAACGCAAGGCAAACCGGCGAAGGCTGCGACATCGACACGGCGCTATATGACACCGCCCTGCACCAACTTTCCTATCCGGCCGCCTGGTATCTCAACGAAGGCCATGTGACGACGCGCCTGTCCCGTTCATCGCATCCGAGCGTGATCCCAAGCCAATTGTTTCGCGCTTCCGACGGCTGGGTGTTTGTGATGTGCCAGACGCCGAAGTTCTGGCAGCTTTTTTGCGAAGCGCTCGATGCGCGTGAATGGCTCGAAGATGCGCGGTTTTCCTCGCCAGCGGCCAGGCTTGACCATCGCGAAGACTTGCAAGCGCTCATCGATTCGCGCCTCGGCGAGCGCACTGTCGCTGAATGGGTCGGCGAACTCTCTGGCAGGGTGCCGGTTGCGCCTGTCTATGACATCGCCTCCGCCCTCGACAATCCGTTTGCGCAGCAAGTGGGCATGATTTCGCAGGTGCACCATCCGGCCAAACCAGAAGGGCTGCGACTCTTGTCGTGTCCTATTCGCATCAACGGCGCTCGCCCGCCTATCCACCGCGCGCCAACTCTCGGCGAGCATGACAAGGAGCTATAAGGCTGAACGCTGCGCGTCCGCGTCAAGCAAGCACGCCGTCGGCAAGCAGCATATCGATATCTGCCTCGCTGAGCCCCGCACGCTTGGCGACTTCACAAGAATGCTCGCCAGCCTGGGGCGGATGGCGCGTCAATTCAAGGCGTGCGCCATCCATTTCGATTGGGAGTTTCGGTAATGGCGCATCGCGGCACTCAAACAGGTCGTAGACGCCCCAAGCCGACTGGCGAATCGACATGGGCAACGGCTCCTCGCCAAGCACGGCATGCTGCGCCATGTGCTGACCGACAAGAAATGCGGTGGTTTCAAAGAGCGCCGAGGTAATCTGCGCGCCATGTCCGGTGCGCTCGCGCTCGCGCAGCGCAGCCAAGATGCCGATGACACCGAACATGCCGCCAGTAATATCGATAATCGAAGAGCCAGCGCGCATCGGACGCTCTGGCAGACCCGTCATATAAGCGAGCCCGCCCATCATCTGCGTCACTTCGTCGAGCGCGGTGCGATGTGCGTATGGGCCGCTCAAAAATCCCTTGAGACTGCAATAGATGAGGCGTTCATTGCGTTTCTTGAGCGCATCAAAGCCGAATCCGAGCTGATCGAGCGCGCCGGGGCGAAAATTCTCGATCAGGACATCGGCGCTATCGAGCAGCCGCAACGCGAACGCCTTGCCCGCTTCAGACTTGATATCCAAGCAGACGCTGCGCTTGTTACGGTTGTACATGGGGAAGTAGCCTGCGCCCGAGCCCTTGAGGCGGCGCGTCTTGTCGCCGCCGATGGGCTCGATCTTGATCACATCGGCACCGAGGTCTGCAAGCACGAGTCCCGCCGAGGGCCCCATGACCATGTGCGAGAACTCGATGACGGTGATGCCGCGTAAGGGAGACATGAACGATGCGCTAAAGAGACCGAGAATCTGCAAAAGACGTAATGATATATCATTGGGGCTTTTGCCTCTAAGTGACACGGAATGACTGCTGCGGGCGCTCATGTCGATGTGACCATCAGCGAGGTGGGCCTGCGCGATGGCCTGCAAAGTCTCGCCTCGATCATGCCCACCGATGCCAAGAAGACATGGATTGACATGCAGGCGAAGGCGGGCGTGCCTGAGCTTGAAGTTGGGTCGTTCGTGCCGAAGAAGCTACTACCTCAGCTTGCTGACACCAGCGACCTCGTCGCGCACGCACGATGTCACGAGAAGCTGTCGGTGGCCGTCATCGTGCCGAATCTACGCGGCGCAGAGGCGGCGATCGATGCCGGTGTGACACGCATGACCCTGCCTTTCTCGGTGAGCGAAAGTCACAGCCTCGCCAATCTACGCCGCAGCCACGAGCAAGTATTGGGCGAGGTCAAGGAGATCGCGGCACGACTGACGAACCTGCCTGAAACAGACCGTCCGGCCTTTGAAGTCGGGCTTTCGACAGCGTTCGGCTGCACCATTGAAGGCCGCGTGAGTGAGGACGATGTGGTTCGTATCGCCGAACAAGTCGTCGCACTTGGCGTGGATGAGGTGGGGCTCTCAGACACCTCCGGGTACGCCGACCCGGCAGCTGTGAAGCGTCTTGCGCAGAAGGTTTGGAGTGCTGTCGGTCGAGACCGTATGCACGGCATACACCTCCATAATACGCGCGGGCAGGGGCTCGCCAATGCGCTCGCCGCGCTCGATGTCGGGCTTGACACCATCGACAGCTCGCTTGGCGGCATCGGCGGCTGTCCATTCGCACCGGGTGCGAGCGGCAATATCGTCACTGAAGATCTGGTGTTCATGCTTGAGGCCATGGGCGTGCGTACCGGCATCGACCTCGACGCGCTGCTCGAAGTGCGAACGTTCGTGCAGGACGCCCTGCCAAGCGAGCAGCTTTACGGGTTTGTCTGCGAAGCTGGGCTCCCCAAAGGCTTCAGGGACGCTAGGGAATGACCGCCTACACCGCGCTCGCACTACAAATCACCTGCCAAGCGGTGAACAAGTGCCGTGATTTGGCAGAGGCGCGCCAGCAGATATTCTCGTCGATTGAAACCATCGCCCGTCAGGTCGCAGCCAGCAAAGCGTTCATCGGCAGAGAGCTCAAGCTCGTCGTGCTGCCCGAGTACTTTCTCACCAGCTATCCGCAGGGCGAATCCATCGAGCACTGGCGGCAAAGGGGCTGCATCGACCCAGACGGCAAGGAATACGAGGCGCTTGGCCGCATCGCTAGCGACAACGATATCTATCTGTCCGGCAATGTCTACGAGACCGATCCGCACTTTCCAACGCTCTACTTTCAAACGAGCTTCCTATTAGGCGACACAGGCAATGTCTTGATTCGCTATCGGCGTCTCGTGTCGATGTTTGCACCGACCCCCTACGATGTATTCGACCGCTATCTTGATGCCTACGGCGAAGACAGCCTGTTTCCGGTGGCAGACACGCCACTTGGCCGATTAGGGATGGTCGCATCCGAGGAAATCCTCTTTCCCGAAATCACGCGCGCATTCGCGCTCAAAGGCGCGGAGGTGATTTGTCACTCATCTTCGGAGGTGGCGAGCCCGATGCTGACACCCAAGAACGCGGCGAAAGTCGCGCGCGCCGCGGAGAATCACATCTATGTCGTGTCGGCAAATTCTGCTGGCATCAAAGGTATTGACCTGCCGAACCAATCAGTTGACCGGGGTTCCAAGATCATCGACTATTGCGGCCGCGCGCTCGCCGAGGCTGCGAGCGGTGAATCGATTGTCGCCAACGCTGAACTCAATGTCGAATCACTGCGGAACTATCGGCGGCGCCCGGGGCTTTTTAATGTATTCACACGGCAGCGCCCCGCCATGTTCGAGCCGGTCTACAGAAACGCCGAGTTCCAGCGGCCAAACGGCATGCTCGATGAGGACGGGCAAGTTGTGACCCCTGATCGGACGTACTTTCTGAACGCGCAGCATAGGGTGATCGAAAAGCTTGCGGATAAGGGCATCATTTAGCTTCGCTTCACGCCAACGCCTTGTCTCTTTTCCGGCAATGTGAAGGCGAGCACCGCGGCTGCGATGAGCGCGGATGCCAGAGAGCCGATCAGGATGCCGAGCTTGTCTACCGCCCAGTAGCTTCCATCGGTGTGTTCAAACGCCAGGCTTGCGATAAAGAGGCTCATGGTGAAGCCAATGCCGCACGCAAAGGATGTGCCGACAACCTGCCCCCAGGTGACACCGGTGGGTAAGGTGACAAGTCGCAGCTTGGTTGCGATAAACACGAGGCTCAGGATGCCGATGGGATTGCCGAGGGTGAGCCCCAAAGCAATGCCCAGCGTGACCGGATTCAAGAGGTCGCTAAGGCCAATACCAGCGAGGGAGACGCCAGCGTTGGCAAACGCGAATATCGGTAGCACAACAAACGCAACCGGTGCGTGCAGATCATGTTCCAAGCTCTGCACCGGAGAATGGCCGTTGGCATCGCGCATGGGAATACAGAATGCGATCAAGATGCCAGCGAGTGTCGCGTGCACGCCTGATTTCAACATCGCCAACCACAGCACGAGTCCGATGAGAACGTAGGGCGCAATGCTCGTCACGCGGGAGCGGTTCAGGTACGCGGCAACGAGCAGTGCGACAGCCGATGCCACCAGCATCGCAATGGATAGGTTGTCCGCATAGAAAACGGCAATGATGACGATGGCGGCAATGTCGTCAAATATCGCAAGTGCGAGCAGGAACGCCTTGAGCGCGACCGGAACGCGGGCACCAAAAGCGCTCAACAGCGACAAGGCAAAGGCGATGTCAGTGGCGACCGGGATGGCCCAGCCCACCATCGCGTCTGGGTTGTTCCAGTTGAAGGCTGTGTAGATGCAGGCTGGCGCGAGCAGTCCGCCACACGCGGCAATTGCGGGCAGTGCGATTTTCTTGGCCGAGGACAGCTCGCCCTCAAGCACTTCACGCTTGACCTCAAGCCCGATCAGGAAAAAGAAGATCGCCATCAGGCCATCGTTAATCCATAGCAGCAGCGGCTTATCGATGCCTGCCCCTCCTACGCTGACAACGACCGGGGTTTCAAGAAGCCAGCGGTAGGCTGAAGAGAGCGGCGTGTTGGCAGCAATCATGGCGAGCGCGGTTGCGAACAGCAGCAGCACCCCGCCAGCCGACTCAAGGCGTATGAAGGCACGAATCGCGAAAGAAAACTGACGCGGCTTCAGTACCACGCTCATGCCAAGTACTCCTCGGCGCTTAGGTTCATCCGGTAATGAAAGCGGTCTGGGTGATACTGACAGTGTAAGAGATCGATCAATACGCCGTCTTCGTCAAATGACTGGCGCACAAGCGTTAGCACTGGATCGCCAGCATGAAGCTCAAGCAGTTCTGCGACTAACGGACTTGCCGATGCCGCGCTCAAAAACTGCTCGATATGGCTGATGCGGTGGCCGTTTTCAGCCATGATATCGAAGCGCTGGCGATGTTCAATAGCCTCCACAGTGAAGCCCTGCTCGATACCACGAGTCCAACTTTCGTAGTAGGCGAAAGGGATGCCTTGCTGATCGTAGCGCACCCGCGTGACATGGTGTACCTGTTCGTGTTCGCTGGTGACAAGCTCGGCTGCGATGTTGGGCGGCGGCAGGCGATGGTCGATATTGAGCACCTTGACCTTGGTCTCGCGCGACATTTCTGCAAGCCGCGCGAGCATGCCGACAAGCGGCGCATCGTGTTCGGCGCCCTTCGGCTGATAGGCAACGCTGCTGCGCCGCCCTCGTCGCCTGACAATGAGACCTTCGCTGGCAAGCAAATCCATGCCCCGCTTGGCCGTGATGCGTGAAATGCTGAATCCGCTGGAGAGTTCTGCTTCGGTTGGCAGTGACGCATCTGCGCCGAGTACGCCGGAGACAATACGCTGCTTGAGCAGGCCATAGAGCTGGTGATAGAGCGGAATAGGGCCTTCGGTGCGCAGCGATGCGAGTTCCGCAGGTGTGAAGATGTCTTCCAAGACGCTCACGGCGCACTCTTCGAGAGTTCGTGTAACCGCCGATGCGTGCCTTGCGATGCGACCAGAGCAAGCAGCTTCTGCGTCAAGGTGGCAGCGCTCGGCATGACGGCATCGCGCTGCAAGCAATGGCTGCGCAGATACTGCCAGCCACGCCATAGATGGGCGCCGGATGCTTCTGGCCGCAGGCAGGGCGGCGCTCGAATATTGCGATCAATCGATACGCCTTGGTCGCTCATTGCCTCTGTTGGTAGTGCCAATGCCTCAGCCACCCGCTGTATGGACTCGGCGCACGCATCCCGATACTGCTTGATACCGTCAAGTGGCGGGCAATCGGATTCGCCATGACCGGGCAGGTCGATCAGCACGCCGTCGGCATTCATTCCCTCGATGCCCTCGATACTCTCAATGGATTCGCCGAGCGCATGAATGCGCGGTTTATCGGTATGCTCGCCCCGCGTGCAATACCGCACCTGTCCGAAACTCGTGCTGACATAGCCGAACTTTGCTTGTCCGCCGGTTGCCGGCGTGATGGGCGCCGCGCTGCCAAAGACTCGCGGAAACTGCGCTTCAATGCATTGCAAGCGCGCTTCCATGCCAGCGTCGCAGTGCGCCATGTGCACATGGCCCCCCCACTGATAACCATCAAAGCGATCGGTGTAGCGCTTCAAAATGCTCGATGGCCAGCGAATGATGGATACAGGTACGGAGACTTCGCGCACTCGCACCGCACGCTCGTTGCGAAAGGCCGCGCGATACGCTTCTGCATACGCAGGGCCTGCCTGCAAATAGCCCATCGCCGTCATGTGCATGACCTCGGCGGTGCCGGGCTGTGGTGCGATGCGGTTCTGCTCGCAGCGTTGATGCCATGGAAAGAACACGGTCGAATCGTGCGCGACCTGCCAGATGCGTGCCAAGTGACTGCCGTCCTCGCACGCCGTGGCATCAGGAAAATAGCCTTCTAAAATACCTTCGCATTCGGCGTCTGTGAAGTCGGCTGCGTTGTCGAGAATGACGCCGGTGACCCTGCCCGCATCGCGCTTGGCAAGCTCGATGGCGATCTGCGCGCCGGTCGCAGACCCGTAGATGGCGTACTGCGCCAAGCCAAGCGCATCAATGAAACGGCGCATGGCATCAACATAGGGCGTAAGGTCAGTCACGCTGCCAGGCATCGGTGCTGAGCGCCCATAGCCCGGCGTGTCCGGAGCAATGGTCAGCGCTTTGCCGGAGAAGCGTTGCATCATCGGCACCATGAACGCCGAACTCAACGGCGAGGGATGCAGCATCAGCAGCGCGGGGCCGCGTCCGAGAAGTCGATAGTGCAAGTCAATGTCGCCCGAGGCGAGGCTGAGGCGAAGATAAGCTTTTCGTGGCAGCTCGCTCATTCCAGTCCAAGTGAGCCGGGATTGATACGGCCTTCTGGGTCGAGCAATTGCTTGAGGCCACGGATAACCTCTTTCGGAGCCGCTTTGATGTCGGCTTGGAACGGATAGCTGCGACCAATCTGCAAGTGCAAGGCGCCCATCTCGCCAAGTATCCCGATGACTTCACCGCGCAGGCGCATGACCTCGCCACGCGCAGCGAGATTCTTGGCGTGGGGGTTGACTTTCTTGAGCATGGCATCGTCCACAGTTTGCCGATGCAGCGCGTTCAATTCGTCCGGCCAATAGAACACCGGCTCAATGACAAAGCAGCTTGTGCCGACATAGGTCAGCATGTAGCCGCGCACAATATCGTGCCTGTCCATGACTTCAGCGTTTGCGTCAAACAGCGCTTCCACAGCTTCAAAGGTCGCAAGCGCCTTCGAGTGCGGAATGAGTCCATGTACAGGCAGCCAGCGCTCGCCTTCGGGGCCGATCATGCTATTGAGTGGCGGGAACGGCATGGAGCGCGAGATTTTTGGGATGCTGTTCTCGATCTCGCGGCCGCCCTTGTCAAGACATATGTTGCGAATGCACTCATTAGCTGCATCCGCCGCCGCTTCGGTTGCTTCCTCGACCATAAAGTGCGCGGAAAACTGCACATTCTTCATGAAGCCTCGACCTTTTCCCGCAAGTCGCAAGCCTTCCCCGATGCCGCGCGCCTTGACGACGTTGCCGAGCGTCTTGACATCCTGCATCAGCGATGCCCGCTTCATGCGCTGCGTCGCAAGCCCCGGATCAAACCCGAAACAGGCCTCGGCGAGCGCACCCCGCGATACCTCGCTCATGGCCGCGATCATGTCTGCGTGACCATCGAACTCGAAACTCGCAAACGCTTTGCCCGGCAGCACCGGCAGCAGCCTAAGCGTGGCCGTCGCCTTGATGCCAAGCGCGCCAGTATCGGATGTGAATATGCCAGTCAGATCAGGGCCGTAGTGACGAAAAAAGGGTGAGCCACCCGATTTGACGCCGCCGCCTGTTGACAAGATTTCGCCACTGCCAAGCACAATCTCGAAGCCAAGCACTGAATCGGCGGCCGCGCCGTGGCGGCCGCTGCCCCAGAAAATGCTGTTCTGCGACAAGCCGCCGCCAACACTCGCCTTGAGGCCGGAGAGCGTGCCCCAGAAGGGTGTCCGCAGCCCCAAGGGTTCAAGCGTCTCGTGCAGCGTGTGCCAGGTGCAGCCGGCTTCGACAGTGACGTACATGTCTTCCTTGTTGACTTCCAAGACGCGGTTCATGGCCGAACTATCCAGTGCGATCACACCGCTGCGCTGACACACATAGCCGCTGCTGTAGGACATGCCGCCACCTCGGGGCGCGATGGCAAGATCGTGCTTGGCGGCGAATTTGACGATGTTCACCAGCGCTTCGGTGTTGTTTGGTCGCGCGACGAGCGAGACCGGATGCGCATCGCCCGAGATGTCCTGACCAAAGAGCTCAAGCGATGCGGCATCGTCAAGCACCGCATCAGCACCAATCACCGAGCGCAACTCGGCCGCGAGGTCTTGGCAGATGTCGGACATGAGATCAGGGCATCGCAATCACATACGAAACGCAAGTATAAGCGCCGAGAGTTGCTATTGACATATCAATATGCTTTCTCAGCGCATTCGGATCCACATGAGGAAAGTTGCGAATTCGTTCCAGGAAAACAGCCGCACTTATCGGCTGCCTTGCGGAAGCGACTCGCCAAGCAAGTACCCAGCGAACGAAGAGATGGGCATGTCGTAGGTTTCCCCGTCGTCGCTCGGTGCCAGCAAGCCGCCTTGTTCGGCGTCGCGAATGAACTGCGTGGCATTCGTGCCGGACAGCGACGAGGTTCGCCGTCCGATATTCTCAACGATATCGAAAAGATCGCTGTATGGAATCCGTCCGGCACGGTCACGCAAGATCGGGGCGAGTTCCCTCGCTAGCTTCTCGAAGCCTCCGTGGTGTCGCCGGATGCGCGCCAAGCGCTGCCCGTAGTATTTTGCGCGGCCTTGGTCGCCTTCGCGCATCGCCACCTGAAGGTCGGCGTGTTCGGTATTCATCTCGCTTGGATTGTTCCCAGAAATTTGCCGGATGGCGGCGTTCAGATACAACGCAAGGTGCTGCGGCCAATTGGCGGCGCGTTCAATGATTGCATCGCCCCACGGTGCGCTGTTACTGACACCGAACGCCTGAAAGCATCGGTTGACCGTTTGTCTAGCGGCGGCTTCGTCGAGTCCGCCAAGGTGGATAGTTCGTCCGCCGGACGGGCGCGAAACGTCCACATCAGCGAGCGCCATCAATGTTCCGGGCAGTCCAAACGCGCAAAATGAGACGGGTGCTCTAGCGATGCCTTGGTGCAGTGCGCTCAAAGTACCTTGGCCTGCGTGGGGTTTGCCCGCACGGATACCCTGCGCTTCATCAATCATAAGCACGATTTGCCAAGAATGCCACGCGGCTCGCCTCCGCCCGGCTGCCTCCGAGATGGAGCTTGGCGGCCCTTCGCGCGAGGCGCCGAGAGAAAACCCCATAAAGCTCCCGCCGCGGTCAAAAAACTCCTTGGCTCTCATGCGCGCCCGTGAAAGAGTGATGTCGCCGCCCCAGTACTCGCTCAGCTTCTCCACGAGACCCGTCGTTTCGCTAGGCTTGGAGGGATGCTTATCGGCAGCCAGAAGATCAGCCGCCAGTTGCCCAACGATCGCTTCGTCGATCGCATCGGCAATGCTCGGCGGGGATTCGGCATCGCCAGCGGATAGCAGCACAGGCAGCCATCGCCGCACGCCGACCTCAGTTGGCGGCAACGAACGCATTTCCTCCATGAATTGACACATCAGCGCACTCTTGCCTGCGCCAGGCGGCCCCTCCACGACAATCGTCGCATTACCGCACCTGTCGTGCGACAGCGCGTTGACCACACGGCGAAAGATGCCCATCTCGGCCTCGCGTCCAGAGAAGAAAGGCACGCCTCGTCCAGTGATCTGGGCGCGATCCTCGTCCGACAGGAAGTCCTCCACGTGCACCTTGTCCTGTTCGCGCAGGCCGCCGCTGTCCCGGTAGTTTTCGTCCACCAATGCCATGACTGGCACTGTATCACCTTACCGAAGTCACACCGAGACGCCCGCCCGAACCGCGGGTATGAGAACCACTCCCAAGACAGAGTTGCTATTGACATATCAATATGCTTTTATCCGCTCGTGTTTCCTTTTCGGGCTGAGAATCAATGCCACGCATGGAACGATCGAACCTCACGCCGCGCGAATACTGGGCGCAAGTGAAATCAAACCCAAACCGCGCCAAGTTCGGCTTCGGCGAGAAGGCTGCGCTCATCAACATCGACCTGCAGCGCGCCTATACCGACTTGAAGACTTTCCCAACCGCCTACGAAACGCACGTTGATCAAATCGCCTTCATCAACCGTTTGTCCGCACTCGCGCGCGAGAAAGGCATGCCGGTGATTTGGACGTATGTCGCGTATATGGACAACGCCGACGATGCTGGTGTGTGGGGGACGCGAACGAATACCGAGCACTCGCTTCAGAATATCAAAGAGCATTCGGCGCGCAGCGAACTCGACCCGCGCCTTGAGATCGACCGTGCGCAGGATGCCGTTGTCAACAAACGCATGGCGAGTGTGTTCCACGACTCCCACATTCCATCGCTGCTCGTCTGGCACAAGGTGGATACGGTGATCTTGACAGGCGGCAGCACATCGGGCTGCGTGCGCGCATCAGCCATCGCCTCACTTTCGCACGGCTATCGAACCATCGTCCCTGAAGAGTGCGTGGCGGACAAGCATGAGATTCCACACTTTGCGAACCTCTGCGACATCATGCTCAAGTATGCGGATGTCGAGCCGTTTGCCGAGGTCGAAGCGTGGCTCAACGCGCATCCGGGCGCAGCACCGATTCGGGATGTGCGGGGGTGTGGGTTTTAATTGGTAGGCCGTGGATACCATGTGAGCCGATTTGCAGCCGTGAATTCTTGCGGCGCATGCTCCTCGCCCCAAGAATGAGCAGAGAGCAGGAGCTCCATGTCCTCGCAGAGTCAGCAAGCAGCCAGCGACTAGCGTTTCTGGGCGTGTGTTAGTCTTCGCCTCCAATTGGGAGAAAGCGCTCTTTGACACATGACTACATTCGCGATAGTCCTCAACAATAAATCTGACAAAGCATGGAACGCTGTAAAAGAAAACTGGCCGGAGAGCCATTTCATTGTGAGTGACACGCTGGCAATGATCTCCGGTGACCGAAACAAGGTGCTGACCTCGCAGATACGCGACAAGGTCGGCATGGGAGAGCATGAGGACATTACGGGCATCGTGTTACAGATCTCCTACTACGACGGATTTAACGCCACAGCCCTTTGGGAGTGGATGGAGAAGCACTCATGAGGCCCACTGACAGAAGGCTTTACTCCGTTCCCAATCCAAAGGGATCGAACGGCAATGGCGGAGGCAGTGAAATTGAATCTCGCCTTTCCGCGCTGGAGGCTCACATGGAGCACGTTGCCACAAAACATATCGTTGCAATCTGGGTCGGGGGAACGGCTATCGTGAACTTCCTGATCCTGCTTGGTCACCTAGCGCTAAGAACAATCGGTTCTTGACCGTTCGAACAACGGCGTTGGGAGATACCCGCCCGCGGATAAAAGCACGTTCACCGTCGTGACCGAAGGCTTGTATCCACGAACTTTCTAATAAGCATCTCGTCTTTCATTCGCTTATAGGAGCCGCCATAGTACTCGGTCGAATCTGCGATTCCCTCAAGTGGTTCCCATAGAAACGCTACCGCTTGCCCGCCGCGTACTCTGCAAGGATGAATTCCCCCAATGTGGGGATTGGTGAGACGCAGCGTTTGCGGTCATCAAGCGAAACGATGCCGACGGCGAGCATCTTATCGAAGCAAGCCGCATCGCTAGAGAATCGGTGCCTGACAGCTTGCTTGGTTGTAGCCGGCAACGCATCTATGGCATATCCAATTGATGATATGGCCTGGTAGTCTGTGACGGATTGATTTTCATCGATTTCCTGCTGCAGTGCGGCGAGCACTTCAATTGGCAAGCTGGTGCGGGCGATTCGGTCGGCGTAGTATTTTTCTCGAAGTTCGTCTCCGAGAGACATCGCGGCCTCTAGGTCAGCACTGTCAAGCGACGGCGTGTCTTGGCTGCCGAGGGTTGTCCAGCAGGCATTGAAGTAGTTTTGCAGATGTCGAGGCCAGCCATCACAGGCATACGCCACACGCTCGGCCCATTCACTTGCCGCTTTGTCGCTACCGGGCAGTCCCATATTGCGCACGAGATCAAACGTTGACCTAGCGCAAGTCAAAGCTTCGTCTACAGCGAGCGGACTTAAGGAAAATCGATTGCCTGTTCCGATACGAGACAGCCCTGCCCGCTCAAGGATGTCCTGACTATTTGATAACCCCGAACACACAAGAAGCACAGGGATGCGGTCTTGCGTATGCAAGGCGCGGGCGAGGCGACATTCATCCGCGTCTCTGTTTGATGTGAGATTCTGAATTTCATCGATGAACACCACGGCCCTCTCGTCTGATTGCCATGCCTTGCCTGCACGGAGGTTGTCGACCGCGAGCGGACTTTCGATGCTCGGCGGTGCCACAGTCTCGTCTTTCGAGGCAACTGCCCCGATGCCTCCCGGTCGAAAAGCCAAGCCAGCTTCTCGCCGAGTGGTTGTTCTTCCTGCTTCGAGAGGCGCGCCTGCAAGGGCGGCCGCCAACTGCGCGTAGATATCAGCAACCTCCTGTCGCGAGGGCGGCTCCAATTGCAGGATTGGCGATGCGCCCTCGCGGCTGAGGCGTCGAGCGATTTCGCAGATAAGCGCGGTTTTGCCAGCCCCCGGAGGACCGTCAATGACAACAGTGTTGCCTCGCGGCCCGGTGGGTGGCAGCCGACGCGCAAATTGCATCACGTCTTCAATGATGTTCTCTCGTCCACCGAACACCAAGGGGTCGGCACGCTCGCCGACCATTGCCATCTCTCGTAAAGAGGCTTTGAGCTGCGCGACTTCCTGAGAACTATTGGTGACCACGTCTCTCGAGCTTCTAATGCTTGTACCCATTGGTCAATGCCGACACCCCGCCACCAAGGATGATACCGAATTCTAGCCACTTCCTTCTCAAACAGAGTTCTGTCTGTAGCCTTTGGCTTTGAAGTGTCACGATCATCCTCCTCTAATTGATCCTTGACACGGCCACTTCAGCATCATGTCGCGTTGGATAGTTCTGCCTCTCATAGAATCAATCCTTTCACGCTATAATCCGTGAAAATGTATGTGTTCATGCCCAATGCAAGTTGAAAAGCTCGTCAAAGACAAATTGTTGTCCCCGGTACTGATTGCTGAAGAACTCCGCACAACCAAGGGTGAACTAGCCGCAACGCTCGGACTTGCCAAGGATGCATTCACACGCTCTGCACGAGTTCGTGCCCCGAGGTCGCAGACGCGACTGCGGCAGATGATTGAGATCATGAACCGCATCGAACCCGAGATTGATTCTCCGATTGCCGCCTACGCGTGGTTCCGCAGTGCTCGGCTTCCTGGTTTTGGAGGAGCGACACCGCATATGCTTGTGCGCGAAGGCAGGGGCGAGCAGGTACACGCTTATCTTGACCGTATTGTTGTGGGAGGGTATGCCTGACGGCCGACGACATGCGTTTCCGCGGCATGGTCTATCGGGCGCACAACCCCGAATGGGCGTGGACGCCACTCTCGGGCGAAGGCGCGCGCCGCTACGGAGGGCGCTTCAACAGCCGAGGTGTCCCCGCACTTTACTGCTCCCTTTCCCAAGTCACCGCGATTCGCGAGGCCTCGCCACTTGGTCGAACCATGCAGCCGCTCACGCTCTGCGCATACGATGTGGATACGGAGCCTATATTCAATGCGACCAATCCCTCCCTACTACAGCAGCATGAATTACTCGAAGCGGACCTCGCTTGCCCTACATGGGAAGCTGACATGCTCGAACAGGGTACCGCTGCATCTCAGCATCTCGCCGAACGTCTAATCGAAGCTGGTTACGTAGGCATGCTCGTCCGCAGTTTCGCCATTGGCGCGGACGAAACGGACATCAACCTCGTGATGTGGCGCTGGGGGGATGCCTACCCTATCCGTGTCACCCTGATCGACGAAGAGGGTCGCCTTTCGCGCTTGTATGGGAACGGCTAGTGCTATCGATTTTATTGCATAATCCTCAATCCATACGACGCTCCCTGCCCAGCAAGAACGCCCCGGGACAACATTTCGACCATGCTTGAATCCCTTGATCGATACGACTTTTCGCTCATTGACGAGCGCGAGCCGATCAGATGGCCGAATGGTGCGCGCCTTGCCTTCTGGGTCGCACCCAATATCGAGTTCTACGAGATCGATCCCGCGCCGAACCCGGCGCGGCGCGCTTGGCCGCGGCCAGTGCCTGATGTGCAGGGCTATGCGACGCGCGACTATGGCAACCGCGTCGGGCACATGCGCATGATGCGCCTCTTGGACAAGTACGGCGTGCGCGGCTCGATCAGCCTTTCGACGGCGCTCTGTGAGCATCATCCGGAGATCATCGAACTGTGCGCCACGCGCAACTGGGAATTTTTTAGCCACGGCATTTACAACACGCGCTATACCTACGGCATGAGTGAAGCGCAAGAGCGCGAGATGATCGAGGACTCTGTGCGCACCATCAAAAAGCACACGGGGCAGGATTGCGCCGGGTATCTCGCGCCTGCGCTCACGCACACCGAGCGCACCCTTGACCTCTTTGCCGAGGCGGGCGGCATCTACACCTGCGACCTTTTCCACGACGATCAGCCAACAGCCGTCCGGGTGCGCAGCGGCAAACCCTTCGTCTCGGTGCCCTATTCGCTTGAGCTCAATGACACCATCGCCTATGTCGTCAACAAGGTCGAACCGAGACGCTACGCCGCCATGATCAAGAACGCTTTTGATCGCCTGTACTTCGAGGGCAAAAAGTCAAGCCGAGTGATGTGCATTCCGCTGCACGCCTACCAGGTGAGCCATCCGCACAGGCTCGCCGCCTTTGAGGACGCGCTTGCCCATATCACGTCGCACAAGGACATTTGGGTGACAACCGGGCGCGAAATCGCCGAATACTACATCGAACATCATGTCGCTTGATCCAAGCTATCTCACATACCCGCATCGTCGCTACGGCATGGATCATGCCAGGTACGAATGGTCGATGCTCACCGAGCGGACACCCGTCAAGTGGCCGGGCAATGCCAAGCTCGCGGTCTGGATCAATCTTGCCGTCCAGTTCTTCCCCTTGAATCAGCGCGGCAAGCCGTTCGCGCCGCCGGGCGGCATGACCACCGCGTATCCGGACCTGCGCCATTACACCTTGCGCGAGTACGGCAACCGCGTTGGCATCGTTCGCTGCCTGCGGGCCTTGGACAGGTTTGGGCTTCGGTCCACCTTCGCCGTCAACTCAATCATCAGCGAGAAGTACCCACGACTCCTTGAGCGCCTCTGCGAGCAAAACAACGAAATCCTCTGCCACTCGTGGCACATGGACAGCCTGCATCACGGCGAGCTTGATGAATCCGAGGAAGCGGAGACTATTGATCGTTCTCTTACGCGCCTGCGCGAGGCGACAGGACAGCCAATCCGTGGCTGGCTCAGTCCGGGCGGTTCGCAAAGCCACAACACTCCGGATCTACTTGCGAGTCATGGCATCGAATACATGAGCGATTGGTTGAACGACGACCTGCCCTACCCTTTTCACACAACGCACGGCGACCTCATCGCGCTGCCGCTGTCGCTTGAACTCGACGATCATTTTATTGTCGGTGTCAACCTGCATTCGGAAACCGAATACGCCGAGCAGATCAAAGATGCGTGTGACTTCCTCTTGCAGGAAGCGGAGGAGGCTGGTGGCGGACGACTGCTCGCGCTCAATGTGCATCCGTGGCTCATGGGTCAGCCGCACCGGATTGCCGCCCTTGAAGATGCGATCAAACACATCGCCAGCCAGTCCGGCATTTGGTCGGCTTCAGCGCACGAGATTGTCAACGCTTGGAGAAAGTCGCCATGAACACAGACCTCGTACTTAGCCTGATGCTGCTGCTTGGTGGCGAGTTCAACAACAACGAACAAGTGTGGCAGCAAGGGCTAGATGGCGATGCGCCAGCGGCGCGTACCCACTTTGCTTGGCAACGCCTATCCGAGAACGAGATGACCTTGGCCATTGGGCAAGGCCAATCCGCCGGAGCCGCCGAATGGGTGTTCGACTTTCGCCTCAAAGCGGACGGACGTCTCGTCTCAACGGTGAGCGGACAGAATTGCGCCTACGACTGGTCAGCTAAAGGCGAAGGCTACCTCGGCGTGATGCAGCCAACAAGCGCCTGCGCTGATGCCTTGCCCGACTCATGGCACATTGACGGTGAATGGCTCATCAGCGAAGGCAGCGTCAACATCAAGGCGCGCCGCGTGACCTACTACAACGGCTGGATTGCCCTCTCACGCCAACATCTTGACGAGAGCGCCGAGGCCGACGACTACATCTTCCTCTCCGATGTGCGCTCGCACGACGAAGGGCACATCATTTCAATCGTTGACGATGACCAAAACACCGGCTACGCAGTCGAGCTCACGCGCCTGACCTACCAGAACACACGCACATCCGTGCTCAAGCTCGGGATCATTGAGGAAGCCACAGGCAAGACGCTTGCCTATTCTTGGGCCAATCCACACGCGAAGCGCATCGGCATCAACCTGCGCTGGGTGCAGTGCGGATTTACTCTCGCCGAAACTGCTCGCAACCCTTAAGGAAAGTCTTGTCTGATTGAGTTCTCGATGTGATGGTCAACTATTTTGGGGTTGACCTCCAAGAGCCCTGCAATTTCGTCCACATCCCGTCCTTCTTGGTACATGCCCAAAACGACTTCCCTAGGTGCTACGAATTCAGCGGCAAACGCACGTCCCTCGGCTTGGCGTTCGGCCTTATGGAGGCGGTTGACTATGGACAAGGGTGTTTCTGGAGAGAGCACCGCATCGCCAATAGCTCGGGCAAAGGCAAACGTCTCCGCGTTCTTTGCCCACATCTGGTTGCCTCGGTCACGAAGATGAACATGAATGTCGTTTTCCTGACGGGCCACAACAGCATAGACTTCAGAAGGTGCCTTGGTGCGGGAAAACCGCGCTCCGCCGAGCCTTGAAGCGACCTTCTTGACCGAAACGGTTTGGGTTTCCGTCAATCCAATGGCTTCACGGAAAGCGCTCGCAGCCTGGTATCCTCTTATCCATGGCCGAGCACCGAGGCCAGTTTCAGTTGATGGGCTGGTATCGACCGGGAACTGTCGATTAACTTGCTCTTTGATCGCGGATAACTCAGGTAGCCGAGAACTGTAGCGATGCTCCAATCGCCTGATCCAATCTAGCAGCTTCACACGATCTCCTGGAGCACAGGAGGCGTGGACACACACACCGGCCAAGAATTCAAGTAGCGGCTCATGAGCAAACAGCTGCGCCGACTGTTCGATGAAACTAGCGTCGGCATTCGAAATCGCATACGGATCGATACCCAAAGCACCTGCGGCTTCGCAAAACGCTTGCTCGTGGGCATCTTCCATCGTCCGACCAATCCTCGCCCATGCCGACTGCACCTCACTCTCATTGACATTTTCTTTGACAAGCTTGCTGACCACAGAATCGACAAACTTGCGAAGCTCACGTTCCGCTTCAGCACGAGTCAGCCGTTCGTTCGCGCTCTCGAAAAACAAGAGCGCTGGATTCGCTGTTTCCAAAGGCCGACAGGACACCACAAAGCGAGCGCCGTCAAATTCAAAGGACAGGTCTGGCAGCGCAAATCCAGTCCGCCAAGGCAGGATGCGATGCGAAATATCTCGGCCTCCAAATATCTTCCACCAATTGGAGGCAATCCCTTCCGCCAGATGCACAGCAGGGAGCACGACCTTTTTACAGTACTTGTTGGTGTCTAAGTCGCGATAGGCGCAGACGTTTCGCTCACTCACCTCGATACGTAGCTCGCAGACCGTGGCCCGCTCCTCAACGCTGGCATTGTGTTGGTGGGGCAACCACCTAATCAAAAATCTCACAGAGTTACTCGCCTCGATCAGGCGCCACTTCCGTGCCTTCGGTCACGCGCTGATAGTACATCCAGCTTGTGACGTTGACTCGATCATCATCGAGCGGCGGCGGGTTCTTGTAGTCGGGGTAGTAGGTTTCGATCTCTGCTTTCATGCTATCTGGCAATGCGTCCCAGGACGATAACCTGAGGCCAGCGGTGTGCATGTAGATGCTGCCTTCACGTCCTTGCATCTTCATCCAAGGCAGCCAGTCGGAGATACGCGCCCAGCCGACCTGCCTTGCCGCTGTCGTAGTGTCAGGGTCGAGCAGGTCATCGGTATTGCCAAAGAAGTTGAACATTTCGGTGGCGTGATAAGTGCCGCCGATTTCCTCTTGGTACGCCGAAGCGAGCGGGTTCGGATAAAAGAGCGGGACGGTGATGTTCATTCGCCACTGTCCCTCGGTGATCATGCCGCTCCATGTGGAGGGCGAGCCATCGCGATTGCGCTCGTACCCCGAATGGTTCACTGGGTCGTTGGCAACATGCAGCACATCGACCACTTCGCCGCTCCAAGGATTCTTCCAAGTAGTGATCGCCTCGCCGGTTTCGACATCGCGGTAGATCAGAAGTTCGCGCGAAACCATGCGGTAGCCAAGCCCGCGCTCAGGATGGTTATCGGTCACGCAGGCGCGAATGTTCATGCCTTCAACGCGAAAGAGCGGCTTATCGCGCTCACCTTGGCGTCTTGAATAGGCATCGCCAGCCCACCAGAACGTTGTAGGCTCACCGTCAATGGTCGAACACAAGACCTTGCGCTGTATGGTAAGAGCGTCGCGCGGGTGCTGCGGGTCAAGCATGTCTGCGGACAGCCCGCCACAGACGAGCATGGCAAGAAGGAGAAGGATCGTTGGTTTCATCGGGAGTTCCTCAAGTATCAATGTGTTATGTGCGTAATATCTCGTCGGCGGCGCGTTCGCCTGATTGCACCGCGCCTTCCATGCCGGGGGCATCCAATGCCATGTGCTCACCTGCGAAGTGCAGGCGCTCTACTGGCTCACGCAAGGCGCTGCGGTAAGCCGACACCTTACCCGGCGGCCAAGCGGCATAGCCGCCACGGGCAAACGGGTCACGGCCCCAGCTATGACGAAACCTGACTTCGAGCCTTCTCCCTTGCGAGGCCGGGCGGATTTTTCTGATGGTATCGACCGCCAAGGATGCAAAGGCTTGATCGCTCAAGGTATCGATGGCATCCGTACCATCCCCGTTCACGAACACCTTGAGGCCGACGATATCACCAGTGGCACGGTTGGTTCGCGGAAAAATGCGCTCAAGCGGCGTATCCGTCCACATGTTCGGCGACAGACCATCGTCTTCCCAGAACGGTTCAGCATCCATCAGCGCAACGCTGACTTTGGTGTATTCGATGGCGTCAATGGCTTCGTGCTGAGCCGTGCTCAATGGCGCCTTGATCTGCACATCGCTTAAGCACCCAACGGGCAAGGTGCAAATGCACTGCGCGGCATGGAAAAATTCGCCTGAATGCGTTGTCACCGAAACGCCGCGCTTTCCTACTTCGATTTCGCCCACCGGGGCTTGCAGTCGCAATTCCGCTGCGTCAAGCTCAGCGGCCATCGCCTTCGGCAATTCATCAGTGCCAGCCGCCAATCGGCCAACGCCGGTCTCGGTTTCAAACATGCGCACTGAGCGCCAAGGGATGAGCGCGCTCATGCGGTCACTGTGATTGTGCGTCCCGGCAATGTTGATCAGCTCAATGGCCGCTTCGGACGCGCCGCGCGCGCGCAGCGCATCGCTGATGGACACATCGATGGCGGCGGAACGAGGCGAATCCCAGAGCTCGGCGCGCATAAGCGGCACATCTTGGCGCAAGTAATGACCCTGTAGACGATTGGGCGCAATCTCGCGTTCTGACTCGGCTAAGGGATTCGTTGCTGATCCCGCCCATTCCGATGCGTCCATGGTGACGCCGCCAACATGCACAGTGAGGCCGCGCGGGAATTTTGATGGTTCGATATCGAGGCCGAACTCGCTTGCCCAAGCGTGCATGCGGGTATAGGAATTGCCGATTTCGACGCCGCCGATCTCTGGGTTATCCGGCAATTCATTGTAGGTGTAAGCGCGCCCGCCAACACGTTCACGCGCCTCAAGGACGACTACTTTGGCGCCAGCGCGCTTGAGTGTGAGCGCCGCCGACAGGCCAGCGAGACCTGCACCAAGCACCAACACATCTGGCCGCGGGCGCCTATCGGCACGAGCAAGGCGCGACGCACTAAGTGCGACGGCAGCGAGCCCGACAGTGAACTGCCTACGGGACAAAATTGAAGGTGCCGTCCAAGGCAACTCAGAAGGCGACATTGACAATCCCTACATTCAAGTCAGAAGTGAAACGTTCGGTAAAACGCTAATTTCGCCAGAATCGAAGGCATTTTGCAAGACCTCGACGGGTGGTCTCGTGCGACACCGCCGACGGCGACCGCCCTATCGACCTCGCGATCTCCAAGCGCGAATCCCCCGCCTCCGGGCGCTCCTTGATGTAGTATCTCTCCTCCGGGGTCAGGTGGGTGTCGCTCTTTGCCATGGCAAGCCTCCATCGTTGTTGCGAACCGGAGGATGTTCCCCCACCCGGCCCTTCTTCACTTCTGAAGCGTTGCCCTTGCAGGTTGAGAGTAGAGAGATTTCGAGCTGCTACAAGATATGCGGTGACCGATCTATGAAGGTATCCGAGACGACACCGCGAGACTTGTCGCAGTGAGAGCACTGCTGCGCCGAGCACTATTGCGTGAGCTTGTACGAGGCAAATGGTCGCTTGCAGCGGCGATTCTCGGCCTGTCCATCGCAGTAGCTTCAGTCACAACGGTGCATCTTCTGAATGCGCGCGTCGAACAAAATCTCGATGCGCTTCAGCCCTTTGCTCTGCCTGGCACCATTGCGCGCCGGGGAAATAGTGCGGCCATCACGCTCGCAGATTATGTCGAGCTGCAAAATCGATTAGCCAAGGGACAGGTGCCGGGAGTCGAAGCGCTGATTCCCTTGATTGAGGGACAGTTGGGCAATGGCTGGCGCATACTCGGCATCGATTGGGTGGCGATGCTCGGCGCGCGCGCGAACTCGAGCGCCGCTATCGAGACCGACGCAACAAAGCTCATCACCGAGAAAGCAGTGCTTGTACCTGAGAGTGCCGCGAAGGACAAGCGCGCCGAGCTTCAAGCGCAAGGTCTGTCGGTGATAGGCGCCCACACTGGGTCGGATGATCGTCTACTGATTGCGGATATCGCCACCGTATCCGAATTGCTCGGTCAAGACGACATTTCCGCACTGGCGTTGGTGACTGTCCCGCAGCGCCCAAGCCTACTCGACATGCTTGATCAGCTCTTCGTTGGATTAGGGGCGGCGTATCAAAGCCCGATCGACCAAAATCTGTTAGGCGTGGGCTACATCATTTCAACGCCTGACGAAGAGCTGCCTGTCCGGCGCTTCGCCAAGTCAATCATGTTCAATCTCGGCGTATTGTCTGTCCTTTGCCTGTTGGTGGCCGGATTCATCGCCTATCAGAGCGCCGCTGGCATGGCCTTGCGCCGAGCGCCGACTGTGCATCGATTGCGTGGCTTAGGCGTTGCGACAAGCGCCATTGCCAGCCATGTGCATCGCGAGGCGAGTGCGCTTGGCGTGCTCGCATGCCTCATCGGACTGCCGCTCGGCTTCGGTTTGGCGACGCTCGTGATCAAACTCGGCGGCATGGGCAAGCTCGATGCGTCGCTCTTTGATAACTGGCTTTTGATCAAGGCGGTGCTTGTTGGGGTTGGCGTAAGCCTGCTCGGAACATGGCTCGCGCAGCCACGAATGCAAGTGCAGCGTTTCGCTCCATGGATGCGGGCTGGGGTCGCCTGCGCTGCACTTGGCGCACTCATTCTAGGCGCATTCTTGGGACTCGCCGGTGCATTTCTCGTGCTTGGCGCCGCATTTGTGCTTGTTGCGCAGAGCACTTGGGTGCAATTGAATTGGGTGTCTAGGCGGCGCTTCGTGGGCCTTCGCCTGATGGCTATGCAGATCGTCCGCGGTAGTGCCACGCACGGGCTGCGACTATTTCCTGTTATCAGCGCCTTCATTCTGGCGCTTGCTGTCGCGCTTGCCATGCAGCTCATGGTGGCGAGCTTGAAACGTGACTTCAATGCTTTTTTGGATATGCGACTCGATGGGCAACTATCATTGGATGCGGATTCCAAAGCTCTGCCGCAATCGGTCATTGATGCCATCGCGGAGCTTCCGGGCGTGGACTCGATGCGTGTCTCGTACACTGCGGCAGCGCGCGTCGGGACGCTGCGCGCCGAGGTGCGGCTGATTGAATACAGCGCTCAAGAGCTCGCTCGCTACGGCGCACCCATTGACACGCCGCTCGATGCCGTGTTGATCAACAGTCAGTTGGCTCGTGGTCACGAGCCTGGCATGGTGCGCGTGACCGGCCAAAAGGGGCAGGCGCTCTTGCCGGTCGCGCATGTATTCAACGACTTTGGTGCGCTCGGCCCGAGGCTCGTCATGTCAAGGATGGTTGCCGACAAGTATTTTGACGACACGCATATTGATGCGGTGCGCATCCACATCGAGCCTGGCATGGAGGCTCTAGTGAGCTCCCGCATCCAAACCGAGTTTGCCCTTGCCCCTGAATCCACCTTAGAACTGCGCGAGCGCGCCATGCAGGCGTTGGAGGAAACTTTCTGGGTCAGCGATGCCTTGAGCATGGTTGCGCTGCTCGTGGCCGTCTTCGGGGTGTTCAGTGGATTCAATCAGTTGCATCTCACGCGCCTTCGGGAACTTCGTTTGTTGCGCGCAATCGGCATGTCTCGCGAGCGGTTGCTTGCGCTCTTGGCGGGACAATCGACAGTTCTCGCCGTGCTGGTGCTGCCTTGTTCGTTACTGCTTGCCTTGATCATGAATTGGATGCTGTGCCAGCGCGTGACGCCTTTGGCGTTCGGATTTTCGATTCGTTTCGATATGGATGGCTGGTTGATGCTCCTATTTGCAAGCATTGGCCTGCTTGTGGTGGTGACGGCGGCGCTTATTCCGTGGCGGATGACTCGGGAGGCTTCGCATGTGGCGACGACTGACGAGACTGTCTAGCTTGCTGCTGCTCGCAGGCTGCGCCGAGCCGCCGAGTTCGGAGCAGTTCGGCGGCCTGCGAGCAGGCGCAGTGCTGAACGAATCGACCAGTGCGATGAGTGGAGAGCCGTTCGCCTCGGCTTCGCCAGATGTGGCAATTGAATTGCCCAGAGATCACGGCCCGCATCCGGCCTTTCGCCAAGAATGGTGGTATTGGACGTTCGTTCTATGGCGTGGTGTGGAACAGGTACTGCCTTTGAATCGCCCGGCCGAGTTCGGCGCCCAGCTCGTATTCTTTCGCCGAGCGCTCAGTCCTCAGCCGGACCCAGAAGGCTGGCGCTCGACGCAGGTATACATGAGCCATTTCGCGGTCACCAATGTGGCGGACGGGGCGCACAGGTTCGATGAGGCGCTGTCACGAGAGTTGCCGGGATTGACATATGTTCAAAACGAGCCGTTCAGCTTGCGTTTGCCCGGCGCGTCGGTGCAGAGCATTGGCGACAGCTTTTCTCCACTTCACCTCGTCGCAAAAAGCGAGGATATCAGCGTAGATCTGCGATTAGCGTCCACTGAAGCGCCAATTTTGCAAGGTCTCGAAGGCTATTCCGCCAAGTCCGAGCAGGCTGCTTCCCACTACTACTCGATCCCGCGCATGTCGGTGCAGGGCAGTCTGACTTGGGACGAGAGACAAGTGCCAGTGGTTGGATGGGCTTGGCTCGACCGCGAATGGAGCACTCAGCCCTTGCCTCAGGGCCTAGTTGGTTGGGACTGGATGGCGCTCATGCTGAAGGATGGCAGCGAACTGATGCTCTACCAGTTGGTGCGCGAATCAGGTGAACGTGATGCCTTCAACTATGCGATGCACCGCGATGCGTCGGGACACATGATCAGGTTCAAGAGCCACGAATTCACGATGTCACCCCGACGCGAGGTCGAGTTTGATGGCGACGCCTATGTCGTCGCATGGCAGGTCGAACTCGACGGACTCGGCGCCTATCTCGTTGAAGCAGCCGTCGATGACCAACTCATGCGCACGACGGTGCGCTATTGGGAAGGGCTGGTGCGAGTGAGCGATTTGAACGGCGAATATCTTGGAGATGGATACTTGGAAATGACGCGCTAAGAGCCTGCTCTTTCTCGATGAGATTCAAGTGCGAGCGTCTGAGCGCCGGTCACTCAACCAGCGAAAGCAATTCCGGTGCTGTCACCAATTCCCGCACGCCATGCGACTTGGTCTCGTTGAACACATTGCCTGCTGCCGCCCGCCCAACTGATTGCCACCATAGGTAAGCGCGGTGAAGTCTAGCGCTTGGGGATTGTTGACAACGAGAAACACCTGTGCTTCAACGCGCAAAAGCGGGCTTGTGCAACCCTCTGGCACACACGCGCCAAGACCTTCGCCGGGGCTCGCATCACATGAGGTGTGCACCCAATGTACTTCAATGGTCTCGCCGGGCTTGATGCCTTTGAAGGCGTCCTCAGCAGGTTCAAGTTCGCCAGCGCTTAAGTCAGACGTGTGGCTTGGAATAGAATTACATGGTTCGGCGTCCTTTTTGATTGTGGAAAACCAAGAGTATCCGAACCGTCGCCCGGGGTTCTGGCGTGGGCTGTTCGCCGGCTCATCCTTGGACGAGACCAGTCAGTCCCTCCAAGGCTCCGGGAGTCTCACATGTCCTGAACCAGAATATTAGATTGACTAAAATAATGCGCTGGGTGATACTAAGACAAGATCAGAATCAATCTCGCTCATCCCCTCCACCAGATGGGCATCAATCAGCAGGAAAATACCAAAGAGCTAAACATGGGACAACCATCTCAAATAGAGTGGACCAACGTCACATGGAATCCTGTGACTGGCTGCACGAAGATTGGGCCGGGCTGTGACAACTGTTATGCAGAGCGCTTCGCTGAGCGATGGCGTGGCGTTGAAGGGCATCCATATGAGCAAGGCTTTGATCTGCGCCAATGGCCATCCCGCTTGAAGCAACCAGCCTCTTGGAAGAAACCGCGCATGATCTTTGTCAATTCTATGAGCGACCTTTTCCACAAGAAGATTGATTGGCTATATGTGGATAGAGTGTTTGACGAGATGGAATCGGCAGATTGGCATGTCTATCAGATTCTGACCAAACGTAGTTCGCTGATGCGCAACTATGTAACCCGCCGCTATAGCGGCGGCATCGTCCCTCCACACATATGGCTTGGCGTTTCGGTTGAGGATGCAGCGCACAAAGGACGTATCGAGCACCTCCGCCAGATACGCTCGCCTGCTCGATTCATTTCGTTTGAGCCACTGCTCGGGCCGATGGGAGATGTTGACTTGTCTGGAATTGCGTGGGCGATTGTCGGTGGGGAGAGCGGGCCCCGCGCTAGGCGAATGGAAGAAACGTGGGCGGTGGAACTACGCGACCTGTGCAAAGCTATGGGAGTTTCATTTTTCTTCAAGCAGTGGGGTGGCCTACGACCCAAGTCTGGAGGAAGGCTTCTTGAAGGACGTGAGTGGAATGGTTTTCCGGACTCAATTGTCCCAAACAGCCTCTTAGCCAACCCACAGATAGGAAGGTGAGGCGTGGAGGCTCAACTCTCTAGCTACAAAGGCAGGGAGCACTCCTATATCAAGCATTGCTTTCTGACTGAATATCTTCGAGCTGCCGCGTACAAGACTTTTCAAGGCCGCTCTGAAGTTTTCAATTTTGTGGATGCTTTTGCCGGTCCTTGGAGAGTCGCAAACGAAGACTATTCTGATGCCTCTTTTGATCAGGCACTACGTACCCTTGAGTCAGTTCGAGCCGACCTTCAATCGAGAGGAAGGAAGCGGTTGAAGGTTAGATTCTGCTTTTGCGAAAAAGACCCTGAATCAATGAATAAACTGCGAAAGTACGCTCGAATGCGCCATGAATTTGAAATATCGATTTTCCCAGGTAAGTTCGAAGACAACCTCGGTCAAATCGCCGAAGTTTGCAGAGGGGGATTTACCTTCACCTTCATAGACCCAACTGGCTGGAACATTCGCTCCGATAGTATCTTACGGTTTCTGAAGGATCGCGAAGGAGAATTTTTACTAAATTTCATGGCGGAACCTGTGAATCGACATGCGGGATACCAACTGGTAGCAAGTTCATTCGGGCGCTTCTTGGCCGATCCAAATTGGAATGCCCAGTTCGAAAACCTGCCCCAAGAATGGGGCAACGAGCGGCGCGTACTACATTTATTGCGGAGACAGATCAAAAACTTGGGCGCTGCGAAGTACCTCCCAGATTTCCCTATTCTGAATCCAAACGAAGAGCGGGTGAAGATGCGACTTCTCTTGGGTACATTTTCGGACAAGGGCTTAGAGGTATTTCGTGACGTACAGCAGAAAGTTGAACGTCTCCAAATTGAGACCCGCGAACAATTGAAAAGTCCACGCAGCTTGTTCACGCCTGAAGAAAGCGCGGCCCTACAGCAAGGAAGGGCTGGCATCGGATGCGACAAGTACTTTCTTGAGGCCGACGCACTTGTCGTCTCCAAATTGCAGAAGGAAACTCATACGCAGTATGCACGCCTCGCCAATTGCGTTATTGAGCAATTACCTATGCGAAAGCCTGATGTGAATAAATTGCTTGTTAGGATGAAAGATCGTGGCGCAGTGAAGTTTGACTTGCCCAAAGGTCGCCGTGTACCACAGTCGACCACCCGCATTTCACTGCCAAGCTAATCTTTGGAGAAGGGTTTCGCATTCGATTTGTTGGCCCGGATCAATCGTCAACACTTCCTTCGGGCACTACTCAACCTGATTTTCGCCTGTTCATCTGGGTCGGATGGCACTTTGCCTCCGAAAAGACGTTATTGTACTTTTGAATCAAAGGTTTATGAGCAGCTGCTCGAATCTCGAATATTGTTGGGATAGCCGTGAGTGTTCATGCAACTTTATCTTCGGCAATCTCAAGCAGCCCTTCGAGAACCATCGTCACATGAATGTCTGCGCTTTCTGCCAATCTTTCCAGCTTAACAGTCATGCGTTCGTAATCATGGTTCGCACGTGCCAGTTCCGCCTCCTTCATCCGCTGAATCTTGTTGTTTGTTGCGCTGTTGATTTGGTCCTCCAACAGTCTACTGCGGGCCTGGTGGCTAAACTCGAGACTCTGCACACGGTGTCGAACGATATCCCGATTCTTCTCCATGTGGCTTGTGCGAGCATTGTGCCAAATTTCGTGATGACACCGATCAAGTTGGTCTGTTGCGGTAGTCTTGAGCGACTTGGTGAATAAGGCGTCGGTCGCCGTCTCAAGGAGAGACATCACAGTGCCGTCGAGATTCGGATTCGAGGTGACGGCCACCAGAGTGTCATCGGCCAATACTCCAACCTTGTGCCACTGATAGAGAGCAAAAGGATATTCACCGGGAGGAACGGAATTGCTCAATGCAATCAAATGAACCTGAGCCGTTCCTAATCGCTGAACATGCTTTGCCGCCTGCCGCACCAGTGGATGTGTGACATTGAGATGAACTGCCTTCAGTTCGGCGGTGGCGGTTTCTTGATCGAATGTAACTGGCAGTATGGGGTTAACACCCTTGAGCCACTTCTCCCACTTACGTGCGACGGGGTCGCTTGAGGGAGAATAACGGCGATAATCTTCGAGAAGCCTTGCCCGAGTCTTTTGCCCGAGGCGCAGCGTCTTAAGCGGCTTGTCACCAAGAAGAAAACCTGTCTGGGTTTCCGAGATACTAGAAAGGTAGCTAGATACGCAACGCTGAAGCGCATCGGGTGACAACCAGCAGCTCTCGGCCGCTGCAATCTCTTCGCGCCAAGATTGATCGGGGACCGTCAGGCCGAATAACTCCGCCTGTTTCTCCTCAAGTTCGTCTTCTTCCTGTATCTGGCGAATCCTGTTATCGCTGATCTGCTGTAGCTGTTCGGCACGTTGTTTCGGAGACAGAGTAAAGCTGTCGGCGATATCGTGGATCTCCCTTGTGATCTCACCGAGAATTTCCTCGCTGCCGCCGACAGCATGATGGAAAACGCCGATGCGCATCAGGCAGCGTTCATAGATATCCGCATCGACCGTACCGGGAGTCACTAGATTCACGATGGCGACACTCTCGCTCTGTTGCCCGTAGCGGTCGATGCGTCCGATACGCTGTTCGATACGCATAGGGTTCCACGGCAAATCGTAGTTGATCAGCAAGTTGCAGAACTGGAAATCGAGTCCTTCGCTGCCCACCTCGGAAGATAGCAGGACATCTAGGGCTTCTGGATCATCCTTGGGCAGGGCGAAGCGGCTACGCATTACGGAACGCTCGTCGTCAGGAATGCCACCGTGCACGAGTCCGTACCGCAAACCAGCCTCTTGGATATGTTTCGCCAGATAGGCCAGGGTATGGCGGAATGTGCTGAATACCATTGCCTTGTTATTATTCATCCCGTTCTTATCCTGCAAGACCTTGACGATGGCCTTTACCTTAGGGTCATTGGGATCAAGTTCTTTGGCTCTCTTGAGGAGCAGTTCAATTTCTGCCCGGATTTGGGAAATAAAGTTGGTATCGACGGTACTCCCATCTTCGTTCCTTTCGGGGCCATTCATCAATTCAAGGTTTTCTAGCTTGCCAGCAAGCATCTCCTGAAGCATTGGGACTAGGCCGTAGAGACAGCTTGCCGTCTGGCGACGGAGTGTGGTCATCATGAAATTGACATTCTGCACTCCGTGGCTTTGCTTCAGGATGCGTCTCACCATGTTGAGCAGGTCGTCATGAAGGCGGCGTTGGTCGGGTGTGAATTCGACTGATAGGGTTTCCGGCTGGCGGGTGGTGAATTTTCCGATATCCCGGCGTCGAGTCCGGTTGATCATCGGGCTGAAGGTATAGATTTCTTCCAATGAACGGATCATGCGGATGCGCTCAACATCATCGACCTCATCCTTCGCCAAGCGATCAAAGATGCTTTGGAATGCTGGCATTCCCCGCAGAAACAGTCGGCCCCACTCGGTTTGCGCGGCTTGAGCTAGGCAAGAGTAGGCCTCGGCCTGCCATTGATCGTCGCCGGAGCGGCAGTGACTCACGGCAGTATTGATGAATTTGTTCGGTGCGGCCATTTGCTCGAAGCTCGGGCGGTCGATCACAAGATCAGGTCTCAAAACGTTCAGCAGGGTGAAGATATCCCGGCTTCCCAGTTGTACCGGGGTGGCGGTAAGAAAAACGGCGGCTTGGGCGTTATCGCAGAAATATCGCACCGCCTGATGAAGGTAGGTATCCGCATTGCGTATGTGATGTGCTTCATCCACGATGACTAGGTCGAACTTAGGTGGTGGGTCGAGGGCAAGCAACCCTTCGCTGGCATTGGAACTTCCTCCATCTTTGCCGAAGAGCAGGTCCGAATCGATCAGGGAGAACGGGATGATGGCCTTGGCATGCCGTTCTGGCCATTCGCCTTCGAGATGCGTTTCCCGAAGGCAGTAACGCAGAGTCCGGCCATCAAGTGCCTCAAAATGCTCGTCGAAACGCTTCATCTCAACGGACCACTTGCGTTCGGTGACCAATGCTTTCGGACAGATAACGAGTACCGAGGAAATATCCGCCCGAGCGCGTAATTCCTTTACGATGAGCCCGGCCTCAATCGTCTTGCCCACACCGACTTCGTCGGCGATCAGCAATCGTGGGCGATCCGCACGGATCAATCTCAAGACAGGTCGGTACTGATATGGCACGAACTGAATGCGTCCGGAACGCAACGAGTACAGATTTGTGGTAGACGGCGCGAGTAGTTGTATGCTGGTAAGCAAGGCTCGCAATTCATCGGCGTTGAGGCGACAGATCTCGGTGTCGCGTTCTGCGCTTCGTAATTGGCTCTCGTAAAAGGTGGCCTGACGATTGTTGTGGAATACCTGGTAACGGGTCTCAGCTCCGCCCGCGACAATTCCAATGATCGGCATCACGGTTTCAGGATCAGACCGCAATGTAACAAGGTCTCCGACGCTGTACAAAGTCGATGAATCCAATCCCATGCGAACTACACCAATTCTTCCTCAAGCACCGCACGGACATCCCAAAGATGCTTCTCGACAAAACGAATACTCTCCACATCCTGCCCTAGATTGACAGGAACAGCGAATTCCTCCGATGTACGAATGCTCTTACAAACCAAGGTTGCATTATCAGAATCCCGTTTCACGAACTCCTTGTACTTGGCAGCACATATCGGGCACAGGGCTAGATGGGCTGCGGTGTGCTCGCGAGATAGGTCATCAAATAATTGTACGGATTCAAAGTAATGCTCTCCATCTCGTCGGCGAAACGGCATCTCGTATTCACATATCTGGCAAATTAGCTCTCCGTCCCTGTTCGTGTAGTTCTCTTTCAGATATGTATTTTTGTCGCCATCCGCCTGAGATGTGCGTGTGCTTCGAGGACGCCTCTCGTATTCTTTTCTCGGCGCAGTTTTCGCACCTTGCTGCGCACGCTCTTTGCGTCTCTCGGTATTTGTTGATGGCCGCTCCGGAAAAGACGGCTTTTGTTCCATTTGCTCTACAAGCTCCTCCAGTTTCTGGAGTCCGCCGGGTTTTTCCTGTAATTTCCGCAGCAGATTCAGACCGTCAACAGCGGCCCCTGATTGCTTTGCCAGATCCAGAAGCTCGCTATCCTTCATTTCGAGATGAGCGGCTAGACCTTCATCTCGATCAAAATCTTCGTGCAGATCAGCCAGTGACAATTCCGATGGCTTGTGAAATGTTCCGCCACTGTCTGGCAACCAACGATTTGACAATAGTGTCTCGCCTAGCTTCGAACGTCTGAGTTCACGCTCGCTATTCTCATAGGACTGCCTGGTAGATGTCTCGACTGTCCCACGGATTTGGCGTTGCTGCGGTATCGCGATGTTTCTCCAGATGAAAAGACTTCGCTCAACGTTTGGAAACTGAACCGCATGCTCAAGGTGCTCCACAGTAAAATCTGGATCAAAACCACCTAAACCACGCTCGTGTAAGCCGTGAAAATTACGAACAGTCACACGACCTTTCCGATCTTTTTCCCTGCGCTGAATCCCAAGACGGTTGGAAACTCCGAGTTCAAGAAACGCATCGATTTGATCCTCCGTGTACTGTTCATCCAAGAAGTATGCCTCCGGATTCCCTTTCAAAAACACCGACAAATCGCCTGACCTTGTGAACAGTTCCCGTGGGGGCATCCAATCTTCTTCATTTGTGTCAGCGTTTCTACCGAGCAGGCAGTGGCTTTCTCTTAATCGGGAAATAAGCTCTTCGCGACGCTCTATTGAATCGACCTCAAGCGCCGTCAAGATTAATTCGATGTGCTCTTTATGGTCTTCCCGAGAAACTTCGATTTCGTCAGGCTCATATAAGGGGAGCACATGCTCTAGCACTTCTGACACGATATCCGGTTTATGGATACCTAGCTTCACAAGGAATTCCTTGGCCTCAGAATTTTCTACAAGTTCCGGTTTGACAGTTGGTAACTGTCGTCCTCCTTGGCAGGGCAAATAGGCTGCTACCGACCCGTCCTCCTTAAAGGGACAGATTTGCCGATCATCGCTCAGTCGAATGAACGGTTTATGACGAATCGGTCCATAATAAGTGCGCCAAAGTGCTTCTTGACGCAGTAGGAATCTATACAGTTGCACAAACCACTCATCCGACTGCTCCGAAAAGAATTTCTCTGTTACTTTTCTGGCGAAACTATCGGGGGTGATTTCCTCGATATCGAGTTCGTTCATCAAATAACGATGGAGTACCGGAACCCTTTCCTGAGTGATCTTCTCGCTTAGCCACGCAAGATTCTGCGTATCATCGCCATGCAAAGAGCGGAGTTGATCTGCGCTGAGTAGATTTCGGATATCCTCGCCTCGGCCTATGACTGCATCGCAACCACGTATGAATCCGCTCCCCAAAGCAGGAAGCAGCGCATCTTCTGCTAGTGCCTTGGCAACGCGATCATAAAGTGGTCGAAACATGCTATCGTCTTGAAACTCTTCATCCTCAATGGGCAGCGTCTCAAGTACACGCACGGTCAGCATGTCCATTTCTTTCAGAGTTTGAAGGACGGAGATAAGATGTTCAGACGATTCCTTGAGTAAGTATTTATTCCGCTGACTGTCCCTCTGTATGTTGTCGCGTGCTGGAGTCGTTTCGTAAGGTCCTTGCAGCAAGAATCCGAGATTGGTCTTCTTTTCGGTTGCAAAGGATACGAATAGCGGCGCTCCCTGAGTCGCTATAATCTCCTTAGGGCCGTTCTGGGTCTGAGATTCAAGTAAGAACGCCAATTCAATCGGCCTGACCATCTTGCAGTTCGGTCCTTCGATTGCCCTTTCAAACACGAGCCACTCTTCTTCAGCTTCACTTTCATCATCAACCTCTCTGATGAGAGTTACTGTGCGAGCAGTTTCTTGATGTTTCGTTACACGAATGTATAGTCCCGATTCATTGGTATCAATCCACCATGCGATTTGCTCGATGCTTCTCAAAAACAGAAGGGTGCGCACGTTCAAATCCTTCAGACGCGTGGCGATTTCATCGAAAGCGGTGTCTGAAGTGGCAGAAGAATTAAATGGCAAGATAAGGCGAGTTGTCCAAGGCTTGGGAACCTCTATCGGGTCAATTTCGAATGGACGCACATAATGGTCGATTCTGAAGTGTTCATCTCCGCTATGAACTTGTGGGGCATTTGTATAGGCATAAACTGACTTGAAGCCTATGCCAAACCTCCCAATTTTGGTTGAGTCTTCTGATTTAGTTCCTTTACCAGCTGCGCATATCCCTTCAACATCAGCTTCATCGAAGCTTTTCCCATCGTGTAGTAGCTCAAGGCGATTTCTGTGGAGTGTTATGCTGATAGCCGATGCACGCGCATCTTCAGCATTCTGTAGAAGCTCATAGATAAAATGCGTACGGTCGCTATATAGCTCACCCAAAAAGGCGAGATGCCTTGTCTCTTCGCCATATTTGCGGATATTCTCTTTGCGGATTTCGACGTAATTGCTGGTCATCCTTCCCACCCTACATTCAAGTCCGTCACCGCCCCTAAACTCGCCGATGCAACGCTCGCCGCGTACTTGGCGAGCACGCCGCGTGTTTCCTTGGCCTCTGGCGCGCGCCAATCGGCGCGCCGTGCGCCGAGCACGGCCTCCGTTACACACAATTCAAGCGTGCGCGCTTCGGCGTCTATCTTGATCTCATCGCCGTCTTGAACTAAAGCCAAGTTGCCACCACGCGAGGCTTCGGGCGAAATATGCCCGATCAGGAAGCCGTGCGAGCCTCCGGAGAAGCGCCCGTCGGTGATGAGTGCGACCTTGCCGTCGAGTCCGCGCCCCGAAATAGCACTTGTCGGACTCAGCATCTCCCTCATGCCGGGGCCGCCGCGCGGGCCTTCGTGGCGAATGACCACCACATGCCCTTCCACGACCTCTCCCGCAAGAATCGACTGCATGGCCGATTCCTCGCTCTCGAAGACCTTTGCCGTGCCTTTGAAGGACAGTCCCTCGTGCCCGGTGATCTTGGCGACCGCCCCTTCAGACGCGAGATTGCCGCGCAGAATCACCAGATGGCCGTCCGGCTTGATCGGGTCGTGCAGCGGCCGAACAATGGTCTGGCCTTCCGGGTAAGGTTGCACCGACGCAAGATTCTCGGCCAATGTCCTGCCTGTGACAGTCAAGCATTTGCCATCGAGCAGGCCCGCTTCGAGCAGCATTTTCATTAGCGGCTGAATACCGCCAATCTCGACGAGCTCGGGCATCGAATAGCGGCCAGCAGGACGCATGTCGGCAAGCACTGGCGTCCGCTTGCCTACCCGGTCAAAGTCATCAAGGCTCAAAGGCAGCCCAGCGCAATGGGCGATTGCCAGCAGATGCAGCACGAGGTTGGTCGAGCCTTCGAGCGCGGTCGCCACGGTGATGGCATTCTCGAAGGCTTCAATAGAGAGGATGTCGGACGGCTTGATGCCGCGCTCAATCAAAGTCACCACGGCCTCTCCTGCGCGCCGTGCATCGTTTAACTTGTTTTCGGAGACGGCGTTTTGCGCCGAGCTGTTGGGCAGCGACAGCCCGAGTGCCTCGATCGCGCTCGCCATGGTGTTGGCTGTATACATGCCGCCGCAGGAGCCGGGCCCTGGAATGGCGGTCGATTCGACTTCTAGGAGTTCTTCGTCGGACAGCTTGCCCGCCGAGTGGGCGCCGACCGCTTCAAAGACCGACACGATGTCGCGTCGCTTGGCCCCTGACAGGATGGTGCCGCCATAGACAAACACGCTCGGCCGATCAAGGCGCGCGAGCGCCATGGCGCAGCCCGGCATGTTCTTGTCGCAGCCGCCGATGGCGACAATGCCGTCAAAGCCTGCCGCGCCCGCAACGGTCTCGATGGAATCGGCAATGACTTCGCGTGAGACCAGCGAATAGCGCATGCCCTTGGTGCCCATGGAAATACCATCAGAGACGGTGATGGTATTGAATACCTGCGACTTGCCACCTGCATCGTCGGCACCTTCGGATGCGCATTTGGCGAGCTCGTCAATGTGCATGTTGCACGGCGTCACCATCGACCAGGTCGAGGCGATGCCGACTAAAGGCTTCGCGAAATCCTCGCTTGTGAAGCCTGTTGCGCGCAGCATGGCGCGGCTCGGTGCTTGCGCCACGCCATCGACGATCTCGGCGGAATGAATGCGGTTGCTCGGCATGTTCAAGGCATCCTTAGAGTGGTTTGACAAGCGCAATCGAATTGCGACGCGCACATTGTTCCTCAATCTCTCTCGGCAATGCGGCAGCGTCGGCGGCGGAAAAGCCGCGCTCACGAAACCACTGCTCAGCTTGCGTAGTGAGCGCGAGGACTTGTTTTGCACCAAGCTGTCTTGCCTTGGCAAGCGCCGCTTCGAGCAGTGCATCGCCCGCTTGAATATCAGCGAAGTTCGGGTGTGTCGCCAAGCAATGGAGTTCGGCGGAGTCGCTCACTTCAAGACACCTGACACCGCAGCATCCCGCCACGAGTCCGTCAACTTCCGTAACCAGAAATTCTTCAAGGCGCTCGGTAATGTCGTCCGCGCTTCTCGCCTTGAGCTGACCTTGCTGCACGAGCGGCGCAATCATGGCCAGAATGGCGGCGATGTCCTGGGCGGTTGCTGCCCTCACGCGGCTACCGAGTGACTGGCACACGCGCGTGCCCTGACCTTCGGCTGTGAACAGCTCCTGAAGGAGGGCGCCGTCCACACCCGCGCCGATGAGATGCACGGGTATGCCAGTGGCGACGCTGGTCTCGGCGGCGCGTCGCAGGCTTCTGCGCGTGACATCGCCGCAGTCAACGCCCGCGAGCGCCGCCTCGATGCCAGACGCCTCGACTTCTGATAGTCGTTCACCGTCTGCACCGTGGAGTGCGTCTTCCTCAGTAAAGAGAATCAGCTTATCCGCAGCAAGTGCCTCGGCGGTTTTGACGGCAAGCGGCTCTGATTCGAGATTGTAGAGCGCACCCCAGGGCGAATAGCCGAATGGCGACAGCAGCACGATGCGCCCAGTTGCGGCGAGTTCGTGAATGAGATCTGTATTGATGCGCCGAGGCACGCCGGTATGCTCGAAGTTGACGCCATCCACCCGTCCCATGGGACGCGCGGTAACGAAGTTGCCGCCAAGCACTGAAATTCGCGTGTGATGGAGTGGCGTGTGCGGCAAGCCTTGCGAAAACAGTCCCTCGATCTGGCTTCTTAGGCCCGCGCACACGCGGCGCGCCTCTTCCAAGGCCCTCAGCGGTGTCACCCGGGCGCCATTGATGACGGGCGACTCGATGCCCGCCATCTCTAGCGCCTCGCTGATCTGCGGCCGTGCGCCATGCACCAGCACCAATCGAACGCCGAGCACCGACACCAGTGCCAGGTCGTGTATGACGTTGATGCAATTGTCGCCCGCAAGCGTCTCGCCGCTCAATGCCACCACGAACGTCTTGCCCTGATGCGCGCTCACATAGGGTGTGGAGGCGCGGAACCAACGCGCGTAGTCGGCGGGTGTTGAGGGTTGCGCTGGCGCGTTCACTTCGGGTTAGAAAGCTTGAAATTGAGCGCATTATCGCCTATCCAAGCTACACTAGCGCCTTCGCATTTGACAGGTGAACAGCAAGTGGCGGAACCCGCGCCAACGAATTTCTCGAACCGAGACGGCCTGATTTGGTTTGATGGGACGCTTGTGCCTTGGCAAGATGCCAAAGTGCATGTGCTCACTCACAGCCTGCACTATGGTGTCGCGGTGTTCGAAGGCGTGCGCACCTACAAAACGCCGAACGGACCGATGATTTTCCGCTTAGCTGACCATACACGCCGGCTGTTCGATTCAGCGCACATCCTGCAAATCGACATTCCGTACACGATTGAAGAACTGAATCTCGCGCAGCGCGAAGTGTTCAAGGCCAACAATCTTGAAGAAGGCTATCTGCGCCCGCTCGTGTTTCTCGGCTCTGAAGCCATGGGGCTGCGCGCCGAAGGCTTGTCGGTGCATGTATCCATTGCCGCTTGGGAATGGCCCGACTATATGGGCCCGGAAGCGCGCGAGCGCGGCATCACTATGCGCACCTCGTCCTACACCCGCCATCATGTGAACATCACCATGTGCAAGTCAAAGGCGGCGGGCAACTACATCAATTCCATACTTGCGCTGCGC
>JAPYNO010000046.1 GCA_028283025.1 Pseudomonadales bacterium | reverse complement strand
GACTCGCAAATCAGAATTATGATTCTGATTTGCTCGCGACTTCAATGCCTTACGGCACTGAAGTCGGTGGCACATCCATGTGCCACACGGGAAGCTCTGATATCAGAGCTTCCCTAGAACGGGATGTCGTCCTCAAAAGCCGAGTCCTGCTGCGCTTGAGGTTCCTGTCCTCGACCGCCCTGATGGCCACCAGATGACTGGGACTGAGAGCCGCCATCTCCCTTGTGATCACTAAAACCACCCGCATCCGATTCAGAGGAGCGACGAGAATCGAGCGTGTTGACAGTTCGCGCAATCACTTCGGTTCTGTACTGTTTGACGCCTTCCTTTTCGTAGCTACTTGTACGCAAGGAACCCTCAACGTATATCAGGCGACCCTTTCGCAAGTACTGTTCGGCAAATTCGGCGGTCTGACCGAAGCACACTACGTTGTGCCATTCGGTTGAGTCCCGACGCTCCCCAGTCGCGCGGTCACGCCAAGAATCTGATGTCGCCACATTCAAGCGCGTCACCGGACGATTCTCTTGAGTGTGCCGAACTTGAGGGTCTTGTCCCAAGTGCCCTATCAGAATGACCTTATTGATCCCGCGAGCCATTGTGTGTACCTCAATAGTAAAGCTTCATCGAAGACGCACAGTGTATCGCCTTCGATTGCCATGGTATAGAGAACCGCCATTGAAATCTGTCCCGACCTTGTGGGATATTGCTGAGACATTTTGTAAGAAATCTCCTACACATGAGAATTGTCTTAGGAAATCAATTATTTACCATCATCGTGGAGCCACAATGAAGCCACTATCTGGTATGAGGGTGTTGGATTTCTCACGAGTCCTTGCAGGGCCGCATTGCGGACGGATGTTGGCGGACCTTGGCGCGGACGTTGTCAAGATAGAGCCGACAACGGGTGATGTGCTGCGCACGGGCAGGCCACGGCGGAATTCGATTTCAACCTCATTCACGCATCAAAACCTCGGCAAGCGGAATGTTTCCATCGAGATTCGTGATCCAAAAGGTCTCGACATCGCACATGCGCTGTGCGATAAGGCCGATGTCATCGTGGAGAACTTTCGGCCAGGCACCATGGCGAAAATGGGACTTGGCTACGAACGACTCTCCAAGTCGAACCCGGGCCTCGTCTTTGCATCAATCTCTGGATACGGGCAAGACGGCGTTTGGCGTGACCGGCGCGCCTACGCCATGCTGGTGCAAGCCGAAATGGGCTACATGGAAGGCGATGCACGCTACAGTGGACGGGCGCTCAGCCAAGAGCCTTATGCGCACGGCGACCTCTACGCCGGAACGCAATGCTGCGTCGGCATTCTGGCGGCGTTGTTGCAACGCAATACTTCTGGTAAGGGCGGCACTGTGGATGTTGACATGGCCGAATCGCTTCTTTTTATGAACGAGTCTGCGACTCCACAGGCGTCCGGTCTCGCGGAGAGCCTGCCCCTGCCCATGACCGGATCACCGACTTTTCAAACAGCGGACGGGCATTATGTGTGCGTCGCCTTTGATCCTGCTGAACGCGGCGTTTTTGCCAAATATGTCAAGGCAATGGCAACCCCTGAGATGGCAAAGGACACACGCTTTGAATCTCGAGAAGCGCGCATTGAGCACCGCTCGCAATTGCTCAAGGTGTTACAGGAGTGGGCGCAAGGGTTCAAGAGCGCGCAGGAATTCGAGGCGCACCTCGCGCGATTTGGACTGGCAAGCGGTGTCGTGCGTTCTGTCGCCGAGGTGGCAACTCTCGAATGGGCACATGAGCGGGGTGCGTTCGTCAATGTGTCCGACCGTGGTGATGGCCAGCTGAAAGTACCGAATACGCCTTGGAAATTCTCCGCAGGGCAGTCTGGCGGCCAAGGCGTAGCGTCCTACAGAGGAGAGGACAACCGCGATGTGCTGCGCGATTGGCTGGCAATGCCTGATGCAAAGATCAAATCGCTGGAATCTGAAGGCATACTCAGCTATCGATGCCCCAGCGGGAAGCGCTGAGCGTTCGAAGGTATGGGTCGTGGTTCACCGGCCCGGTCTTCTGCGAGGCACCAGCCACGCAATCGCCAAGCCGACGACAAATCCGCCCCAGTGCGCACCGTTAGCGACGTTCAGGCCGACGGGCTCGCCAATGCCTATCGACAAGAACACCATAGAAGCAATGAGGACTGTGAGCAGCACCTTCGACACATGCCAACGAGTCTCTCCAGGATCTGACAAGCGCCGCGCCGCTATGAATCCAACGAGCCCGTAGTTGATGCCAGAGAGCCCTCCGAACAAGGGCGTCGGCTCAAGCAAGAATTGCGCAAGGTTCGATAGCGTTGCCAGCACGAGAATCAGCCCTGCAAACCGAATTGACCCCTCTACGGCTTCGGCGCGTCGTCCGAGCTCACACACCACTGCCACATTGAAGACTAGGTGCAAAAAAGAGAAATGTAGGAATGCTGGTGTGACGTGCCTCCATAACTCGCCCGTCCGCAAGACAACTTCATAAGGAACGAATCGCAACGCAGACCCCTCGATATGAAAGGGCACAAAGGTCAACCAGTGGAATGCTTGAACGAACAGCGCCTGCTGCCAGAGAAAAGTGACCAAGTAGCCCAGAACTGACGCAACGCAGACTAGGCTGAGTACGGGAAGTTGGCGGATGACGCGCAGCAACCTGCTGCGTGCCCCGTCCGGCCAAGGGCTGATAGAATTTTCTTCCATACGAGTGTGTCGTGCTCTCGTTGTATCTATTGTACGAACGATCAAAACCTGAACTGCGCAATGACCACAGGCCTGCGAGACCTAAACAGCGAAGTGCTTGCCGCCATATGTCGCTGGCTCGCCACAGGGCAGCACTGCTGGCTCGCCACCGTCGTCAAGACCTGGGGGTCGTCACCCCGGCCAATCGGCTCCTTGCTTGCTGCGAATGCCTCGGGCCAGATGATGGGGTCGCTGTCGGGCGGCTGTGTCGAAGAAGACCTGCTTGAAAAATTGACCCAAGGACTCCTCGCCAAGGACGCTCCCGAGATGCATGTATACGGCCTGAGCGCGGAAGAGACAGAGAAGTTTGGGCTTCCCTGTGGCGGTCATCTGCATGTCATGCTCGAACCTGTCGCGCCGCAGGATGCCGCAGCGAGGCACTTCGCCGATCTCTCGCAAAGCCTTGCTGAGCGCTGCTGGGTCAGCAGAATCGTGAACGCGAGTTCCGGGATCATGCGACTCGAACCTGCTGACGGACACGCGCCACTTGCTTGGGATGAATCGCTGCAAACGATGAAACATGTGTTTGGCCCGGCTTGGAGGCTGTTCATCATCGGTGCTGGCATGGTGAGTCGATATCTCGCTCATATGGCCCTGATGCTCGATTACCAAGTCGTTGTCTGTGATCCAAGACGTCAGATGATCGATGACTTTGACGTGGACGGTGTCACGCTTGTGTGCGAAATGCCCGACGATGCTGTCAAGTCTTATGCGGACGACCTGGCATCTGCCATTGTCGCCGTCACGCACGACCCTAGAATCGATGACATGGGACTCATGGAAGCGCTCTCAACGCAAGCCTTCTATGTGGGAGCGATGGGTTCAAAACGCACTTCCAAAGGTCGGCGAAGGCGATTGCAAGCACTTGATGTTGCCGAAAAAGATCTAAGGCGATTGCATGCGCCGATTGGCATTCCGATCGGCAGCAAGACTCCGGCGGAGATCGCAGTTTCGATCCTCGCTGAAATCACGGCTGTACGCTGCGGTACGGTCGCTGCCACTGCTTCTCAATCACTTGGTAGCCCGTGATCGGTGCGCTCATTCTCGCGGCGGGCTATTCTCGCCGCTTCGGGAGCGACAAGCGCCTGTATCGGCGAACTTGCGGCAAGCCGCCAATGCTCATTGAAACGCTCGAAAAGTACATGCAGGTGTTCACTCCATGCTTCGTGGTGATTCGGCCCGATGATGATGAGATTGGAAGGCTCTTGGATGCGCACCTCGAACATCAAGTGCAAGTCATCGCAAGTGACGATGCGCTTCTAGGCATGGGCGCATCGCTTGCGGGTGGTGTGCAGCACATCATCAATCAGCACGCCGAACTGCACGCGCTTTTCATCGCACATGGCGATATGCCACTTATTAGGCGAAGCTCGCTCACTAGGCTGCACGACATCATGCAAGGTCTTTCCCCTGCGACCGCTCGAGCTATTCTGCGCCCGGAGTTCAATGGCGTGCCGGGGCACCCCGTCGGGTTTGCGCAGGCATTCCTGCGCGAACTCGCCCAGCTTTCCGGCGATGTTGGCGCAAGATCTGTGCTTGCGTCGCACTTAAATGCCTTGCAGACGGTCGATCTTGATGATCCCGGCGTATGCGTGGACTTCGATACGCCGGGATAGCCGACACACTTTCTAATTTTGCGCGAGCAAAGATGCTCAGTAATTAAGTTTTTTATCGTAAGATGAGGTTGACGTAATGGCAGAAGGTGGCCAGAATGGGCAGGTATGAAAGATCAGCGATGGCGCAAACAGTTACAAGGGTTTTGAACGGGGGGAACTATTGGCGAGCATGTATGACGCACAAGGGATTCGCTCGTGTGGAGCCGGTCGGTGACTGAGATAACCCGGAAGAAAACAGACAAGCCAACCCTTCTTGACCTTTTCTGCTGCGCCGGGGGCGCGGCAATGGGCTATCACATGGCCGGATTTGAGGTGGTTGGCGTTGACGTGATGCCGCAGCCGAACTATCCGTTTCGCTTCATCCAAGATGATGCAATGGGACTCGACAGGGAGTGGATGGCTTCCTTTGAGGTGATTCACGCCTCGCCGCCTTGCCAGCACTACTCGGTTCTTGCCAAAAGGACAAGGTGCGGGGATGACTGGCCAGATTTGGTGGCAGCGGTGCGCGAAATGCTTAAAGCCACAGGCAGGCCATATGTGATCGAGAATGTAGTCGGTGCCCCATTGCGTGACTACATCGTGCTGTGCGGCACGATGTTCGAGGGTCTCAGGGTGATTCGGCATCGGCTCTTCGAGTCGAATGTGCCGATAGCGCCTCCCGGCCCATGCGGTCCCCATCCTCTTTGCCACACGCTGGACAAACGCAAGAACCACTACGGCAAGACTGATGAAATGGTGGACTTTGTGCAAGTGAATGGGGGAGGCAATTGCTCTGTGAAGGCTGCGAGGGATGCGATGGGCATTGACTGGATGACGAAAGGGCAGCTCAATGAGGCAATACCGCCAGCGTACACCAAGCATGTGGGGCTGCAATTGATGGAGCATTTACGCGATGGCTAAGAAGAGGTCGGGAATGACACGGCTGATGGAGTGGTGGCCAACCCATATCGGGAAGGTCGTTACTTCCGAGCAGCTTCGCGAGATTGCAGGCATTCAAGAGCACGCCAGGCGCATACGTGAATTGCGGCAAAACTACGGTTGGGAGATTGATTCGTACCGCAGCCATGAGGACCTGAAGCCGAATGAATACAGGCTTGCAAAGCAGCCGCCAAAAGCTGGAGTCAGGTTTTCGAGCGGCATATCCGCCAAGCTGAGAGCCCAAGTTATCGCAAGGAATGGCTCGATCTGCCAGCTTTGCGGACTCGCGGCAGGCGAGTTGTACGAAGACGGTTCGCGGGTGACGCTTCATGTTGACCACATCCAGCCTAGGAGTGCTGGCGGAAGTGATGAGATGTCCAACCTCCGGACGCTCTGCCACAGGTGCAACGAGGGTGCGAAAAGCAGCCTCACGCCCCCGCCGCAGACTCTTCGCCAATTGAAGGCGCTTGTTCGGAATGCCAACAGGGAGACGCAGAAGGCCATCTACGACTTTCTTGTCCACAAGTTCGAGGGTGGCAAATAGGGCCAATGAGCCCCGAGGGCTTCTTCGGCGATGCTACGCCAGATGACTCGCTGCGTGGACTTCGATACGCCGGGATAGCCGACGCAGTGCTTTTTTAAGTTTCCTCACTACCCATCGGGCTGGCCCAAGACAGCTTGCTGCGGCAGGACTCGAAGAAACTATGTTCTAGCGGGTAGAGCAGTGTCAGTTGATGGGCGTGTTTGCGAATTTTGAGCAGGTCTCCTGACTGAACACCAATGTTCACTTGCGAATCAAAGCTCACCTGCGGATTCTCCGACACCGTATGCTCAAGGCGCGCGGTTACTTCCATGCTGCTCGGCACGAGTAGCGGCCTTGATGTCAGGGTGTGCGGTACTATCGGAACGATAACGATGGCATCAATGCTCGGAAACAAAATAGGCCCACCTGCGGAGAGAGCATAGGCGGTGGAACCTGTCGGCGAAGCGACAATCAAACCATCGGAGCGCTGTCGATAGACAAGCTCGTCGTCAGCGTAGACCGACATATTTATGATGCGCGCCATCGTGCCGTGGTGCAGCACCACATCATTCAAGGCTGGTGAGCCGCCAAGGCGTTGCCCATCTCGCCACACCTCCCCTTCAAGAAGAAAGTGCTGCTCGGCTTGATAGCGTCCCTCAAGCACGCCTCCAATGCCAGCTTCCACCTGTTGTGGCGGAATGTCGGCAAGAAACCCCAAACCGCCACGATTTATGCCGACGAGTGGCACTCCGTAAAACGCAAGCTCTCGCGCCGCGCCAAGCAAACTTCCATCACCACCTACAACGATCACCAGATCGCACGCCTTGCCCATTTCTGCGAGCGGCAGGAAACAATCAACGCCGCCGATCACTTCCTTCAGCGAAGATTGGACGCATACGCCCACACCCTTCTTGGTCAAGAAGCCAAGCACTCTTTGCAGCGTGGCAACAGCTTTTGCGTTTTCGAGCCGCCCGGTGAGGCCAACACAGCGGAAGTCTGGCATGCATATCACTGATGCGAAGCGGCGTTTAGTATAGGGAATTATGTAGCAAAATCAGCAATGCTGATTTTGCCCATTCTTTGACGTTTCACAGGCCGACCAATGTCGCCACCTCCACGCCCAGCAGCGCCAATC
>JAPYNO010000045.1 GCA_028283025.1 Pseudomonadales bacterium | reverse complement strand
GGCGTAGGCAAAGGTTCGGGACATGATGGGTCAACCGTAGAGAAAGGCTGTCCGGAATTCCATCCCTGTTCAGAAGCGTCTGAGGCCGGGTTTTGGACGGGGTTTCAGAGCCTGTCCGGAAACGGACGGATTTTGAACCCGACCGGCCTCTGTCCGGTCTCGTGTATCTTGGTAGGGGACGATCCCGTCCGGCCTGCAAAAAAAAAGCGATTGCGCCGGCGCTGAAGTCTGTTAAAAGGACCAGACTATAGCACGGGCGCCGGTTGTCCTTTCACCGGCGCGCCCACGGAAAGGAGATCCATCCATGACCCGGACTTACCCCCCCCCATAAACGCCTGACGATCCTGGCCGCCGCACTGGTGGCACTCACACTGGCAACGCCCGCAATGGCGCAAGTGAACTGGACAACCCTTTCTGGGAAAATAGGACCAAGTACCTGCCCGGATAGCTTTAACGAAAATCGCGTACCCTTACTGCATCTCGATACCCCCGAAGTCGGAGCAACGTCGGTCACTATTTCTAATGCTACGCTAAATCTATCTTCTCTCAGAACGTGGGCAGGGGGAAACCCGGGCACGGTTATCAGTTCGGTTGTGCTTGCGGTCCGTGATAGCGACGACATCCAAGTGGGTCGACAGAACCTCACCTTAGGCAACCCAATTGCCCAGCAATCCACGGCGATTAGCAACCTGAAAACAGGCCAACGCTATGTCGCACGTATTGAGGTTGCGCCCGGGAGTCCTACAGTTGTCATTGAGAAGTGCTTTCAGATGCCGCCCAATCTGAACTATGTCGAGAACCTCGGTACAGGTACGCTAGGAGCGACTGGGTGCTTTGCCATTGGCGAAGTAGCACTCGGCGGCGGCGAGGCGGCGATCCGGGCGTGTTTCTGCGGGGCGCGGAACAGACTTGGCAAGTGGGCGCGGACGGGCACGGTGGAGCCGGGCACGAATCTCATGGACGACACAACCTACAAGTGGATGCTGCCCGCCACAGAACGAACCCGCCGGGGCTGCACCACGAACTGATTCACGCACTAGTGGGCGTACTGCACACTCAAGGAAAACGCTTGTCCTGTGGGCTGCTCAAAAATAACTACCCCTTCGCGCTCGATGGTAATGGCCTCGTCAAGAATATTCTGCAACTTGGCTTTCACCGTGAAGCGTTCTGTGGGATACCAAGAGTAGGTCAAGTCAAGCGCATGGAACGGCTGCTCGAAGCCGTCAGGCGCACCGTTTCGCCCCGCCACATAGAGTCGCTCGCCAAAGACGTTGTATATGAGCGAGGCCGTATGCGCCCCGTCGAAGGAATCGAATCCGAGCATGACGTTCGCGACGTATTCTGAAGCACCAGTCAACGGACGCTTGGGGTTTGTCGGCGCATCGGCATTGGCGCCTGCGACAATTTCCGAATCTTGAATGGTGAAGTTGGCCTGCACGAAGAAGGGGTCGGCCCATTCGCCAATGAAGCGCAAAGATTTGAGCGCTTCGATTTCTACGCCGTAGACCTCGGAAGACTCGGCGTTGATAATCTCACGTGCGATATTCGTGTCGCTCGCCGCCGCCTCAAAGAACTCGATTGGTGCTTCAATGTCCTTGTAGAACAGCGATACAGTGAGATTGTCGTCATTGAGGAAAAACCACTCTGCGCGAATGTCGAAGTTCGTGACTGTTGAAGGCTCAACGCCGGGATTGCCGTCTACAATCTCCGAGGTTATCGGGTCGATATAGCTGGCATCTGTGATTTCACGAAGATCCGGGCGCACTGTGCTGCGGCTGCAGCCGAAGCGCAGCTGGAAAGTTTCGGCCAGCCAATCGGACATGTAGGTGAGCGAAACGGAAGGGAACCACTCGTCATCCTGATAGGCTGAATTTGCAAGCGTCTCGGGGTCTGCCGAGATCTGCGGATTGGTGAATGTGAAAGCGTAGATATTCCAATCGAGCGCGACTTGACGATAGTCTTCCCAGCGGGCGCCCGCAGACACCCGCCAAGTCCCGTTCCAAGTCCAGTCCACCTTGCCAAAGCCCGCATCTGTCATCGTGGCTGCGATATAGCTTTGATTGTTGGTGCCTTGCAGGTCGAAGACATAGTTGTTCGCAGGGTTGGTGATGTTGGCATCTGAAAACGCCATGTCGAGTCCACCTTGAAGGATGGATTGGTCTGCAACACTCAGCGCGCCGAGACTGAGCTGCGTTTGGCGGTAGGTGCGCACTTTTCGCGAATGCCCGCCTCCGAAGCTCACCTCAACGAAAGAATTGCCCGTATAGAATGGCAGCAGCGCGCTCCATCCGTAGTTTTCGACTTCATCATCGAGTCGGGTGAAGCGAAAATCCGCAACCGATGAGCCGGTGTTGACAGCGGATCTCAATACTTGCGCCGTGACCGGGTCGGTATCGATTTCCGCTCGCACGCTCACTTGGTTGGGGATGCTAGTGCCGCTTTCGGAGTCAGAGTAGAACCAAGTCAGTTCAAAATCGCCGGGCAGGAGGTCGAGTGCGTCATGCAAGAATCCCGGCAGCAGCTCGCGAGTATCGGAGCCAAGGCGATGAGTGCCTCTGATCTGATTGACCCTGAGGTCGCGTTCTTCAAACCTGATGCGGTAGTCCCTAAATCCGAAGCCGTCCGAACGTCGCCGGTTCTCATTGAAAAAATCCCGGATCGCCGTGCGGTCGTCTGTATTACGAAGATACAGGCTCGTTGTGGATATTTCGTGGTCATTGCCGTACAGAAGCCCGAGGTTGACGCTCGCATGAAGATCAACGCTGCGAATTGACTCATCTTCAAACTCAGTCTCCTCATCTGGTGCTGAGAAGAGACGCGAGAACCTGTGCCGCTCGCGCCAGTTGGTCTCATATGCACCGCCAACGAGAAAACCAAGCTCCCAATCGCGTCCGAGCAAAAAGCTATTGCCGATGCTAGCTTTGAGCGCGTAATCAGGCGTGTCATCTTGGTGCTGAATATCGATATTACGGTTGAGGCCGAGTGCCATCTGCCTGTTCACGGTTTGCGCGGCGGCGAACGCTGCGGCAGGCGAATCATAGGTGTTGCCTTCTTGACGCAAGGTGTTCGCTATGTTCTGTACGCCGAGATTGCCGCGAAAACGGCTGATAGCATCGGTAATGCTGCTCGCGAGTGCGCGCGTGCCATCGTCCTCGCCCCAATCGTCGTCTCCACCGCCGGGATATGACAACACTTCGCCATCGTTTTCAAGGTTGTAGCCGCCGCCGACTTCGAGCGTCCAAGTGAAGCCGTCGGGGACACCCTTGGTGCGTATATCGATGCTACCGCCTCCAAAGTTGGCGCGAGCGTCTGCCGAGTATGACTTTTGCACACGTAGCGATTGCACAATCGATGCAGGAAAGATGTCGAGTGGAATGACATTTCGAGTCAGATCAGGAGATGGGATTGTCGCGCCGTTGAGCGAAGTGCTCGAATAGCGCTCGCCCAAACCGCGAACATACACGAACTTGTCATTCACCAATGTGAGGCCGGTCATGCGACGTAGCGCCGCGGCGACGGTGGAGTCGCCAAGACGACTTATCGACTCGGCGTCCATGACATCCGAAACGACCTCATCGTCAATGCGCTCGTTCACGAGCGCTTGCGCTGCGCTGTAGAAGCGGGCGACGACGACGATATCCTCGATATCCAAGTTGATGGCTTGCGCCGCAGATGCGGCGTCCTCACTCTCCGTCTCCTGCGCCTTAGCGAAGACACCGCTTGATATTCCGAGCACGACCAAGAGGCCGATCAAGAGACGATAGTCATGCGAGCCTTTGTATTTTATGAATGCGCAATTCATTGTCGTGTGCCTTGTATGAGCGCAAGTCAGCCAACTACTGCTCGAACCAGTGCTCGCCATCGGGCTCGTTGGACTCATGCAAACCGAATGTCCAGTTTTGCGTCCAGTCGGCGCCCGCGCCCTGCATCACGCCACCAATGTTGCCGCCTGTGTAGCTCGCAGGCAGATTCGCGCCGCCCACTTGCATCGACCCATAGGGTAGCGAGTAGACCTGAGGCATGCCTTCGAGAAGCTGCAGGTCTGTATCGGCATTGGCGCTTGGATCGGTGATGCCTGTGATATTTGCAAAGGTGACACTCGTTCCCATGCTAGTGACATCGGCTTCCGTTACGCTACGAACCTTGTCTTGGCATGCGAAGACGATGCCGTTTAATGTTGGCTCCGTCACGCCAAACTGGTCTACACGAATACAGTAGTTGTTGTCGGCACTATCGGCACCTTTGGCGCTCACCACCATGGCGTTGCTGATGGTGGGGTGAATGCCTTCGCGAAGCCGCCAGCCAGCACCTGGGTCGAAGTTGCCTTGCGCTGCGGAAGGCGACACGATGCAGGTGAGGTGTTCGATGGTCGGCGCACTATGGATGCCTTGGCTGATCTTGGCTTGACGTTCCTCGTCAGTGAGGCTGCTGTACGAGCCGAGGCCGTCTGACTCGATGCAGTGGTTACCGATGTCTTCTGCTTGAATGACCAGGGCGTTGGTGATCGTCCCGTTATAGCCTTCGTCAATGTCGATAGAGTCGTCGCGCACATACATGCCGAGGAAATTGGTAATGTCAAATGAGCCGCCGAACATTTCGATGCCATCGTCATAGGTGGAATAGACCTGCAGGTTGTTGACGACCGTGCCGCTGCCAACCCCGCCAAAGGAAATGCCGTTGAGTTCATCGCCATTGGCTACTTCCGCGCCTGTGTGCTTGACGCGGACATACTCAAGTACGCCGGAACTATCATTATCGTTGTCGCCGCCATAATGTGACTCGTCAAGGCCGGCCGCGCCTTCGGCGGAAACATGGCAGTCCGAGGTGGTCAAGGCGCTGCGGCTCGCGCCGTCATACTTGCACTTGTTGGTAATGGCGAAGCCGTTGATCACCACGCCGCCCCACTGTTGAACTGCGTTGAAGTTGTCTCCGCTTAAGGTGTCGTCCACATCTGATTCGGAAGTCAGTGTGATGGGCGCGTCTTCACGACCGCGCGCCAAAATGAGCGAGCCGCGATTGATGATCAAGAACGATTTATTTGACTGCCAGGCAAGCGTCGTGCCTGCTTCAATGGTGAGCGTAGGGCCGTCCCCGCCTTTGCGCAGACCCTTGTCCGCGAGACACTCATCCTCAGCACAGTTTTCGCCAATAAAGAGGCTGCCTGCAAAAATGTGCGCACCATTGTTGTCAAGCGGCGAAAACAGAATGTCGTCCTTGATGTTGGCACCAGCGTCCGCGAAAGAGCGTGAGTAGTAGCAATGCTTGCCACGAAAGTCACCGCGCACTTCTTGGCCGGATTCAAGCAAGCGTGAGCTGCAGACTGCGTCCGGGTCTACAGTATCTGGGTTGGTGGTGTTGGTGGTCACCGACGAGTTGTCAACTGAGTTGTCGGCTGTCGAGGGCGAAATATTGATATCGCCGCCTCCGCACGCAGCCGCAAGGCCGGTGAGCGCAGCAACCAGCGCGAACCTCGAAAGAAGGCGAAGTGCATCCATGAAAGAAATCTCCGATAGAGCGCGAGAGAGATGACGCGCACTCTAAAGGTACTTAATTTCAGGAATGTGAAGGTTTGGTAGCAATTGTGTGAATAGCGCGTGTCATTTTCGTGACGCGGACAGGAGGCGCTTGCATCACCCTTCGTCACGGGCGAGTGCGGCGAGGAACGCTTCTTGTGGAATCTCGACCGAGCCCAATCGCTTCATACGCTTCTTGCCTTCCTTTTGCTTCTTGAGCAGTTTTTTCTTGCGCGTGACATCGCCCCCGTAGCATTTGGCGGTGACGTTCTTCCTCAGCGCCTTGACTGTCTCGCGGGCGATGATTTGGCTGCCGATTGCTGCTTGTAGTGCGACATCGAACATCTGTCTCGGAATGAGCTTCTTGAGACGGCCAAGCAGTTCGAGGCCTCTGCTGCGAGAAACGCCTCGATGCACGATCATGGCAAGCGCATCAACGATATCGCCATTGACGAGCACATCGAGGCGGACAAGGTCTTCGTGCTCGAACCTGGTCATCGTGTAGTCCATCGAGCTGTATCCTCGTGTCACGGACTTGAGGCGATCATGAAAATCAAGCACAACTTCGCTCATCGGCACGCGCCACACGAGCGATGCTTGCGAGCCGCTGATGTCGAGCGATACAGATACACCCCGACGTTCCACGCACAGGTTCATCACTTTGCCGACCGTGTCTTTGGTGGTGAGGATGGTGACTTCGGCGACGGGCTCACGAATTTCCTTGATGCGTCCAGAGTCAGGCAGCGCCGAAGGATTCTGGATCTGCACAACCTCGCCCGAGGTCAGCAATACTTCGTAGAGTACGGTTGGTGCTGAGCTAATGAGATTGAGGCCGTATTCGCGCTCTAGGCGCTCCTGCACAACTTCCATGTGCAGCGTGCCAAGAAAGCCGCAGCGAAAGCCAAAGCCGAGTGCTTCCGAGGTTTCTGGTTCGTAGAAAAGCGCGGCATCATTGAGGCACAGGCGCTCGAGCGCGGTGCGAAACTGCTCGAAATCATCGGAATCAACCGGGAACAATCCCGCATAGACAAGCGGCTGAACTCGCCGAAAGCCCGGCAAGGGCTGCGGATCCGGGTCGAGCGGATCAAGGAGCGTATCGCCCACCGGCGCGCCATTGACATCCTTGATGCCAGCCACCACATAGCCGACTTCTCCGACGCAAAGCACCGCCCGTGCCACGCGCTTCGGCGCGAAGCCGCCGACCTCGGTCACTTCATAAATCCGGCCAAGTGATGAGACAAGCACCTTGTCCCCGGCCCGCACGCTGCCGCGCACGACTCTCACGAGCGAAATAATGCCCAGATACTGATCAAACCAGGAATCGATGATGAGGGCACGCAGGCATCCATCAAGGCTGCCTTCTGGTGGCGGTACGAATGCAATCAGATGTTCAAGCAAGGCATCAACGCCCTCGCCGGTCTTCGCGCTCACGCATAGTACTTCTGCGGCATCGAGCCCGACGAGGTCTTCAATCTCACGCGCCACGCGCCGAGGGTCGGCTTGCGGCAGATCAATTTTGTTGAGTACCGGCAATACTTCGACATCCTGCTCAATCGCGGCAAGGCAATTCGCCACCGACTGCGCTTCAACGCCTTGTGCGGCATCGACGAGCAAGAGCGCCCCTTCGCACGCCGACAGCGACCTCGAGACTTCGTAATGAAAATCCACATGGCCGGGCGTGTCGATGAGATTGAGCTGATACTCGGCACCATCCGCACTGACATAGTTCAAAGTCACGCTTTGCGATTTGATGGTAATGCCGCGTTCGCGCTCAAGCTCCATGGAGTCGAGCACGCGCGTGGACATCTCGCGAGAATCAAGCGCTCCGCAGCGTTCAATCAAGCGGTCGGCAAGCGTTGACTTGCCATGATCGATATGCGCAATAATCGAGAAATTGCGAATCTGCGCGAGCGCTGTCAATCCGGCACCCGTATCGCCCGGTAAGTGCGGAAATTGCCGCGAAGAATGAGAAAGCTCGCGTGGTCACCAGCTTGCAAGTTTTCCACGGCGGAGGAAAAGTCGTTGAGTCCGGCGATGGCTTGGCCTTGCACTTGTAAAATAATGTCGCCTGAGACAATGTCCGCGGAGCGCGCAAGCCCGGTTGAGGTGCGCACCAGCACACCGCCATCGACATTGAGTCTTTGCGCAAGCTCCGATGGCACTTCGGACACGCCGAGGCCAAGCGCCCCCGGCTTGAGTTCACCGTCCGCGCTTGTCTCGACATCCGTTTCGCCTTCATCGTCAGGCAAGAGCGCTAAGGTGACTTCAATGTCGAGTTCTTTCCGATCGCGCCACACCTTGAGTTCCACCTTGTCGCCGCCCTTGCGCCTACCGATCATAAAGGGCAGATCACTCGACAAATCCACCGCCTCGCCGTCCACCGAAAGAATGACATCGCCCGATTTGAGGCCGGCGTCTTTAGCTGGCGTATCTGCAAGCACTTCAGTGATCAGCGCCCCCATCGGACGGTCAAGGCCAAGGCTCTTGGCGACCTCAAAGGAGGGGCCGCTATCCAAGAGCACACCGAGGAATCCACGCGAGACGGCGCCATCGGCCTTGAGCATCTCAACGACCTCCATGGCGGCGTCAATCGGAATGGAGAGGGAGATGCCTTGAAAGCCGCCTGAACGCGAGAATATCTGCGAATTGATGCCAATGACACGGCCATCAAGATCGAACAGTGGGCCGCCGGAGTTGCCGGGATTGATCGCCACATCTGACTGAATAAAAGGCACGAAGCTATTGGCGCCTGAGCCAAGCGAGCTGCGCCCGAGCGCGCTGACGATCCCTGCCGTCACACTGTACTCAAAATTAAATGGCGAACCGATGGCGAACACCCATTCGCCGACACGCAGATCATCAGAACGCCCGAGCTTGGCCGCAGGCAGGTCGTCCGCGTCGACTTTCAGCAGCGCCACATCACTGCGCGCGTCTGACCCCACGAGTTCGGCCTTGAATTCGCGCCGATCATGCAAACGCACAGTAATATTGCCGCCTGATGCGACGACATGGTTGTTTGTCAGCACATAGCCATCAGCCGAAATGATGAATCCGGAGCCTTGCCCCTGCCTGAGTCTTGGCTCTTCTTCTGGCCAGGGAAAGAGACGGCGATCAAACCACTCTTCGGGAATGGCCCTGCGAAGACCATCGAGCATGCCTTCGCCTTCGCTGACCACGGTGATATGCACAACCGAATCGACATTGTCTTCAACGAGATCAGCAAAATCAGGTAGCTGCGCATGCGCTGACGTCATCATTGCACATGAAAATGCAAGCGAAAAAATCGCCATCATGAAAAGCATCGGTGCGGCGCCGATCATGTGTCGCGTCTGTCGCATGAAAGTTGGAGTCATGTCAATGCCTCAATTCATAAACGTTCAATTGTACGCGCCTTGGCATTGCGGCTGTCACACGCCTATGAGAGGGCATCCACCGGAATCGAGGCGCCATGAATATCGCCGCCGCCTGGAGACACCAAAAACGCCATCACCTCTGCGATTCGTTGCGGCTGCACCCATTGGCTATAGTCCGCATCTGGCATGTCGCTTCGATTGCGCGGTGTATCGATAATGCTTGGCAGAATGCAATTGACCTGTACGCCGAGCTCTTTGAGTTCGTCTGAAAGGCTTTCGGTGAGACGAATGACAGCGCTCTTTGAAGCCGCATAGGCGCCCATGAGCGCACTACCACGAAGCGCCGCCCGCGCCCCCATGTTGATGATCTTGCCAGTGCCTTGGTCACGCATGAACGGCACAACAGCTTCGAGCATATGCACAAGCGTCCAGAGATTGACGTCGAACATGAATTTCCAAGTTTTTTCGCTCGTGGCATGCACAGGCTCGCCCATCTCAAAGCCACCTGCGATGTTGAGCAGCACATCTATACGGCCAAGCTGCGCCACGATACGCGCCACATGCGCCCTGGTCGCTGTGCTGTCTCCAAGGTCGCACTGCGCGCTGTAGGCAGCTTGGATATTTGTTGGCACTTGATCGAGCAGCGCGAGTTGATTGCCTTCGGTTGCGAAGCGCTCCGCGACGGCCTTTCCCAATGCGCCCGCTGCGCCTGTGATAAGCACTACTTTGTTGGTCATAAGTTTCCTCCGATTGGCTCGCGTAGAATAATTCGATGCAATTGCAAGGGCAGAATCTTAGCGTCTATTCGGTTTCCGAGGTCAACGGGCTGGCTCGCGCCTTGCTCGAAGACACCTTTGCCGACATCTGGATGCAAGGCGAAGTGTCTGGTTTCAAAGCCTACCAGTCAGGGCACTGGTATTTTTCCCTGAAGGACGACGACGCGGAAATTCGCTGTGTCATGTTTCGCGGCGACAACCTGCGCGTGCGCTTCGCCCCATCGGATGGCGCACTGGTGCGCTTGCGCTGTCGTGTGAGCATTTATGAGCAGCGTGGTACGTACCAGGCGATTACCCGTGAAATGCAGCCTGCTGGCACAGGCGAACTGCTCGCGGCCATTGCCGCGCTTCGAGAAAAGCTTGAGAAAGAAGGTCTCACTGATCAATCCCGCAAGCGCAGTATTCCCAAATTCACGCGGCATCTCGCCATCATCACGTCGCCCGCAGGCGCGGCGCTCCGCGACATCGCCAAAACGCTTGAAACTCGCCGCGCACTCTGCCATTGCACGCTGCTACCAACATCGGTACAAGGCGCGAACGCGGCTGACGAAATCGTGCGTGCGTTTGCGCGTATCGCCGACTGGCCAGATGATGTTGGCCTGCCGCGCCCTGACCTCGTGCTGCTTGCGCGCGGCGGTGGCTCAATTGAAGATTTGTGGGCGTTTAACCTCGAACCTGTTGCGCGCGCTATTGCCAATTGCGCCGTACCTGTGATCACTGCAATTGGTCACGAAACCGATACGAGCATCGCCGATTTGATCGCCGATGCGCGTGCGGCGACACCGACTGCGGGAGCGGCACTGACCACACCGGACTTCAACGAAATACGCGCGCAGGTGCAGGCTATGGGCGATGCGCTTGAAGCACGCTTGACACAGCGCCTTGGGCGCCTTCGGCAAGACCGCCTCGGTCAATGGCAGCAGCGACTCGCTGTGCGCAACCCGCAGCGTATCGTCGATCAGGCTTTGCAGCGATCGGATGATTTAGCTGAACGCTTCAGACGCGCCTTCTCGCAGACTCAAGATGTGCGCCGTCGGCGATTCGCTGAAGTGCAATGGCGCTTGTCAAGGCTTGATCTTGATCGTGCGCTTGCCCGTCAGCAATCAGCGCTTGAGGCTCTCCTTGACCGACTTGACGGTGCTTGCAGGCGCCGCTCGGCAGATTTTGGAAATGCGCTACACGCCGCATCCTTGCAACTCGAAGCCGTTAGCCCCAAGGCGACGCTCGCGCGAGGCTACGCCATTGTTGCCGCGCGCCGAGATGGAATACCGACCAATGATAGCTATGGCACACCGGTCACCGCTGCGGGACAAACCGAAATAGGCGAGCACCTCGTGGCGCATCTTGCCGAAGGGCGGCTTGATATTATGGTTCAAGAAATACATGAGGACAATTCATGAAAACACACAGCATTTGGCTCGCCGCAACGCTCGCCCTATTCGTCAGCATCGGGGCGATGGCTGAGAGCGTTCGCCAAGGCGGACTCTCGCTCATTGAAACGCATCGCACAGACCTTGTGGCCGCAAGCCTTGGCGAGCAGCGGCTGCCGGTGTCGGATAAGGGCGTAGTTGTCCTACCCGTGGACATGGATGCCAAGCCAGGTGAAGCGCATGTCACGCTTGAGTTCGCCGACGGTAGTCGCGCGACGTACAATTTTAATGTCGAAGCGCACACCTTTCGCGAGGAGCGCCTGCAAATTGCCAATCAGCGCTATGTGGAACCCCACCCAGAGGATGTCGAGCGCTACACCCGAGAGGCCGAGCGGCAAGAGAAAGTCTATTCATCGTTCAGCGAGATGTCCGCCCTACCCTTTCCCATGGCGGTGCCAACAAATGGATGTCGCTCAAGTGAGTTCGGGGTTCGCCGCTTCTTGAACGATCAGCCGCGCAGTCCGCACTCCGGCCTTGATATCGCCGCACCAACTGGCACGCCCATCATCGCGCCCGCGGCAGGTAGGATTGCGCTGACAGGTGATTTCTTCTTCAGCGGCAAGCTCGTCATGATTGACCACGGCGCTGGCATCGTTTCGGTGCTTGGGCATATGAGCGAAGTGAGCGCCGAAGAGGGGCAGTTGGTCGATCAAGGCGACCTTGTTGGCGAAGTGGGCGCCACGGGCCGCGTCACCGGTGCACATGTCCATTGGACGCTATCCATTGGCGGCGTGCGAGTAGACCCGGAATTCGCGCTTGAATCACCCTCATCGCAGGTCACTGGCTGCTAGCTCTAGCTTAGGCATGTGCGAGAAATCGCACATGAAATGTATCAATAGTCGCACAAGAGAATAACCTAAATACATAGCACTGAATGCGATGATCTCGATATAATCGCCGCACCAAAGGCGTGCTTTTCGTCGAATCAATTCACTCTTGAATGGAGTACACTTCACATGACATTCAGCCTGCAAGAACACCCGAAGATGGTCGAAGATCTCCGAGAAGGCGATTTTACCGAGAAGCAGGCGTCTGCACTGGTGAGCTTTTTTGCCGGACTCGTTTCCCGCTTTGAGCAAACTATGAGAGCGCTGCGCGAAGAAGACCGAGCGGAATATCGCGACAAGTTCACCAACATCGATAGCCGGTTTGCCAAAATCGATAAGCGGTTCGATAAGGTCGATGAGCGGTTCGACAAGGTCTATGAGCGGTTCGACAAGCTCGATGCGAAAATCGACCACAAGATTGACACTTTGGGCTGAGAGATCCGCAAGGAGATGCAAACTCAGCGCCAAGAGCACAAGGAGGACTTGGAGCGGTCAAACAAAGAGACGAGAGCCCTTGTGTCCGAGCTTGCATCTGAGCACGCCGAGACTCGCCGCTGGGTGTTGGCGACGCTGTTCGCACTTGTCCTTCTCATCGGCAGCACTTTAGTGACCGTCTTGGTCAATATGCTTCCCTCGCCTTGATTGCAAACAGGCCTGTCAACGTTTCGAATGCGAAATAACGCGCCGCCTCTTCGCGAGTTGCCGACGTGAAAGCTGATTGCGTTTGCCTGTGAACGGGTTAGGCGCATCCTTCAAGGCAAGCTGCACATTCGAACCGAGAAGTCCCAAGCCCTCTCGAAACACGCGCTCAAGGTAGCGCACATAATGACTAGGAAGCGCTGATGTGCGGCTGCCGTGAATGACGATGCGAGGCACATCGCTGTCTGCCTTGTGCGCATAGCGCAGCTTGACTCTACGACCTGATACCAAAGGTGGTGGCTGCGCTTCGACCGCGCTTTGCAAAATTGCCGTGACTTGCGAAGGCTTGTAGTCAATCTGCCGCGCCTCGGAAATGCGCTTCGCCAAGGTAAGCGTCGCATCAACATGGTCGCCACGCAGTGCCGAGAGCTTACGAATAGGAATGAAGTCAGCGAAGCCGAGCCGCCTGCTGATTTGGCGCTCAAGCGTGAGCGCCTGCGCTTTTCCCACGCGGTCCCACTTGTTGAGGCACAGCACAAGACCGCATCCGGCGTCGAGCGCATATTGCATCAGATGCAGGTCTTGGCTCGTCATGCCTTCAGCGGCATCGATCAGCAGCAGTACCACTTCGCACCGATTGATGGCATCCAAAGATTTGACCACCGAGAACTTCTCCACAGTTTCCAAGACTTTGCCTTTACGTCGAATACCCGCGGTATCTATGATGCGAAAGCGAGCTTCCCCACGTTGCAGGACGATCTCCTGAGCATCCCTCGTCGTGCCGGGAATATCGGAGACGAGCTGCCGCGGCTCACCGACCAAGCGATTGACCAGGGTTGACTTGCCGACGTTGGGACGACCGATGATGGCGATACCAATGCCATCCGACGGCTCTATGGACAGTGGTTCGAGTTCAAGCTCGGCTTCGAGTCGAAACAAGAGCTTGCGAAGACCTGTGCCGTGCAAGGCAGAAATAGCGAGCGGCGCTTCTTTGAGTCCTAATTCTGCAAAGGCGCCGAGGTTCAGTTCGATATCTACGCCATCGCACTTATTGGCTAGTGCAAGCACTGAGCACCCTGAACGCCGCACCTTGTCGTGCAAGGCAAAGTCACTCATCACCGGGCCGATTCTGGCATCAAGCATTAGCAGTGCAAGACTCGACTCTTCTAGGGCTCGTTTGATTTGCTCGTCAACGAGTGCGCCAAAGGCATCTTCCCTATCGAAGCCACCTGTGTCGATCAAGCTGACCCAACGGTCTTTGATGCGCACACGACCATAGCGCCTGTCCCGGGTCAAGCCTTCGACATCAGCGACAAGGGCGTCGCGGGTGCGGGTCAAGCGATTAAAGAGCGTCGATTTGCCAACGTTTGGCCGCCCGACCAAGACGATATGACTGCGCATGGCCTCGGCATCCGAATCTGCTATGAAAAAGAGAACGCGGTGAGTCGTCCGTACCCGTCGTAGCAATAGAGCAGGCTATCGGCAAAGAGCAGCGGCGAATAGATAGCACGTCCCACTTTAGCGCGTCCAACGAGACGCCCGTCTGACTGCGCCACGAGATGCACATAGCCTTCGCCGTCGCCAACCGCAAGATAGCTCGATGCTGTCGTCGGCGCTGTCAGCTCACGTCGCAGCAGGCGTTCTTGGCGCCAAATGACATTGGCTTCGCGTTGATCTACCGCAAGCAGCGCATCTTGGTCATCCACTACATAGACATTGCCGTATCCTGTTGCGACCGGCGAATAACTCGACACTTTCATTTCCCAGACGCTCGCGCCGTCACTACGCCGCAGCGACTTCAGATTGCCGTTGTAGTTGACGCTGTATACAAATCGCCCAAGTACCTCAGCGCCGCTATCCACGTCGATGATTCGTTCGAGTTCCGAGCGGCCTTGGGAGAGGCTCATGCGGTGCTCCCATAGAATCTCGCCGTCTTCACTATTGAGCGCAACAAGCTTGCCATTGGCAAAAGGCGCATACACAACGCCGTCCACGTAATTCACTGACCCGCCGCCACGCAGTGTGAGCACCGGCACTTGGCTATCGTGATTCCATCGTTCCTTGCCCGACAGCATATCGAGCGCCGCCAAGCGTCCATCAGTCGTGCCGATATACACAAGGCCGTCGCCAATCGCTAGCCTGCCTTCGGCTTCGCTCGATATGCTCACGCGCCACAAAGTTCTTCCGTTGGCCGCATCCAATGCGATCACTTCGCCGTTCGATGTGCCGATCGCCACGACACCTTCTGCAGCCGCCACGCCTGCACTGACAAATGCACCATCGCGCTTTGGCCCAAATCCAAAGCCAAAGCCTTCATCGGAAGGTTCGATGCGCGTGCGCCAGCGACGCTTGCCGCTGAAGCGATCAAATGCAGCGATGGCGCCATAGGCATCGGCAGCAACGATCATGTCTGCGAGCAACGCTGGTGTCAGACGCGCAAATCGCTCTCCGAGGCCCTTACCGACATTTGCGCTCCACTCGCGCTTGAGATTGACTTCCATGCGAATTTCAGGCAGCGGCATGGGCGCATCCGCTTCATCGTCATCGCCCCAGAATTTGAGCTTGCTCAAAGTCGCGCAACTCGATACAAGCAGCGCCACAAGCACAAGGGCAGACGGTTTTGCGAAGTGTTGACCAAGCACCATCGTGCTCTACTCCGCTTCGCCTGCTTGCTCGAGGGCGGGCGCCGCTGTCAGCGGCTCAACATTTGCATTTTCTGCATTTTCTGCATTTTCTGCATTTTCTGCGTCTTGCGCATCTTCATCCGCATCTTCGAAACTCAAACCGTAGCGCTTCATGGAAATGAACGGCCAAGACGCACCAGTATCATCCGCATCTTGCGCTTCAATCGCGGCTTGGTACGCGCTGCGCGCTTCCTGCCCCTGACCTTTGGCCAGGAATACATCCCCTCGCAACTCTTCACGAGCAGCCACATGCTCTTCGGCTTCGATGCCTTGCAAGATATTGAGCGCCGCATCAAAGGCTTCCTCTTGCAAGTACACGCGCGCCAGGCGCAAGCGCACAAGCGCTTCCACCTGTCCATCAGGCGATGCCGCCAAGGCCGCCTCCAAATGTTGAATGGCCAGTGCCATGTCTTCAGACCGCACGGCATCACCTGCACGATAGAGAAGGCTCAGGACATGCCCTCCAGAACCTCTGTAGTCTGCATCGAGTCGCGCGAGCACTTCGCTTGCTTCCTCACTGTCTCCTTCGCCGTCTTCGCGAAGCGCAACATAGTCGGCAAATTGCACAAAGGATTCACTCGCTTGCTCTTCGCTGTACGTTCCGTACCAGTTCCATCCGGCCCAGCCGCCGACAACAAGCAACAAACTTGCAACGAGTGAAGTGCCGTTTTCGCGCCACCAGGCGCGAATTCGATCAACAACTTCATCATCCTCAAGATAGTCAGCCATGATCCTCCAACAGGCGAAGAACCAGCGCATCATACGTGAGACGCGCTTGTTCTCCTACTTCGCGCATCGGCTTTAACGTCAGCACGCCTTCTGCTCTCTCGGACTCTCCGACAATGATCGCCCAACGCGCACCTTCGCGGTCGGCTCGGCGCATTTGCGTTGCGAGCTTGCCGCCGAGTGTATCCACGACCACTGTAGTGTGTGCGAGGTCGCGGCGTAATTGATTGGCAATAGGCATGAGATGGCGTAGCGAAGCCTCATCAGCAGCGACGCAATACACCAAGTTCGAACATGCCGCAACCTCTTCAGTTTCAGTGTGGACTGCCTGATACAGCAGCACAAGCCGGTCGAGGCCGATGGCGAAGCCAGCAGCGGGCGTTGGTCGACCACCAAGGGTTTCGACAAGACCGTCATAGCGCCCACCAGCAGAAACAGTGCCTTGTGCGCCCAACGCTTCGGTTTCGAATTCAAACACCGTGTGCGTGTAGTAATCCAAGCCGCGAACGAGATACGGATCGAGTTCAAATCCAATGCTGAGCGCTTGCAAGCATTCGAGTACTTGGTCGAAGTGGTGTTTCGAGTCGTCGCTCAAGAAGCTGTGCATCTTCGGTGCTCGCGCGATGACCTTGCGTGTCTCGGCGTGCTTGCTATCGAGGATGCGCAAAGGGTTTGTTTGCAAGCGTCGCAGGCTGTCCGCATCAAGCGTGTCGCGGTTCGAATCTAGGTGTTTTTGAAGCGCTTCGGTATAGGCGCGTCGCTCTGGCAGCGAGCCAATGGTATTGATGCGCAGTGTGATATGCCCATCAAGCGCAAGGCTCGTGAAAAGTTGATGGTTGATATCGATCAACTCGGCATCAAGTGCTGGCTTTGAAATGCCGAAAGCCTCGGTTCCGATCTGTTCAAACTGGCGGTAGCGACCTTTTTGTGGTCGCTCATAGCGAAACATCGGCCCCTGATACCACAAGCGCGCCACACGATTGAATGCCAGCCCATGCTGAAGCGCAGCGCGAACACAGCTAGCCGTGCCTTCGGGCCGTAAGCTCAAAGGTTCGCCGTCACGGCTGTCAATGTTGAACATCTCCTTTTCGACGATGTCGGTGCCATCGCCCACGCCGCGCTCAAAGAGCGCTGTGGATTCGATGATCGGCAGGCGAAGTTCGTGATAGCCAAAGGTGCAGAGGCAGTGCTTGGCAGCGTCTTCAATCCGCGACCACATCTCACCCTCATGGGGAAGGATGTCTCGCATACCGCGAACAGACTGGAATTTACGCATGACGCTACAAAAAATACCACAAAGCGGCACCGGCTATGCCCGCAAGTGCGACAAGCAGCACCGCAGTTAAGATGTGGCTAGGATTGGCATGCAAAAAGATGGAGAGCTTCTGGCCAGCAGATGTGAACTCGTCGCTTCGCACTGGCTTGAGACCGGGCCTGCCATCATTTTTCTGGGATTCTGCATAGGCATCAACAAACAACTGTTCAACGCTCTTGGGTTCGAGATTGAGCAAGCGTTCAAATTCGCGCATATAGCCCTTGATGTATATGAGTGACGGCAAATTGGAGACACGGCCGCTTTCAAGTCGTATGACCCGCTCGCGCGTAATCTTGAGGGCATCCGCGACCTGATCTTGCGTCAGGTTGGCACTTAGCCTCGCTGCCTTGAATGCCGCTGCTGCACGCTCAATTGAAGATTGAGACGGCTCGCTCCTTTGAGGCTTCTTTTGCTGCCGATGATCGCTCATGCACAGCTACCTGCGGCTGCCACGGCCTGAATCCGCTCGCCTGCAAACAGCTTTCGGCGCGCTTGAACGCGCCCCACCAGCTGACCGCAAGCGGCGTCAATATCATCACCTCTGGTTTTGCGCACAATTGACGCTAAGCCTGATGCAAGCAGCACGCGCTGAAATTCGCGAACCGAACGCATCAGAGGACGCTCGAAATGACTGCCTTTGATGGGATTGAACGGAATCAGGTTGATATTGCAGCGCACATCGGCCAACAGCCCAACGAGCGCCCTGGCGTCGGCAAGCGAATCGTTGACGCCGCGAATCAGCGTGTATTCCATGGTCAAGCGCCTGCGCGGGCCGAGCGAGCCGAGATAGTTTTTGGCACTCGCGAGCAGCTGCCTGATCGGATACTTTCGATTGATCGGCACAAGTTTCGAGCGGAGCTCATCGTCGGCTGCGTGCAGTGAGATGGCAAGCGATGACGAGGTGCGGCCGGTCATTGCTTCGATCCCGGGAACAAGTCCAGCGGTGCTGATGGTGACACGGTGATTAGCGAGTCCGAAGGCGCAGTCGTCGAGCAGCAGATCAACCGCTTGCATGACCGGCTCAAAATTGGCAAGCGGCTCGCCCATGCCCATGAACACCACATTCGTGATGCCGCGAGCATCGCCAAGCGCCTTCAATCTACCTTGCACAAGCCACGCTTGGCCGATGATGTCTGCCGTGCGTAGATTGGCTGAGAACCCCTGCTTGCCGGTCGCGCAAAAAGTGCAGCCAAGCGCGCAGCCAACTTGGGAGGAAACGCACAGGGTATTGCGCGAGCCGTCCGGGATCAGCACGGTCTCAATGGCATGGTCTTCCCCGAGTCCGATTGGACGCATGAGGAATTTACGCACGCCGTCCGCTGCCACGCGCTCTTCAAGCACTTCGGGAAGGGATGTGTGGGTCAGGGCGGCGATTTCACCGCGAAGCGACCTCGAAAGGTTTGACATGCAAGAGATGTCAAGCTCGCGCTGATGATAGAGCCACTTCAGTATCTGGCCTGCTCGCCAAGGCGCCGCATCAAGCCTCGCAAGAAAGGCTTGCAGCGCCTCGCGATTCAAATCAAACAAATGAAGCCGCTCGTCGCTCATCTCATGTGGATGTGTGCCGCCTCGAAGAAGTAGGCAATCTCGCGTGCCGCTGAAACGGGCGAATCCGAGCCGTGAATGGAGTTGACGTCGATCGATTCGCCGTATTCAGCCCGAAGAGTACCAGTGACAGCTTCCTTGGGGTTGGTTGCGCCCATCAATTCACGCAGTCCGAGAATCGCATTCTCGCGCTCGAGCACCATAGGGAGCACAGGCCCTGATGTCATGAATTCGATCAGACCTTGATAGAACGGCTTGGCGCTGTGCTCGGCATAGAAGCCGCCTGCGCTGTTCGCATCGAGACGCATCAAGCGCGCCGCTAAGATGACAAACCCAGCGTGTTCGATGCGCATCGTCATCTCGCCGATGAGATTGCGACGAATAGTATCCGGCTTGAGAATGCAAAGGGTTCGTTCTGCTTTGTCGTGATTCATTGGCTGATCAATGGAATGAACCTTGCATTATAGGTTGCCAGCGCCCCGTAACGTGCGAACAACGCGGATCACCTCCTCGGCAGCGAGCGCCGCATCGCCTGCTTGATTGAAGCGGCCAAAACTAAAGCGCACCGAACCGAAGGCGAGTTCGTCGGCGAGGCCGAGTTCGGAGAGTACATAGGAGGGTTCGACGCTTGCCGAAGTGCAGGCTGAGCCGTTTGAAACGGCGATGCCGGTCATGGCATTGATCAGTGTTTCGCCATCCACTTGCTCGAAGGCAATATTGACGAGGCCCGGCAATCGATGCTGCTCACTGCCGTTGATGCGCACACCATCAAGGACAAGTAGCCTTTGCAAGAACTCATCTCGGAGGTTCTTCAAGCGCACGGCTTCGCCGCTTGTCTCGATACGCGCGATGCGCGCCGCTTCGCCCATGCCAACAATCTGATGGGTGGCGAGCGTCCCGGATCGCAGGCCGAATTCGTGTCCGCCGCCGTGGATTTGAGGGTGTGGCTTGGTTGTTCCCCGTCGCACATAGAGTGCGCCGATACCCTTAGGGCCATAGAATTTGTGCGCGGAAATGCTCATCAGATCAACCTTGACCGCAGCAAGGTCGGTTGGCAGCTTGCCGACCATTTGCGCTGCATCGACATGCAAGGGTACGTCGCGGCGCTCGCACACCTCGGCGATGCCTGAGATGTCATTGACTGTGCCGATTTCGTTGTTGGCGGACATGATCGACACGAGCGCTGTATCTTCGCCGATGGCACTATCGACTGCATCGGCCGAAATAAGGCCATCCGCATCGGGTGCGAGCCAAGTGACCCGGTGACCGAGCGATTCAAGATGCTTGCAGGAATCAATCACCGCCTTGTGCTCGATGCGGCTGGTGATGATGTGGGCTGGCAATTTGCCGTTTGCCTCCACCATGCCTTTGATGGCAAGGTTGTCAGATTCGGTGGCGCCGGATGTCCAAACGATTTCCCGCGCATCAGCGCCAATGAGCTCAGCCAACTCGACGCGCGCTTCTTCAACCGACTCGCTTGCGCGCCAACCGAAGATATGCGTACTCGATGCCGGGTTGCCGAAATTGCCCTCGGCAAGCAGGCATGCTCGCATTTTCTCCAAGACGCGCGGATCGACCGGCGTAGTCGCAGCGTAGTCAAGATAGATGGGTTCAGGCACGGTGAATCTGCTTTTCAATTGCCGACAATATACCTCGCAGCATACTGACTTCAGTCACATCTGGTTCGATTCGCCCTACCATGCGACGAATTCGGCGCATGACAACCGCGTGCTGCTCGTTTGGCAAAAACTCAAGCGATTCCATGAGTGATTCGAGGTGCGCAAATAAGTGTTCCACTTGCTCGAACTTCGCTTGCGGCCGGTCCCACGCTTGCGCTTGCTCGCCGCTCATTTGCCTGTCAATGCATGCACTACGCAGTTCATAGCACAGCACCTGCACTGCCATCGCAAGATTCAACGAGCCGTAGACGGGAGATGCTGGAATGCATACATGCAGATGACACAGATCAAGCTCGTTGTTGGCAAGGCCGTCGGCTTCCCGGCCAAACAGCAAAGCGACTTCGCCGCGTTCGGCCTTCGCAAGCACTTCAGGCGCGGCTAGCTTCGGGCTTGCTTGGCGCCATGTCATGCGCCGAGCACGCGCTGTTGTGCCAACCACGAAGGTCGCGTCGGCGAGCGCCTCGCTTAGTTCATCCGCAATCTGGGCGCGACTGAGGACATCCTTGGCACCAGCCGCGCGCCATTCGGCCTGTGGGTCGGGAAAGCGCTTGGGGCGCACAAGAACGAGCCTTGCGAGTCCCATGGTTTTCATGGCACGCGCTGCGGCGCCGATATTGCCCGGGTGTGAAGGTTCGACCAATACGATCTTGATACGATCAAGTGAACTATGCATCTTGGGGAAATATATCCTTGTACAGGTCGCGGAGCAGGCTCTTTTGCACCTTGCCCATTTGATTGCGCGGCAATTCATCCACATACACGAGCGCTTTCGGCAACTTGAAGCGTGCGAGCCGCCCGGCGAGTTCGTTTCGCAGCGTATCAATCGTGAACTTAGTGAGCTGAGTGAGCTGCGAATCAGCAACAATCACAGCCACCACGACTTCGCCAAAATCTGCGTGCGGTGCGCCGATGACAGCGGATTCCAAGACGCCTGACAAGCCATCAAGCGCCGATTCGATCTCTTTTGGGTAGACATTCAGGCCACCACTGATGATGAGATCCTTGGCACGACCGGTTACGCTTAAAGCGCCGTCGGAATCTAATCGCCCAAGATCGCCCGTGCGCAGATAGCCATCGCTTGTCATCGTCTCTACAGTCGCTTGACTATTGCCAAAATAGCCGAGGAATACGCCCGGGCTCTTAGCTTCGATCTCGCCAATGCCGTCCTGTGCTTGCCAGCTGCCGATGCGCAGCTGCACACCGGGTAAGGCGAAGCCGACTGTGCCCGGCGTATGCGGCGCATCAATCGCGCAGGAAGTCAAGATCATGCCTTCAGTCAAGCCGTAACGCTCGACCACAAACTTGCCAGTGCGCTCACGAATCCGCTCGTGCAGCGCCCTCGTCATTGGCGCTGATCCTGAAATCATCAGTCGCAAGCTCTCGAATTGCCGCGCATCGAAATGTGGCGAGTCGAGCAATCGCGAATAGTGCGTCGGCACCCCCATGATCACGCTGCATCCCGGTAGCATGGCAAGCACGGCATTGGCATCGAATTTCGGCAAGAAGCGAATTTCACTGCCGCCGAGAAGCGCCGCGTGCAAAGCGACGAAGAGCCCATGCACATGGTAGATCGGCAAGGCGTGGAGCAGCACATCGTCATCGCGCCACGCCCAAACTTCGCGCAGCGCTTTTGCGTTCGACACCAAATTGCCGTGGCTCAAATGCGCGCCTTTCGGCCATCCGGTGGTGCCGGACGTGTAGAGGATGGCCGCAGGCCTGTCACGCTCAGCGATCACAGGGCGCACGAGAGGTGCCCGCTCGCGGCTTGACTCGATCAGCGCATCAAGAGCGGGCGCAGGGATGCCTGAACAGGTTTGACTCGCCATATCGCGAATGAACAGTCGAGGCCGGGCATCTTTGACAAAGTAGTCGATTTCCGAATCCGTATAGGCTGTGTTCAGCGGCACATAAACGAGACCTGCGTGAATGCATGCAAGATACAGGCACAGTGCTTGCGGGGACTTCTCGACCTGCACGAGGATTCGCTCTCCCTCGGATGCGCCCCGTGCGCGGAGCTCGGCGGCTAAGTGGTGCGCACACTCCCGCACTTGCCCATAGCGCCACACTTCGCCGCTTGGCAATCTGAGACAGACATTTGACGCATGAGTGGTTGCAGCCGCAAAGAGTATTTCGCCGAGTCCGTCGCTCACTGTTCGATGTCGAGCCAATAGCCGCCGTCTGCAAGCTGCTTCACCCGGCCAGAGGTCGGCGCTGCGAAGTGGGTGCCGATCACGAGCGTCTGCCCTTGATACCAATCCTTGATCAAGGACTGGCGCGTTGCGCGCGCCTGTGCCGAGTCTGAGTCCGCTGGCGAGCACCACTCTGGGCGTGCAATTTGGCAAGGATGATGCAGACAATCCCCTGTGATCACCGCTTCTTGCCCGCGTGAGCAAATATGCACACTGACGTGGCCGGGCGTGTGCCCGTGCGTCGGCTGAAGGCGCACTTCGCTGGTAATGCGATGGTCGGTGTCCACGAGGCGCGCGAGTCCAGCATTGAAGATTGGCGCGACGGAATCGGCAAGAATCGCTTGCGTGTGGGCATCGTCCTCTTCAGCCCGCCAATGATCCCATTCCTTTTGCGCCATCAGATAGTCGGCGTTCGGGAAGGTTGGCACCCATTCACCATCAACGAGCATCGTGTTCCAGCCGACATGGTCGATGTGCAGATGCGTACAGAGGACTGTGTCGATGGATTCGCGCGCAAACCCTGCGCCTTCAAAGTCCTTCAGGAAGCTTGTTTGCAGACCATTCCAGCTCCGAATCGCACGCCCTTGCTTGTCATTGCCGATACAGGTGTCCACAACGATCCGCTGTCCTTCAGACTCAATGATCAGTGCGTGTACGCTCATGACAAGATCGCCCTCGTTGGTCGCAAAATGCGGCATCATCCAACGCATCGGCCGACAGGCTTCGCGCGTCGCATCCGGCAGGATGAAGCGTGCGCCTGCAGCAATTTCAATTTCTACGATTCGCGTGATGCGGACATCACCAATGTGCCAAGTGAGCATTTAATAGATCTCCGGAGTCGATTGTTGCGCTTGCGTGCGCAGGTGACTGATCTTTTCGAGGGCATCGCGAGCACCGGCTAAGAGCAGCCGCGAATCGCCCAAGAGATCGACCATATGATAGCCGCGTCGCCAGAACTCGATGGCGAGTTCGGCCGAATGCGTATAAATTCCGATGGCGACGCTGTGTCGTGCGCACGCCGCTTCGATAGCGGCGATGGCCTTATTGAACGCGGGCTCTCCCCAGCCTTGACCTGGTTCAAGGCCAACTGCCAACGACAAGTCCGACGGCCCGATAAAAAGGCAGTCAACGCCGGGCGTTGCGGCGATTTCATCAACCTTCGCAAGTCCTTCCTCAGTCTCGACCATCAGGGTCACAGCGATTTCATCATTGGCCTTTTGCCCGTAGTCGGGCCCGCCATAGATGATGGCGCGCGCCGGGCCGTAGGAGCGCAGCCCTTCGGGCGGATACTTGCAGGCCGAAACCGCGCGCCTTGCATCTTCAGCATTGTTGATCATCGGCACGACAACGCCATAAGCACCTGCATCAAGCGCGCGCATGATCACATAGGGTTCATTCCAAGGCACGCGTACAAAGGGCGTGGTGTCAGTCGTGGAAATGGCCGGCAGCATATTGCATAAATCAGGGTAATCGATGAGCCCGTGCTGGGTGTCCACACACAGCCAGTCAAAATCGAAATTGGCCAATAGCTCAGCGACCTGAGTGTTGGCAAGGGCGAGCCAAGTGCCAAGCGTCTGGCCGCCAGCTCGCCATGTTCGAAGCGTTGTATTTGGGCGCATGACTTCTGTCTTGGGTTGCTCTTGCTTTGCGCGTGGATTTGTCCGTGAGGTCGCCAGCGAGACACATATGGTAAATGACTTTAGAGCGCCTTGATGTGCTCAAGCCTTCTAGCTGCTGCGAGAACGAGTTGCAAAGCTTCGAGAGGGGCTTGCCTAACCGCTTCATCGGACATCAGTATATGTCCAAAAAACCACAGATACTTGACGGTCAGAGTGGCGTGGATGGCAACATCAAGGCTGGCATCAGGCTCAATCTTCGCGCCATTGGCATAGGCATGCTTGAGCCGCATCAGCAGCGCTTGAGAATTAGAAGGTTGCAAAAACCCATCATAGATCGAGTCGAACATGAGCGTTGCGATGTCGCTGCCAATGGCAGACGGCCCTACAAAGGCCCAATCAATGGCAACGACTTGTCCGTTCACTATGAAGAGATTGGGTGGCCAGAAGTCGTTGTGCGCAGGCATGTGCGGGCAGCGGTGCAGCTGCGCGCGACAAGCTTGCAAATGTTCGAGACATTTCATTACAAGATTCTGTTCTTGCTGGCTAAATAGATTTTTTCTTGTCCAAGTTTGTCGTTCGGACAGGCGAGCCAAATCATTTTTGCGCAGTGATAGATAGCCGCTCAGCCAGTCAGCGCAGACCCAAGGCACATCAGGGAGGGATTTGATTGTTCGTTGCCAAGTGCCGAGCGCATAAGCTGCTTGTTCGTAGTCCGATTCGCGCCACTTGCTGCCGGGCGTGCCTTCGAGCCATTCAAGTCGCATCAGAATATGCTTGTCCGTCGCGACTTGACAATGGCAATGCACTGGCCGAAAAGCAGATGTCGAGATTTGGCTCGATGCACTTTCTAGGAAGCGCGATTCTCGCGCCCAATAGAGTGGATGCTTGACATCTTCGGATGCCTGCCAATGCAACATGGCGGGGCCTTCTGGCGCGAGCGCCTTCAAGACTGAACGGGCGCCATTCGCGAAACGTGCTTCAATCATCGCCTTGGTTGAACCGACGGCAGGCGAGTAGTCGATGGGGCGCCATGCTTGAGGTAGCTGGCTCGAATCATCCGCCGCAAAGAGCGGCGAAAACAGGGACTCAACCCCGTCAGGATTTGAACTCGGCGACCAGGCCCGAAATGGATTCTTTGGCATCACCGAACAGCATGCGCGTGTTGTCTGCGAAGAACAGCGGATTGTCAACGCCTGAAAAGCCTGATGCCATCGATCGTTTGAGTACGAAGACGGTGCGGGCGTAATCCACATTGATGATCGGCATGCCGTAGATCGGGCTGCCTTCGTCCTCGCGCGCAGATGGATTGACGACATCATTGGCGCCAATGACCACCGCCACGTCAATCATCCCCATGCGCGGATTAATATCTTCGAGCTCAACGAGCTGATCGTAAGGCAGATTGGCCTCCGCAAGCAGAACGTTCATGTGCCCGGGCATGCGGCCTGCGACCGGATGGATCGCAAAGGTCACCTCAGCGCCGTTTTTCTCCAGCAGCTCAGCAAGCTCACGGACGGCATGCTGCGCTTGCGCCACCGCCATGCCATAGCCCGGCACGAAGGTGACCGCCGATGAGGCTTCGAGAATCAAGAAGGCATCATCGACAGAAATGGGCTTGACCTCGCCCTCGACCTTGCCTGCCACCTTGACCGCGCCGAAGCCGCTAAAAAGCACATTGGCGAGCGATCTGTTCATGGCCTTGCACATGATGTTCGTCAAAATAATGCCCGAAGCGCCGACGAGCGAGCCTGCCACGATGAGAATATTGTTACCAATCGCAAAGCCCGCCGCGCAAGCCGCGAGCCCAGAGTAGCTATTGAGCAGCGAAATCACTACCGGCATGTCCGCGCCACCGATTGGCAGCACGGCCATGACGCCGAGTAGCAGCGACAGCCCAATGAGGGCAAAAAAGACGGGGGAACTTGGCTCTGGATTCATCACAAACATGACGCCGCTAACCACAAGCGCGATGAGTATGAGGGAGTTCAAGATGCGCTGTAGGCCGAACACAACCGCGCGCGTGGTAATGACCTCAGAGAGCTTGCCCCACGCCATGAGGCTGCCTGTCAAAGTTACACCGCCTATGAGGATTGAGAGCACGACAGTCACCAGCGTAAAGACCGAATCCGATGCCGGATAGAGGGTTGACCATCCAACGAGCAGGCTCGCGCCACCGCCAGAGCCATTAAAGAGCGCTACCATTTCGGGCATTGAAGTGAGCGCGACAAGTCGCGCGGCGAGTGCGCCGATCATGGCGCCCGCCAAGGCCGCCACGATAATCCAGCGATAATCGAGGATGTCCTTGGAGAGCAAGGTCACCACAATTGCGAGCAGCATGCCGAGGGCCGATAGAACATTGCCGCGCCGCGCAGTCGCTGGAGAGCTCAAAAACTTGAGGCCGAGAATAAATAGCAGTGCCGAAGCCACATAGACGAAGTTGATCGCAAGGTTAGACATGTGTTCGAGCCTTTATGAACCTGACGAATCTTTCTTGCGGAACATGCCGAGCATGCGGTCTGTAACCAAATAGCCGCCAACCACGTTGATGGTCGCAAGTGCCACCGCCAAGCCACCGAGCACGGCCGAAGCCAAGCCTTGGTCGGCGCCAGCCGCTGCGAGCGCGCCGACGAGGGTGACGCCTGAAATGGCGTTGGCGCCAGACATCAGCGGCGTGTGCAAGGTCGCTGGCACCTTGGAGATGAGCTCGAATCCCAGCGCGATTGAGAGCACGAGCACAAGCGTAAGAAAGACTGCTTCCATCTTAATGGCCTTCAATAATTGAAATACGATTATTTGTTATCAGAGGCATAGTGCGCCAGAATTTGCTCGTTGACGATCTTGCCCGCATGGGTAATCACTGATCTCGCCGCGATTTCATCATCGCCGCCGGGCTGCGGCCATGCGCCTGCTTCGTCCGCGCTCGCTTCTTTGAGGTGCGCGATGAGATTCACGAGGTTGTTCGAGTACATGAGGCTGGCATCCCGAGCGATGCGCGACGGCAGATGCGTGATGCCAAGAAGGATGGCGCCCTGCTCCGTCACAACTTCCTTATTGGCTTCTGTGCCTTCGACATTGCCGCCGGTATCGACCGCCATGTCAATGACGAGGCTGCCGGGCTTCATGTTGGCAAGCATTTGCGAGGTGACGATGCGAGGTGCGCTGCGCCCAAACACCTGCGCAGTGGTGATGACCACGTCTGATCGCGCAATCACTTCGGCCTGCCCTTGGCGTTGCAGTGCAATTTGTTCAGGAGTGAGTGCCTTGGCATAGCCTTGCTCAGTTGATTCTGTGTCGCCAAGGTCAATTTCAATGAACTTGCCACCAAGCGACTCCACTTGCTCCTTGACTTCAGGACGTGTATCGAAGGCTTCGATGCGCGCTCCGAGGCGCTTGGCGGTGGCGATCGCTTGCAGACCAGCCACACCCGCACCGATGACAAACACGCGCGCTGGCGCGATGGTGCCCGCTGGCGTCATCATCATCGGGAAGAACTTGCTGCTGCGCTCAGCAGCGAGTAGTACGGCGGCATAGCCAGCGAAGCTCGCCTGCGATGACAGCGCATCCATTTTCTGCGCGACGGTAATGCGCGGGATCATTTCCATGGAAACGGCCGTCACACCTTGCTTAGCAAGTGCTTCGATAAGGTCGCGCTGCCGAAAGGGGTCGAGGAAGCTGATCTGCCGAGCACCGGATGCCATCTGCCGGGTTTCGTCCAAGCTCGGCGCAGAGACGCGCAGCACCAAATCTGACGACAAGACCTCTGCGCGCGAGTCGAGATGCGCACCTGCCGATCGAAACTCATCGTCTGTGAATCCTGCTGCATTGCCTGCACCGGATTCAACGTAGACGGAACACCCGATGTCGGTGAGCTTTGCGACATTCGCGGGCACTAGCGCAACGCGCGCCTCTCGTGGATGCGATTCAGCTGGGATGCCTACGCGCATAGTGTGCGGAGCGACCATCTGCCGGAAGAAGGCGCGTAGTGTAACGGATAGCGAATGTGCTAGTGTTTCTGCCATGAGTGAAGCGCACAGTAATTCTGGATACATCAGCCATAGAGCTGCCGCTTTCGCGGTTTGTGCCGCACTGACTGTCGGCATCCTCGCGAGCTTGGCGCTACGGCCTGCGGGCGAACAGGACGCACGAGCGATGCAGGCCGAAGGCCAATCTGGAGCGCGTGCAGGCGAAGCGATCCGCTGGCGCGTGCCTGTCTCCATCCCAACATCGCTTGAAGGTCTTGGCGACGGCATCCTCCGCGTCGCCGACTTTCTGGCGCGGTCAACGGACGGCAGGTTCGGTCTGCAGGTGTTCGAGCCGGGGGAAATTGTGCCTCCGCTTGGCGTGTTCGATGCTGTGCGCGAAGGCAAGACGCAAGCCGGATACACCTGGGCAGGCTATTCGCAAGGTGTGATCCCTGCTGCGCCACTCTTTGCCGCAGTGCCCTTTGGCATGGAGCCGCCGGAATTCACCGCTTGGTGGTACGAAGGGGGCGGCGAAGGGCTCGCAGTGGAGATATTTGCCGATTTTGGCATCCATCCGATGCTATGCGGTGTCATCGGGCCTGAAACCGCTGGCTGGTTCCGCAAACCTATTAGCGAACTCGATGACCTCAAGGGCCTCAAAATTCGCTTCGCCGGGCTCGGCGGCAAAATCATCGAACGCCTTGGCGCCTCAGTCACAATGATAGCGGGTGGTGAGATATTTCAAGCACTTGAAAAAGGTGCTATCGACGCAACCGAGTACTCGCTGCCGAGTGCTGACCAGTCCTTGGGGTTTGACAGGGTCACCAAATACAACTACTTCCCGGGCTGGCACCAGACCTTCACGAGCAATCACCTGCTGATCAGTTTGGATGCTTGGAATGCGCTCTCACCGCCCGACCAAGCCATGCTCGAAACTGCCTGCACCGCGGGCGTCGCACGCGGTCTCGCGCACTCCGAGTCCTTGCAAGGGCCGGTGCTCTCCGGGTTCAAGTCACGCGGCGTCACCGTCACGCGCCTGCCTGATGATCTACTGCGCACGTTGCAGAGCCAAGCTGATCAGGTCATGGCGGAGGAAGCGGAGCGCGACGCGGCCTTCAAAAGGGTCTGGGAATCCCAGCAAGCATTTCGCGACCAGTACGACCCTTGGAAGCGCCTCGCCTACCTGCCGCGAGATTTTTAACCTCGTGCAATTGCCGGACACAAGGTTCTCGCGCCTCGCAGACGCCCTCATTGAGCGCATCGGCACGCTCGCCTCGTGGCTTTGGGCGGCGCTGCTCGTCGTCATCGTCGTCAATGTCATCATGCGCTACGCCTTTTCGATGGGGCGCATTGAGTTCGAGGAATTGCAGTGGCACCTCTATTCCGCAGGCTTCCTGATTGCCATGAGCTTTGCGGTGAAGACCGATAGCCACATACGCGTCGATGTCGTGCGGCTGAAGCTCTCGGGCCGAATGCAGGCATGGATTGAACTCTACGGTCTCATTCTGCTGCTGCTTCCATTCGTTGCGGTCATGCTGCTCTACGCGGCGCCTTTTGTGATCAATAGCTTTCTCGATGGTGAAGTGTCGTCTTCTCCGGGCGGCCTCGCCTACCGCTGGCTCATCAAATCCATGCTACTTGTTGGATTTGGGCTGCTTCTCCTCGCCGCACTCTCCCGCCTGATGCGCGTTTGGGCATTTCTTTTCAAGTAAGGGCTTCGCTGTGCCACTCAACGAGGTGCTCGCCGTGTGCATGTTCCTTGCCTTCATCGGGCTGGTGTTCACCGGCTTTCCGGTGGCATGGATTCTCGCGGGCCTCGCGGTCGCCTTCACCGCCATCGCCATCGTCGCAGAAATCGACCTTGGCATCGTCACCGGCGTCGATTGGAGCTATCTGTCTTTGAGCATTGAGCGCATCTGGAGCGTCATGGAGAACTGGGTCATGGTGGCCTTGCCCATGTTCATCTTCATGGGCTTGATGCTCGACAAGTCCGGCATCGCTGAACGATTGATGACACATTTTTCACGGCTTTTCGGACCCTTGCGAGGCGGACTTGCACTCAGCGTCACCTTCATCGGCGTACTGCTTGCCGCCACGACGGGCATTATCGGCGCATCGGTTGTTCTGCTGGCATTGCTTGGTCTTCCCATCATGCTCAAAGCTGGCTACGACAAGCGCCTAGCCTCGGGAACGGTCTGCGCTGTCGGCACCTTGGGCATTCTCATTCCACCAAGCATCATGCTTGTGCTCATGGCCGACCGCATGGCAATGAGTGTTGGCGACCTGTTCCTTGGAGCGGTTTTTCCAGGACTGATGCTCGCGCTCATGTACAGCCTCTACATCATCCTGCGCGGCGCTTTGCAGCCTGAAGTCGCGCCAGCGGCGCTTAAGGAAGCAAGACTCGATGCGAGCGCCATGCTTGATCTGCTCGTCGCCATCTTGCCGCCAGCGGCCCTCATCCTTGCTGTTTTGGGCAGCATTTTCCTTGGCATCGCCACTCCAACAGAGGCCGCAGGGGTCGGTGCGCTTGGCGCGGTGCTGCTTGCTGGCACCAACCGGCGACTCAACCGACCTATCTTCAAAGAAGTTCTTGTTGAAACAAGCAAAACGACGGGCTTCATCTTTGCCACATTGGTCGGTGCAACAGCCTATTCGCTGGTGCTGCGAGGGCTTGGCGGCGATGAACTCATGGAGCGCATGTTGCTTGCACTGCCATTCTCTCCCGAAGGCATCGTCATCACCATACTGATCGCCACCTTCTTACTCGGATTCTTCTTGGATTGGATTGAAATCACATTGATTGTATTACCTTTAGTGGCTCCAGTCGTGCAAAGCTTGGGGTTCGATCCAATCTGGTTCACTGTGCTCTTCGCGGTCTGCTTGCAAACGAGCTTTCTGACACCGCCTGTTGGATTTGCTATCTTTTATCTCAAAGGCGTGGCACCTGAGGAAGTGGATATTGCAAGCATCTACCGTGGCGTCGCGCCGTTCATTCTGTTGCAACTCCTTGGCATGATCATGATCTTCTGGTTTCAAGGACTCGTGACCTGGCTTCCCGGACAAGCGTATGGCAGCTGAGCCGAAGAAAGCGAAGATGAATCTCATCAAGATGTTTCCTTCTTCGCCGTTGACTGCGTATGCGATCAATGAAGACACGAACACGGTCAATCGCATTCATGCGGACGATGTGGCGCGCGAGCACGGATTTGAAGGCGCGCTCGTTTCAGGTGCGCACCTGTTCGGGCATATGAGCGAATTATTGACGCAAACCTTTGAAGATACATGGCTTTCCGGCACCGAAGTCAGCATGAGGCTGATCCGTCCTGCCTATGATGGCGATGCGCTTCACATAGCGCCCGATCAGAAATCGAGCAGCAAGTCGCACATCTGCCTCGCCTGTCGCAATGCACAAGGCACGATACTCTCAAAGCTGAAGCTCAGTTTTCTCGATCAGATGCCGGAGGCGAATCCTTTCAGTCGAGCTCGCGCATCAAATCGAAGAACAGTGCGGCGCGAGATCAGGTGGGCAGGTGTCCGCCCCGGCGAGGCCTTTGCCGAAATTGCTTGGACACCAAGCCACGAGGAAAACGTCACCTCTGCCGGGGCGCACGCAAAAGACCTTTCGCTGTGGGAGGCTGGCATCATTCATCCCCGCTTGTGGATGGACCTTGCCAACCGCGCGCTCACCGGGCGCTTCGTGATGCCAGCGTGGCTTCATTTGGAGACGCACTTCGTCGTGCGCCAAACGCTTCGCGTCGGTCAAACATACCGATTAATAGCCACGCCGGAAGCCAAGTGGCGGCGACGCGGCAATGAGTATCTACGCTTGTACATGGCCGTCCTTGAGGGCGACTGGCCGCATATGGAAATCTGGCACACGGCTAATTTCCTCATCAATCGCTCATGAGTCGTTTTCATTCGTGAATAGTTTTTATGCATAGTTTTCATGGATAAAGCTAGGCTCGCCCTGTTCGCATCGCACGAGGGCAGCCTCATGCAGGCAGTGGTCGATGCGTGCGAATCTGCTCGGCTGAACGCCGAGGTGAGCATCGTCATCAGCAACAACAGTGATTCCGGTGCGCTTGCTCGCGCGCGCAAGCATGGCATTCTCGCATCACACATGAGCCGCCAAACGCACGGCGATGCAGCGTCACTCGATGCGGCCATGACCCGTGTCTTGAAAAACGCCAAGGTTGATCTCGTGGTGCTCGCAGGCTACATGCGATTGATCGGCCCGAAGACGCTAAGCGCCTTTCAAAGCCGGGTCATCAATTGCCACCCTGCCCTGTTGCCAAAATACGGCGGACAAGGATTCTATGGTCGCCGCGTTCACGAGGCTGTCATCAATGCAGGCGAAGCCGTCACGGGTTCGACGATTCACTATGTCGATGAGGTCTATGACCGCGGCCCTATCATCATGCACAATTCGATTCCGGTGCTGCCAGGCGACACCCCAAGCGCGCTTGAAGCGCGGGTCAAGGCAGGCGAGCATCAATTGCTCATCAAAGCACTCGATGCTTTGCTTAATGCGATATACTTGTAGACCCTTGCCAGCGACCAGTAGCGACCAGTCCGGTGGCCACAATCCCAACACCTAAACAGCGCGAAGAGGTGCTGAACGCCAAGCTCGGCGAATTGCTCATTAAGCGGCATCCGCTATGGAACGAAGGCAATGTGCACATCGACTCCACCGGCACGATTCAAGGCAAATCCATGCTGAGGCTCGATGTGTTGGTGAATTCCCCTGGCGCGCAGCCAGTCGCAATCGAAACCAAGTTTGAAGCACCGAGCGCCAATAGCGTCAACAGGGCGCTACATAAGCAAACGAAAGAACGTATCGGTCTTCAGGTCGGCGACAGAGGCGCCGTCATCGAGGCCGCAATCGCAGTGAAATGGCCGCAAGGCTTGACGGCCGCCGGCATTGCCCAATCTCGCTTTAAGTACGCCATCTACCAGCTCGGCACGAACAGTCGCATCCTGCGGTGGCCGAAGCATATCACCGGATGGCTCGAAGGCGGCGTTGATGACCTTGCCGATGCGGTCGAAATCGCATCGCTTTCCGAGAAGCGAATTGTTGAAGGCGCTGAAACGCTTTTTCTTGGGGTCTCCCAAGCAAGCCATGTGCTTCGCCAAACCTTTGCATCGCTTGATGCGCTCGGCGATGTCCTGCACCAAGAGCCCGGCGAGCAGACAGTGAGAATGGCTGTGGCGATCATCATCAATGCGTTTGTGTTTCACCACGCGATCGAAGGGCGCACCGGCATCCCGAGCGTTGAGAGCGCCTTGGGCGCAACGGGGTCTTTTAATCCCAGATGGGTGAAGCGAAACTGGAGAAAGATACTAGAAGTGAACTATTGGCCTATCTTTAGCATTGCGCATGATCTTGCCTATGAGCTGACCACGCGGGATGCCGTCGAGCTCATGGATAGAGCCGATGCCGTAGCAACCTCACTCAAAAAACTCGGCGCCACTACTTTCCATGATCTTGGCGCGAGAATGTTCCAAACGCTCATCGCTGATCGAAAATTCCTCGCCACCTTCTACACGCTGCCGGAATCTGCTGCGTTGCTCGCAGAACTTGCCGCCCAGCGCATGCAAGTAGATTGGGCCGATGAGGCTGCCGTAAAAGCGCTCAAGATCGCCGACTTCGCGTGCGGCACCGGCACGCTGCTATCCGCTGTGCAATCGGCGGTCTATCGCAAAATCCGGCGCTCCGGACTCGATGACGAGGCGCTGCACAAGCACTTCATGGAAAATGTGTTTGTAGGCACTGACATCATGCCAGCGGCGGCGCACCTTGCGACATCAATGCTGTCAAGCGCACACCCTGACGTCATCTACCACGATTCGCTCGTGCACGTCATGCCGTATGGAACCGATGAAGCGGTTTCCAAGCGCATCCAAGCGGAGCGCAACAGAATCTACATCGGCGCACTCGATTTGAGGACAACCGAGCTGAGCGCGACGAACCTCTTTGCGCAAAGTGGCGCAAGCGAGGAAATCGAAGTGTCAGGGCAGCGGATGACAGGCACAGGCACGAGGCCGGTTGGAGACCGCAGAGGCTTCCCGGTCGGGCACGGCACTTTTGATTTGGTGATTATGAACCCGCCATTCACGCGGCCAACTAACCACGAAGGTGAGCTAGGGGTACCGGTGCCATCGTTTGCGGGGTTCGCGACATCCAAGGACGAACAGCGAGAAATGGCGAATCGGCTAAGAGAGCAACCGAGCAGACAATTTGGGCATGGAAACGCCGGCCTTGCGTCCAACTTCATGGACCTCGCGCACGACAAACTCAAGGAAGGCGGCGTACTCGCACTCGTTCTGCCGTTTTCGTTTGCCTCTGGCGAGAGTTGGGACAATGCCCGCAAAGCGCTTTCCCGCAACTATTCCGACATCACCATCGTCTCTATTGCCGCATCAGGCGATACCGACCGCGCTTTTTCGGCAGACACAGGCATGGCCGAATGCCTCGTGCTCGCCACCAAAATCGATGGCGGCGGAACTCACTCGAAGACGGTGCATTTCGCGAACTTGACGCAGAGACCGCAAACCCGCCTTGAAGCGCACGAGTTCGCAAAGGGTCATATGCGCCCAATGCCACGCGAGACTGGCGCCAAGTTCTATCCCGCAGGGATTCGCGACTCGAGTCTCATCGATGCGCTCATGGCGCTGTGCGAAGGCACGCTCGTATTGCCGCGCTCGCGCACTGCCCACGCCGTGCCTTTGACGAGCATGGATAAGGTGGCAAGGCGAGGTCTTATGCATCGTGACATCAATGGCAGCAACGGCAGAGGCGCATTTGATATCGAGGAGATTCGAGACAGCGGCGTGCCGACCTACCCAGTGCTCTGGGCGCACAATGCACAAAGAGAACGGCAATTCATCGTTCACCCAGACACAGAAGGCATCGAGAGGACAGGCTGCAAACAGAGGGCTGTCGAGATGTGGCAGAAATACGCCTCCCGATTGCATCACAACCTCGATTTCCAGCTCAACTCACAATCGGTTGCCGTATGCCTGACGCCACATTCGACTCTCGGTGGCACCGCTTGGCCGAACCTGTTGCCAATGAATGAAGCTTATGAGATGCCTTTGCTACTTTGGGGGAATTCAACTCTTGGCCTGATGCTCTTCTGGTGGCACGGCACTCGCCAGCAGCAAGGCCGATCTCGCTTGACTACAGCCAAGCTCCCAAATCTACCCACCATCGACTGCGCAGCCTTGAGCGATGTGCAGCACAAGCAATTCGCAGATGCCTTTGAAGAACTCAAGGCGAGTTGCTTCCTGCCCGCCAACGAAGCCTATCAAGACGATGCAAGAAAGCACCTTGACGAGCGAATCTTCGAAATACTCGGTATCTCTGAGAAATATCTTGACAAATTCGACGTACTTCGCACCAAGTGGTGTTGCGAACCATCGGTGCACGGCGGAAAAAGCACCAAGCCAAGCGAAGCCAAATAGCATGAGATACCACTACTGTCCGGTTAACTTCTGAAGGTGCAGTTGACCTACAGGGAAAGCCTGCGCGACATCGAGGCCTGCCTGTCGGCGCAGTCGGCCAAGCTCTACCACATGGGCATCCGCTCGCCGGTCAGGCGCTCCACCCTGGCCGACGCCAACGAGCGGCGCGACTGGCGGATCTACGCCGACTTCGCGCAGCGGCTCATCGCGCAGGCGCGGGAGATGCGCGCCGAGGAGTCCTTGGCAGTGGGCCTGTCGAACACCGTGTACGCACTGGACTCCACCACCATCGACCTCTGCCTGTCGCTGTTCCCCTGGGCGTCGTTCCGCGCCACCAAGGCGGCGGTCAGGATGCACACCCTGCTCGACCTGCGCGGCAACATCCCGAGCTTCATCCATGTCTCCGACGGCAGGCTGCATGACATCAATGTCCTCGACCTCATGATCCCCGAGCCCGCGGCCATCTATGTGATGGACCGCGCCTACCTCGACTTCAAGCGCCTCTGCGCGCTCGACGAGGCGGGCGCGTTCTTCGTCACGCGCGCCAAGTCGAACACCGGCCTCCGGCGCGTCTACTCGGCGCCGAGCGACCGCGAACAGGGGATCGTCTGCGACCAGACCGTGGCGACGACGGGTGCCGACACCCGCAGGCACTATCCGCGGCACCTGCGGCGCATTCGCTTCAAGGACCCAGACACGCGCAGGACGCTGGTCTTCCTGACCAACCTCTTCGAGCCGCCGCCGACCGTCTGCCAGCTGTACAAGGCCCGGTGGCAGGTGGAGCTGTTCTTCAAATGGATCAAGCAGCATCTACGCATCAGGAAGTTCCACGGCACATCGGAGAACGCGGTCAAGGTGCAGATCTGGACTGCCGTCTCCGTGCACCTGCTCGTCGCCATCGCCAGGAAGCGCCTCAGCATCAACGCTTCGCTTCACACTCTGCTACAGGTCCTGTCGGTCACGCTGTTCGAAAAAATCCCGTTGAATGAACGACTTAACAGACACCGGCTACACTTCCGAAAATTCCACGCTCCCTAGACAGTTGAATTTATCGAATAATTTCGCCGGACAGTAGTGTGAGGAAAAGAAACAATGGGAATAGACGAATGAAGAATATGAAACGGATTATTACCCTAGTAGCATTAGCGGTACTGTTTATATTTCTAGGCTGGGTATGGTCTACCTTTCTTCTTCTTCTTCTTCTTCTTCTTCTTGTGTCCTTGACTGTTCTGGTGGTGTTTTGCTTTGCAAGGCTTGGTGGGACTGAGCTACATCTTGCGGTACACAATGGCAGGCTAGAAGAGGCGTGGAAGCTGATCAAGGAAGGCGCGGACGTGAACGCCAAATACAAAGGTGGCTATACGCCGCTTCACGCGGCGGCAGAGTCCGGCGAAGCGGACATGGTGGAAATGCTGATTGAGGCAGGCGCGAACATGAACGCCAAGGATGACGACGGCGCTACACCGCTTCACAGGGCGGCACTCCAGGGCAAAGTGGACATGGTGGAAATTCTGATCGAGGCGGGCGCAGACATGAACGCCAAGCACGACAGCGGCAGAACGCCGCTTGTCTATGCAGCGTTTGTAGGACATGCGGACGTGGTGCGTGTGCTGATTGGGGCGGGCGCGGACGTGAACTCCAAGGACGAGCATGGGAACACACCGCTTCATCTACGAATGCTGGGAAAGCGTTACGGCAAGGAGAACGATGCGGACAAAAAACATGCGCTGATAGCGGATGATCTGATCCAAGCAGGTGCGGACGTGAGCGCCAAGGGCGACGGCGGCGCTACGCCGCTTCACGGGGCGGCATTCCAGGGCAAAGCGGACATAGCGGAACTGCTGATCGAAGCAGACGCGGACGTGAATGCCAAGGACGACTACGGCAGAACGCCACTTCACGATGCGGCATTGCATGGGCACTGGGACTTAGCGGAACTGCTAATCGAGGCGGGCGCGGACGTGAACGCCAAGGCCGAAGCCGGCAGTACGCCGCTTGACGTGGCGGAAAAAAGAGGCAATGCGGCCGTTGTGTGGGCGCTACGAGAAGCGGGCGCGGAAGAATAAATGTCGTGAGTACGACACAAGATAGACCGAATGCATGTCTCGAAATTGGAATTATGTTAGATCGAACATGTGTGGTAGTGCCAACCTCTTCGAGCCGCCGCCGACCGTCTGCCAGCTGCACAAATCCTGGTGGCAGGTGGAGCTGTTCTTCAAATGGATCAAGCAGCATCTACGCATCAGGAAGTTCCACGGCACATCGGAGAACGCAGTCAAGGTGCAGGACCGCCGTCTCCGTGCACCTGCTCGTGGCCATCGCCAGAAGCGCCTCGACTCAACGCCTCGCTTTACACCCTGCTACAGGGCCTGTCGGTCACGCTGTTCGAAAAAATCCCGTTGAATGAAAGACTTACAGACACCGGCTACACTTCCGAAAATTCCGCGCTCCCTAGACAGTTAAATTTATTCGATAATTTCACCGGACAGTAGCATGAGATATATCACCGATGACACTCGCATTGCAGGACAAGAGGAAGTCATCGCGCCCGCCGACCTAGTGGCCGAACTGCCGCTCAGCGAGCGCTCATCCAAAGTCGTGTTCGAGGCACGAGCGCAGATTCGCGACATGCTGCGCGGCAGTGACCCACGCCTCTTGGTCATCATCGGCCCCTGCTCGATTCACGACCCCAAGGCCGCGCTCGTCTACGCCGAGCGCTTGTATGAGCAGGCGAATCGCTTTGAGAACGAGCTGCTCGTGATCATGCGCGTCTATTTCGAGAAGCCGCGCACGATCATCGGCTGGAAAGGGCTGCTGAACGATCCACACCTCAATGATTCCTGCGACATCAACGAAGGGCTCAAGCGAGGCCGCGCCCTGCTTCGCGACATCACTGAGCTTGGGCTGCCCGCTGGCACCGAATACCTTGATCCCATTTCACCGCAATACTTGGGCGATGTCGTCTCATGGGCGGCAATCGGCGCGCGCACCACCGAGAGCCAAGTCCACAGGCAGCTCGCCTCCGGGCTGTCCTGCCCGGTCGGCTTCAAGAACTCCACGCAAGGCAACACCCAAATCGCAGTCGATGCGGTGCGTTCGGCCTGGTATCCGCATGTGTTTTTATCCGTCACCAAGCACGGGCACTCGGCGATCTTCTCAACCAAAGGCAACGACGACTGCCATGTCATCCTGCGTGGTGGCGGCGGTCGCACCAACTTCGATGCAAGCAGCATGGAGGCCTGCGCCGAGCAGCTTCGAAGCGCTGAACTGCCCACGCGCTTGATGGTTGACACGAGCCACGCAAACAGCGAAAAACAGTACAAGCGTCAAATAGATGTCTGTGACTCTTTGTGCAGCTATCTCAAGCAAGGCGGCTCGCACCTCATGGGCGTGATGATTGAAAGCAATCTCATTGAAGGGCGGCAAGCGCTTGAAAAAGGAGAGGATCTTGTCTTTGGACAAAGTATCACGGATGCGTGCCTTGGCTGGGACGACAGCCTCGCCTGCCTTGAGAATCTCGCCAGCGCGGTCAGCAGCTGTCGTAAGCGCGATCGGTCTTCGCCGCCATCACAAAGTCGTTCCGGTGCAAGCCTCTGATCTTGTGTGTCCACCATGAAACGCGCACGCTGCCCCATTCGGTGAGCAGCGCAGGGTGGTGGCCTTGTTCTTCGGCAATGACTCCGACCGCATTGGTAAAGGCAATCGCCTCGAGAAAGTTCTTGAATTGATAGTCCCTACTGAGCCGCGGCACGCCTTCCACCGTTTCGTGCCGCCATTCGGGCAGCTCTGTAAGTAGGGCGGAAAGCTCAGCGCCTTCCACAGGCGGCGCGTCTTGATGGCACGCCTCGCACGAGGCTTCGGCTAAATTGGTCATGATTGAAGCTCCTTAAGCACTTGTTCGTGAAGTCTTGGATCGCCGCTTGCGACCACTGCGCCACCCATCGCGGCATTCTCTCCTTGCCAGGTCGTCAGCAGGCCGCCTGCGCCTTCGATGATCGGCATCAGCGCCTGTACATCATACGGCTTGAGGCTCGCTTCAATGACAAGGTCGATATGGCCAGATGCGAGCATCGCATAGGCGTAGCAGTCGGTACCGTAGCGCATGTCGCGCACGAAGCTCCGCACGCGCTCGAAACCGATGCGCTCGCCTGCGGTCGCAAACATGTCCGGCGATGTACTCGCGCACAAGGCTTCGTCAAGCGATGCGCATGGGCGCGTGGCGAGCGGGCGCTTAGCACCGCTCGAAAATTGAAACGCGCGCTCGCAATCGCCTGTGAACATCTCCTTCAAAAAAGGCTGATGCAACACGCCGATGCGCGGACGCTCGCCATCGAAAAGCGCAACAAGCGTACCCCAATGAAGAAGCCCCATGACGAAGGCGCGCGTGCCGTCAATTGGGTCGAGCACCCAGGTCAGGCCCGCGCCTTTTGAGAATCCAAACTCTTCGCCGAACACGCCATGGTCTGGGAATCTTTCGGCAATGAGATGGCGCATTGCCTGTTCTGCGCCTCGGTCTGCTTGCGTGACCGGGTCGTAGCCTTCTCTGCTCTTGTTCTCAACCTCGGTTTCAGTATTGATCGCTTCGGGCCTGAAGTAGGGCAATATCGCCTTCGCTGCAGCTTTGCTGAGTTCAATCGCGAACTCAAGATACGCGCCTTGCGCCGAAATGCTCAGCTCGCAAGGTTCATAATAACCAAACCGCGCGTCAGACATGGTGTTTTTCAGAATGATTCCAATAGCTTGGCATATTGATCCAAGATTGGTTCAATCTTGTCTCGATGCGCGGAAGGCAGCCCGAGCAGCAGTCGGTTGAATCCGAAATTGATCATCGCCTCGATCTTGGCCTTGTCTCCTGGCACGCCGTAGACACAAAGCTCGGGTTCGCCGTCGCGATTTGCCGCATCCCAAGCTTCTCGCATTTGTGTGATGCCCGTTGGGAAATCAATGGACAGCCTGCCGCCCTCTTGATCTGGGTCTTGATAAATGGGCATCCAGCCATCGCAGTACTCAGCGATACGCCCCCAAGTCCAGGGTGAACCAGCGCCCATCAGGATCTTCGGGCCGCCCGGCTGTTTCGGCTTCGGATACGCCCAGATTGGATCGAAGTCTACGAACTCGCCGTGATACTCAGCCTCATCGTCGTTCCAAATCCGCTTCATGGCGAGTATGCGCTCGCGCAAGATCTTCCACCGATCGGCAAAGCGCGTGCCGTGGTTCTCCATCTCCTCTGCGTTCCAGCCAGCACCAACCCCAAGCACAAGCCGCCCCTCTGACAGGAAATCGAGCGTAGCGACCTGCTTGGCCATGAGGATCGGGTCACGCTCGGTGACAAGGGCAATGCCTGTGCCAAGCATAATGCGCTTTGTCGCCTGCGCCGCCATGGCGAGCGCTACAAATGGATCGTGCGTGTGCCAGTACTGCTTGGGCAAGTCCGCACCGCCCGGCCAAGGACTGATGCGACTCACCGGAATGTGCGTATGCTCAGGAAAGAACATTGACTCGAAGCCGCGCGCTTCGACCATCACGGCAAGCTCCGCGGGCGGAATTGCATAATCCGTTGGGAAAATAAGAATACCGAATGCTGTCATGTCACTTGGCGTAAAAGCAGGACTCGAACAGTGTATCGAAGCGAGGCGCTAGTCGCTCGCCAGATGCGTCGTCAAGAACTCCTCGAACCGACTCCAAGCGCGCATGGCCACTTCTTCGCGATAGCCAGGCCGATTGAAGTTGAGAAACGCATGGCCGACACCTTCGAAGATCATGGATTCCGGTGCATTGCCCGCCTCGTCAAGAACGCGCGCGAGTTCGGCTATATCATCGGCAGACGGGTTGCTATCCTCGGCCCCGCCGATGAGCAGCACCGGACAGGTGATCGTGCCCACGCGCGCAATCGGCGGCTCGCCTTCGCCCCAGGCTTCTCGAATGAACCCGCCGTAGAAAGAAATGGCCGCATCTAGCGAAGTCAGTATTGATGCGGCGATGAGTGCGATTCTGCCGCCCATGCAGAAGCCCGCGATGGCGATGCGCCGATGATCTTGACGCGCCACATACCGCTCTGTTGTGGCGAGATCAACCATGAGCTCAGCATCGCGCAATCGGCCCATACGCTTGATCGGATCGTCTTCGGTTTCGCCTTGGCGGTAATAGAGGTCGGGCACATAGGCCGCAAAGCCGGCGCGTCCGAGCCTTTGCGCCATCGCTTCCATGAAATTATCCACGCCCGGCGCGTGCATACACAAGATAGCCGCAGGCGAACCGGCCTCAAGAGGCAAGCATGTGAGCACCCTCATGGCCGCGCCGTCCACATCAATGCTCGTCCAGTTCAAATCCATGCGTTACTCCTCGGTCATCACATCTTGCAAGCGGAATCGGCCAAGCTGATAGCCGGAAAAGTCAAGTTCCACCGGCGCCCGCACGCCGCTCACATTTTCGATCAAAATTATTGCATTGAAACGAACATCCTCATCATCAAGCACTGAATAGACGCAGGTTTCGCGCGATTCCGTCACCTTTCGTGACGTGCGCACAATATCGTAGCCCATGCGCCCGCTATGCGCACGGAAGGCTTCATCGCACTGACCATGCACAAAAATCAGTGAGAATACATCGATCAAGGCCGTCGCTTGCGTTGCAGCGCGCGCCTCGCCATTGCGCGCATACTCGGTGACACCATCAATGACTTTGACGGTCTTGGTGCGTGAACGATTAGACTCGAAATGCTCGTAGAAATGTGCAACCGGCAGGCCGGAAGTCGTGCGCCCAGACACCCGAAACCAGCTCCGCCAAGCCGACAACAGCTCGAAGACGCCGGTGGCTTCAGCCTCGCCATGTATCTCGTAGCGCTCGCCCTCTCGAATCACACGCACCTGTACGGTGCCCGCTGAGAGTCCGCGCGCATCAGCGAGATAATCAAGTTGAGTCACTTCGCGCGCTTGCAGCGAGCTCGAGACTGCCGCGATCAGCAGCAACCCCGCTAGAAGCCGAATCCACCGTTTCACGAATGACGCACGAACACCACAAACTATTCATTCTAGTAGGATGCCTGCGTTGCTGTGAATGCGGGGCTTAGCTGTCTGCCTCCTCTGCGAGCGCTTCTGTCAAGTCCTCGAGCGTCTTGTCAAGCTGATCGACGGTAAAGCTCGACACCCGGAAGTATTCGTCTCGAAGGCTTGATTTGACGAGCGTATCGCGGATCGATGCGCTGAGTTCGGCATCTTCTGACTCGTCGGCATTGTCATTTTTATCTTCATTCTCTTCCTCTTCCGGCCGGTAGAAGTCGTAGCGTACATTGACGCCTGCGGCGGTGATCTCAAACGAAAGGTCTGGCGCCCGATCAGGCGCTTCTTCGGACACGCCAATGACACGCAAGGTTTCAAAGCGCGTCGCCATGCTCGCAAGTTCGCTACGCTTGGCGGCAAGGGATGAATTGGGCAGTGTCCACTCGCCTTCTCCGTCAAGCTCGGCCTCCCACAGTCCGGGCCGACCCATCGCTTCAATGCCCGCCGGTGCTTCGATGAGCGACTTGTCGAGCCAGTCGTCTTGCTTGAGCGGCAGGTCGTAGGCGGCAAGCTCAATGGCATAGATTTTCTCGGAATCCGCTTCGCGCACGTGAATGCGCCGGAATCCCGGCGATGTGCCCAAATACAGCATCGCGATTTCATCCTCGCCAGCGAGTAGCTGTAGCCGTCGCTGAAAATTCTCATCGGTGACCTCGAAGCGCTTGGCGGCGTCGCTCGTTGAAGCGACCGGCCATGTCCAGCGGTCGCGCTCAAGCACCTCGGACAGCGATTCGATACGCGAGGCATCGACAGGCAGACCGCCCGGCATAGCCCACGCATCAGAGTTTTCGTCATTGAGGAAGAGTTCGATCAATCCGTCTTCTTGCTCTTGACCACCGGCAATGCGGAGCTCGTCCACAATCGCGAAATCGAAAGTCACCAGCGGATCGAGCGTCTGCTCCCTCGGCATGAGCAGCAGCACGGCAAGTACCGCTTGTGCGGCCAACACGCCGATGAGCACATTGATGGTCTTTTGCGTCAGCCGCATCATGATTGCACTCCTTCGCTGAACCAACTCGCGTATTCAAGCCGCCGACGCCGCCGGGCGTAGAACGACAACAGAAACACAATGCCGAGACCGAAGAGGGCGAAGGCGTAGTTCATGTATTCGAAGACCATCTGCAACTCGCGTGTTGTCGGCGGCAAGGTACGGTTGAAGTGCCCGCGTGAACGAATGCTGACCAATCCCGCATCTTCGAGCGCATAGTCAACGGCGTTCTGCACAAGCTCTAGCGAGCCTTGCTGCACCATGCCCGAGATTGAACCCATGATCTGCAAATTGCGGTCTGAAAGAAACTCGTTCGAGGCAAGAATGATAAGGCGAGCCGACTGAGGAGAACGTTCAATCACTGAAGCCACAACGCCAGCGCCTGTTTCAATCTCGCTCTCAGTTGTGTCTGTAGCGTCTGCTTGCTCTTCATCAAGCGCCCCGGCATCTTCTTCCTCCGCCTGCGCTTCAATGGCCGCTGTCAGCAATGGCGATGCCTTGCCAGCGAAGAACGAATCGAAGCGGCCCTCGATCATGGCACCGAGCACGCGGCTGCCGATCTCGCCCTCAGGGAAGAACGGCGCTTGCCCATCCTCGGAGAAGCGCGGCGTCACATCGGTGCTCGTGCTCAGCCATGCTTCATCCGAACTACGGAGCAGCTCAGTCACCTGCCGCGTTGCATTCGCCTGCGCATCGATCTCGATGGGTGATGCCCAAGGCATCGACACCTGCGGCACTTGCGAGACCATGATCGCCTCCTCGTTGAAGCCGTCATCGCGCACCTCGACAAAGTACGGGTAGTCAAGCATTTGCAATTCTTGAAAGGAAAAGCTGCCGACCTGGCGCGTCACCGGCACAGGAAAGGCCGAATTGCGTGCATCCATCACCAGTGATTGGCCGATCTCAATGCCGTTGTGCGCAAGCCAATCATCAAGGCCAGTACTTCGCGGACTCACCGAAATATTTGTCGGTGTCAATGAAGATTCATAGGCGCCGAGGGACAGCAGCACCGTGCCACCTCGCATCAGGAACTGATCGATGGCGAACACTTCGTTATCGCCGAGCGAAGACGGGTCAACGACGAGCAGCGCCTCTGCCTCTTCAGGCACTTGCCCGTCGGTGAGATCAGCGCGCACGACATCGAGGCCGGATGTCAGCTGCTCAAAGAGCCGCTCGTAGGTGTTCGGCGTGAGTCCCTGTTGCGCCGCCTGCTGCGCAAGCTGCGGCGGCAGCGGCTGCGGCGATCTCAGCGCCACCGACTTCAAGTAGCCGCTCGCGAAGCGTTTGAGCGCCGTGTCGAGCACCCGTTCAAAACCTTCCCGATCTTGCGATTCAGGAATCGACAGGGTCACGAGAATCTCACCATCGCTCATCGTCAAGTAGAAATAGAAGCTCGCGGCGTCTAACAGGCTCGCGCGCATCGGACTAAAGCCGTAGTTCTGGCGCAAATGCTCGGCGATGCTGCCGTCGCCTGCTTGCGGGTCAACCCGAGATACGCCAAGTTTGCCGTTCGATTCATCCGCCTTGTCCTGCATCACCTCCATGACGATGGCAAGATATTCAGCGAGGCTTGGCGGCAGCGACTCGTTGGCTGAAGCATAGGCGACAAATTCGACCGGCGCATCAAGGCTCGCAAGCACTTCTCCACCGGACTGAAAATCGAGCAGCACCTTGCGAATCCGGCTCGTGATGTCGAACTCCGGGTTGCGAAGCTGCACATCAACGCCAGATTCGCCGCTCACTTTCACTTCAATGAGGTCGCCAAAGCCAATGACCTCATACGCATCGCCGTAGCTCACCAGCACATTAAAGTATGAATTCACGAGGCTCGACTGATAGCGATCTTCAACTTGGAACGGCACCGAGCGAATGCCGTACTTGCTGTTGGCCTCGTCCTCAGCCTCCGGGTCGAGTACCGGGTCAATGATCTCGACGCGCACGCGGCCATGACCGGCGACTTCGTACTCGGCAAGCAAATCTTCAAGCTGCGGTACGAGCGGTGCGAGCAGTGGATGCGTCTTGCTGCTGAAGTAGCCGCGAATCAGAAGTGGCTCTCGAAGCTGCGCAAGAAAGCTCTCGGTAGTCTTGGAAAGCGAATATTGATTGCCTTCGGTGACATCCACCCGCAGCGATTTGACACCGTGCAGCCATACGTTGAGCGCGAGCAAATTGACGACTAGCAGGGCGACTATCAGGCGCGCGCGACCATGCGAAGCCTTCTGTCCGCGGCTTGCGAACCGCTGCGCACGCAAGCTATGGGCGCACAGCACGAGGAACACGCCAGCGAGCGACAGTGCATAGACAAGGTCGCGCAGATCGATGACGCCGCGCGTGATGCTCTCGAATCGTGAGCCACTGCCAACAAGCCGCATCCATTCGCCCAAGCGATTGCCGACGAGATCAGTCAGTACGCCGGCGCCGACAATGTAGAAGGCGCCACTCACAAGCACTGCAAGTATCAAGCTGACGATCTGGCTTGAAGTGCGGGCGCTGACAAAAAGGCCGATCGCCAGATACATGGCGCCAAGGAGCATGGCAGCCAAGTAGCCCGCGATCACCGGCCCCCAATCGAGACCGCTGAAATACGAGACGCTGACAGGTAGTGGCAAGGTCAGCAGGAGCGCAACGCCAAGCAGCCCCCAGCACGCCAAAAACTTACCGAACACGAAGGCGGCAAGACTCGCCCGCAAAGTCAGCACATGCTCAAGGGTTTGCGTGCGCTTCTCTTCGCTCCACATGCGCATGGTGAGCGCGGCTGACAGGAACACAAGTAGCAGCGGCATCCATTCAAAAAGCGGGCGCACATCGGCGATGTTGCGCGCAAACCAGGCTTCGCCCCAGAAGAGCACGAACAAGCACACGCCGACAAAAGTCGCGAGGAACAGGTAGCCAGCCGGACTATTGAGATAGAGACCGAACTCCTTGCGCGCAATTCGGATGACTTCGCTAGGCTGCATGGTGCGCCTCCGTCACTTCACGAAACAGGGCTTCAAGGTCTTTGCGCACAGCGCTAAGGCCGCTCACAGGCACATCCGCCTCCACGAGCACGCGCACGAGGCCAGCGATGGAATCCCGATCATCCACTAGTGCGCCATCGGATACTTCCAGCATGTATCCGTCATCGTCTTCTGAGACCGCTGCCACCCAGTCGATGCCTGAGATGGCAGTTTTCACCTTGGCGGATGCCGCTGAACTTGCCAGCATCAGTCGATTCGATGCGCTCAAGGCCGCTAATGGCTGATCAACCGCGAGCGTGCCTGCGCGAAGAATAAGCACGCGATCACAGACGGCGCTGACTTCCTGAAGCACATGGGTGGACACCAGCACCGCCGCATTCTTCGACAGACGCTTCAAAAGGTGCCGCATGGCAAGCGTTTGCGACGGATCGAGTCCGTTCGTTGGCTCATCGAGAATGACATACTTGGGGTCGTGCAAAATAGCCTGCGCCACGCCGACGCGCTGCTTAAAGCCGCGCGAAAGCTGATCAATACGATCAAAGGTGCGATCTTCGAGTTCAGTTGTCTTCATGCTTCGCACCACCGCATTGCGCGCCGCTAGCCCTGTCAGGCCGTGCATTGACGCCATGTAGTCGAGGTAGTCAACGACCTGCATATCGCTATAGAGAGGCAGGTTCTCAGGCAGATAGCCAATCTTCGATTTCGCTTGGTCGTCTGCGACATCCATCAAGGTGCCATCCAAGCGCACCTCGCCCCGGTCGGGTTCGAGCGCACCGGTGATGAGCTTGAGGATAGTGGATTTGCCAGCGCCATTGTGACCAAGCAGCCCGACAATTTCGCCTTCGGAAAGAGAAAAACTCACGCCATCCACGGCGAGCGTATCGCCGTAGTAGCGCGTGAGACCTTGAGCTTCGATCACGCCAAAAACTCCCTGCTATATGTGACTAGATGTGTGTGGCTAGAAAAGTGCGATTCTCAGTCAACCCAACATATGGGCGAGCCCCTTGCTTTTCAAGTTCCTATAACGCCTGCACGCCAGCGTATTACCCGAATGAGTCCGTGCCATGTGTCACAGCTTCACGCCAAGCCCGATGGTCCATGTCTCCTCATCTTCCAAGGCGACCGATGTATCGCCTTGAATGTACTTGCTTTCGAGCGTCACTTGCCCGAGGGCATCGAGTTGATAATAGATGCCCGCCACAAAGAGCCTTCGCGCCCGCAAATCACCGCTCAAGTCCTGATGCCATTCGTAGCTGAGCGACCCGGCGAGGCCATCGATGAGCGCGATATCCACTGGCCGGAACATGGCACCAAGCTTCGCACCTGCGCGCGTAAAACCGTCGCCTGCGCGTAAATCCGGTCGCTCGCCCGCATCAACGACCTCACCATATTCAGCTTGAAAAAGCAAGCGCGTATGGATGCTCATCGGGCCAAAACGCCTCTCAGCGCCAAGTTCGCCCTGTTCCCAGCTCGGTTCGACCTGCACTTCGAGCGCGCGCACATCGACATCGAATCCAAAGTTGGTCGTGACCAAGGGGTTGACGCGCAAGCGAATGCCACCGCCAAAGCGCTTGCTATCGAACGTAAACTCGCTACCGATGCGAAAGGTCAGCGAGTCGATTTCGCGCTCCGGCTCGGTTTCGTTGGTGAGGCGATTGAACTCGACGCCGGGAAGCAGCCAGTGGCGCGAGGCTTGCCCTAGGGTCAGCGGACGCAAGACCGAGCCCTTCATGGAAATGACGCGAGACTCGCTCGCGATGTCCTGCGTCATGGAAAAATTCGCGCCGCGTATTTCCGCCAGGCTTGAGCGCTCAGCGCCGAGATTCGCTTGCGCATGAGACTCACGAATGAGCAGTCCTAAGCGCTCCATGAATGGCTTTGATGAGTTCTTTTCCGCGAATGCACGCGTGCGCTCGGTAGCCGCCGCGTGCAGCGCCGCCATCTCATCGGCAAGCGCGGATAATTCTTCGCTGCTGAGTGTCCCGTCAGCGTTGAAATCGAACTTCAAAATCGAAGGCGCTCGGCTTTCATGGTAGTAGGCGGCGAACTCCTCAGCGGATATATCGCCGTCGCTGCCCACATCATAGTGCGCAAGATCTGCGAAGGCGAACATTGGCAGCGAGGCGAGCGCTGCGAAAACAGAGTGGATTTTATGTGTCATTGGCCTTTGCAAGGGCGCCGGATAATAGAAGATAGAAGATAAAGTTAGAGTAAGATAGACAGTCTGACAAGGCAAGAGCTTGCGGCCACAGCATGAGCCAATGAACAGCGAAGTATGAAGTATATGATGCGCTCCTGAGCGCTGGGTCTGACGAAGTCAAAGCCCGAGAAGCCGCCAAGTCAGTCGCTCAATACGATAGCAGCATTGCTGAAATCAAAGCGAGCATGCTGCTCGTCAAGTGGATGCTAGGATTCAATCTTGCGTTTACCATCGCTATGGTCTGGCGCGTGTTTATCGTCTGACGAGAGCGGTGCTTAAGTCGTGGTCGTGAGCTTGCCGCGAGTGCGGAACACGACATCCCAAAATGGCGTGCTGACACCGAAGCGCACATTCTGTTCTTGAAAATGATGTAGTAGGTGGTTGCGCTTGATATAGCCGCCAATTCGCCCACTCATCGGCCAGAAATGTATCGCGTAGTGCGTGTAGTCGTAGCACAGGTAGCCGATGATGAAGAAGCCAAAGAACGGCTCGATCCATGGGTGCGGGACAACAAGCGAGAAGAGCAGGTAAATGAAGCCGATGATAAGAATGGCACCTGCGGGCGGCATCACGAGGCGCGTGCGATCATTAGGGTCATCGTGATGAATGCCGTGAAAAAGGTAGACGAGATAGCGACCCGCCGCGGTCGTTGGCCGAAAATGAAACACGAACCTGTGGACGAGATATTCACTGAGCGTCCATGCAAACGCGCCAGCCACCAGCATCATGCCCACATCGGCGAGGCCAAACCCATGCGTCAGCACACCTCGACCGATCAGCCAGAGGGCAATCGGCCCCCACAAGCACAGCGGCACAATGGGATGCACATGAGTGAGCGCTTCCAGAAAACTGTTCTTAAAGAGGCGGATGCCTTTTGATTCGGGCAAGCTGCGCACATTGCGGCAAGGGAAGCGTCATTTTACGCTTCGCGGAGATTGATTGCCCTGCTCGTTTAACGACTTTACCAAACTGATACAAGACAGCACGCAGATCAACATGATCGGCAGTGCCACCACAAGCACAAGGGATTGGATGGCTTTGAGCGCATCGCCGCCTGCCTCGCGGATGACAAGTAGCGTCACGGGTAGCGCCATGATGCCGAATGCCCAGAAAATTCGCTGCCAACGTGGTGGTTGATCATCGTGTTCGAGATTTTTCGTCGCAGCTGAGGCGATGGCGAATGAAGAGGAGTCGTAGGTAGTCGCCACGAAGATCACAGCGGTCACAAGGAACACCAACAGCGGTAATGGATTCAGCGGCATCGAGCCAATGAAGGCGGCGACGCCAATATCGGGTGTGCCCGCACGAACCGCTTGCAGAATTGGCACCAAGCCTTGCATGTCGTGCCACATGGCGCTTGTGCCAAGCGTGAGGTAGTAGAGCGCCCCCCCTGCCGTGCCATAGCCAAGCATGCCGAACACCATCTCGCGCAAGGTGCGGCCATAGGAGATTCGCGCCACAAACAGCCCGACAAAAGGCGCGTAGGCGATCCACCAAGCCCAGTAGAAGATCGTCCAGTCGCCGACAAAGCCGTTGCCGCCAAACGGCTGCATCCATGTCATCATGCGCAGCGTGCCATCTAGCAGCAGACCCAGGTTGTTGGTGGCCGCGTTCAACAGAAACACCGTCGGGCCGGTGATCAGCACAAACGCGCAAAAGCCAATCGCCAGCCACGCATTGATCTCACTCAAGCGCCGAATACCCTTGTCAAGGCCGAGATAGACGCTGACCGCGACAATGCCCGTACACACCATCAGCACCAGCAAGCTTGAGGTGAAGCCTTGCGGCAGCCAGCCGAGTTCGGCGATCAGTGCCGTGAGCATTGGGGTTGCGAGACCGAGCGAGGTGCCTGTCCCACCAATCAGTCCGACGATGAAGAACACGTCCACGAGACGGCCGCCGAGCGTTTCTGTGAACCCCGGCCCGAACAGGCCGGTCAGCGATGTCGAGAAGCGAAGCTGCCCCGTCCTTTGTGAGCAGAACACCCAGCCGATGGTGACGGCTGGCACGCAGTAGAGCGCCCAAGCTGGCACGCCCCAATGAAACAGCCCATAGGTCGAGGCCCATTCCATTGCCTCGATGCTGCCTTTCTCTGCCCCGAACGGTGGCTGATCGACATAAAACGCCCATTCATGCGCCGACCAATACATGATCGATGCGCCGATGCCAGCGCAGAACAGCATGCCGATCCAACTGAACGTGCTGAACTCGGGCTTGGCATCAATACCGCCGAGCGTTCGCTTGCCGTGCCTTGAGAGCGCCAGCCAGAGGAGAAAGATGGTAGCGCCAACGGCTGCCCAGATGAATGCAAAACCGAGGTTCGCTTCAATCCATTCGTAGATGCGCGACAACATCGACGCGGCCGCCAGAGGTGCTTCCCAGACAGGCACCGAGATGGAGAGCACCACGGCAACGCAGATGGCGAAGACTGGCAGGTCGAGTTGTAGCTGGCGCTCGATGAGGCAGAGTTCCGAGAGGCTCTTTTCACCATAGCAAAGGCTGGCGGCGAATGCACCCGACAATGAGCTTCCCTAGGAATCGCGCAGCGCCGTAATCGGGTCAAGCCTCGCTGCTTGTCGTGCCGGGAAGTAACCAAAGGCCAAGCCGACAACCACAGCCGTAGCGACCCCAAGCACGACTGCGCTCACTGAGAATAGCCATGTCCAGCCAACAACGGCGCTAATAATGAGTGTCGCGCCAATGCCGATCACCGCGCCAATCAATCCGCCAAGAACACACAATACCGATGATTCAGCGAGGAACTGGATCTGAATATCGCGCTGCCTCGCACCGAGTGCCCGGCGGATACCGATTTCCGTTCGTCGCTCGGTGACCGATGCGAGCATCGCGTTCATAATACCGAACCCACCCACAACGAGCGCAATGCCCGCTACCGCACCAAGCAAGACCGCAAACAAACGCATCTGCTTCTCCATTTGCTCGATCAGGCGCACAGGGCTGTGCACATTCACGTACAGTCCCGGCGCAGCGCGCTGGAAATAGGCTTGAATCTCGTTCGTCGCAGTCAAATAGTGAACATCAGGTTCGAGCCGCAGGGTAACGCCGGTCAGCTCGCGAGTGCCGAGCGCGCGCAGCGCTACTTGAATGGGCACCAGCACCGCTCTCTCTACGCGCAGATCTTGCGTAGCCGAAGCGCGATGATCGAGCACTCCAACAATGGTGTAGATGCTGCCTCCGAATCGGATATTCGTGCCAACCGTAGGCATGGTGCCAGCACTGCGCATCTCATCGGCGACCTCCGAGCCAATGACGGCGAATGGTCGGCGCCCGTCGAAAGGCGATATGAATCGACCATCGAGCAAACTCATTTCATGTATGTTGGCAAAGGCTTCATTCACGCCGACTCGGCGAAACGATTGGTAATTATCACCGCCGAGCACGAGCTCCGCTGAATCATAGGCATAGGGCGAAGCGGCCTGGATCGTCGACAGATTGGCAAGCGCAGTCGCATGATTGATGTCGAGCACATGCGGCCTTTCCTCTTGACTACGATCACTGACGTCAAACACCGATACGAGGTCAGTGCCAAGCGCTTCAAACTGCTTGATCGCCTCGTTGCGGGCAATATTGCCAACCGTCAGCAGTGCGATCACCGATGCGATGCCAATGACAATGCCAGCAAGTGCTAACACGCTGCGTTGTAGATTCGACACCAATCCCTTGACAGCTTCCTTGGCGTGCGCCATCAACATGCTGCCTGATAGAAATGGCAGTGCGCCTTGCGATATGAGTTCTGCGCGCGCGTTCATTCTTCAATCTCGCCATCGACCAGGCGAAGATGGCGCTCGCAGCGACGTGCGATTGCATAGTCGTGGGTGATGAGGACCAAGGTGGCTTTTTCATCGCTGTTGAGCCGCTCAAACAAATCCATGATTTCACGACTCGTTTCCGCATCAAGCGCGCCCGTGGGCTCGTCTGCTAGAAGCAGCGCTGGGCTACCGACGAGTGCCCGTGCGATCGCTACGCGCTGCTGCTGTCCACCCGAAAGTTCAGTCGGTCGATGGGCAAGGCGCTCCGCCAAACCAACCTTGGACAGCATATCCTCCGCCTGCTCACGTACTTCAACGCCGTGTGCGCCGCGATAGGCGAGCGGTAGGGCCACATTTTCCCAAGCACACAGGCGTGGCAACAAAAAGAACGATTGAAAGACAAACCCCAATCCCCGATTGCGAAGCGCAGACAGAGCGTTGTCGTCCATTGACGCAATGTTCTGGCCGCCAAGTGCAATCGAGCCGCCGCTCGGCCGGTCGAGCAATCCCATGATGTTCATCAAAGTCGATTTTCCAGAGCCGGAGGCACCCATGATCGACACCATGTCGCCCGCATTCACCTGCAAATGGATGTTGTGGAAGATGCTTGTGCGTACCGGCCCCACCGTAAAGTGCTTGGAAACGCCGGAGAGCTTCAATATGGGCTGGTCGGCTTCAGGCAGCCAGTGATCTTGAGTTGACCCTTTCGACGAGGCTCGGTTACCCTTTATACCCGGCCACTTCATGAGTTGGGAATCACCAGTTCGTCGCCTGCAAAGACCCCTGTCACGACTTCAATTGCATTCACTGTGACTTCCCCAAGCTCGACCGGCCTACGGGTCACTTCGCCGTCCTTGTTCACAAGGACGCTTGGCTGATTGTCGAGCACGAACACCGCTTCGATGGGCACCATGAGCGCATCGTCTTTTTCGGAGACGACAATTTCGATAACCGCAGACATGCCGAGGCGGAGCAGTGCGAGCTGATCAGCGCTCAAGCGATCAACACTCGCCTCGACATCATACCGTGGCAAGGCCCTATAACCCAAGCTGCTGCTCGCTTGCGAAGACACTTTGGTGACGGTCGCAGCGAGATCAAGTCCTTCAAAGGCGTCGCCTTTGATGAGCGCCTCGTTGCCTACCTGAATGCTGACAATATCAACCTCGTCCACCTGCCCAACAACCGACAGCCCGTCAAGATCACCGATAATGAGCAGGCGCTGACCTTTAGAGACCGAATCGCCCGCCGCAAGCCGCGTGAGCTGCTCGCCGCCTGTACTTGGCGGCCGCATCACCACGCCAGCTACCGGCGCCCGCAACATTGACAGCTTGAGCGTCTCGCTGAGGTCTTCAAATCGTGCGCGCGCATTGTCGAGTTCGAGTTGTGCCACGCGACGATCGGAAGCACCCTTGTCAATAGTGATCTTGAAGCTCTGCTCAGCTGCCTCTAGGTCGAACCGGCGGTTTTCCAGATTGCGCGTTGCCGCTTCTTGCTCTGAGGAAGGAATCACCCCGCGTTCCAGCAGAAAATTTGTTTCCTCGAGTTTGTTGCGCGCATCTTCCAAATCGATTTTCGCTCTGTTCAAGCTGCGGCGAGCGCGCGCGACATCGACGCTGTCCTCCCAGTTCTCGATTTGTGAAAACCGCTCTATCGCTTTGATATGCGCCGCCTCAGCTTGACGGTGCTCAATGTTGAGTTGATTCACATCAAGCTCAACCAAAAGCTGATCCTTAACCACGCGCACGCCGTATGGCACATGCACCGCAGCGACCCTCGCTTGCATCGGACTGATGATGTCCACCTCGCGCCTCGGCGCGAGTTGACCAGTGATATTGACGACGCGCGACACGGCGCGCGGTTCGACCACAAAAAGCCTCCCTTCGCCATCATTTTCTTGAGGCGTGACGCTAGCCGCTACAGCAGGCGCATCCGGTTGCAAATTTACCACTGAGATGCCAACCACCAGCAGCACGAATCCGAGCGCCACAACACCGCCAATCCGCGAACGGCGGGCTTGCCGCTCGACGACCTGCAGCTCGTCGTTTTGTGCCTCAAGCTTCAGATAGGCCTGCTGCAATTCGCGGTGCTGTGTTTCGAGCGCTTGCGCAAGCTGCAATTCCTTGTCACGCAACTCGCGTAATTCTGAAATGTCATCAAACACAACAGCGACACCAGCATCCTCGCCGCGGCCGCCGCGCACTCGCGACGCGCTGACCGCCAGAGCGCGCTTGCCGGAGGGGAATTCGACATTGACAACGCGCTGATGCACCAGCGTGCCTTCGTAAATCGCATCGAGCACAGCTTGCGTGAACTCTTCAGCGCCCTCTAGCGAAAGGAACACCTCTGCGAACGTGCGCCCGATCACGGCTTCAGGTTCTATGCCGGTGATCATGCCTGCTGCCGCATTGAAGGTCGTGACCATACCGCCCGGCTCAAGCGAGACTACGGCGCTCGCCAGCGTTTCAAGCACTGCCTCGTGCAGTACGCCCGCGGCCAAGCTTGCCTCTGTGCCCGGCGTATTGTGATTGTGGTGACTCTTGACCATATTCAAACTCGACTCGCCCGCGTTTCCAAGTCAGCAATCTCAGTCAAGCGAGACGCGCCACCACTGGCGCAAAGGCATCTGCCGCTTCCATTGGCACGGTCACATAGGTAATACCGAAGGCTTCTCGACGTCGCTCTAGCTCTTCGCAAATGCTCTCCACACCGCCAAAAAGCGCGTGCGGATGGGCGAGCATTTCATCCTCGCTCAAGCCAAACATCTGTCCGAACTGTAGGGCCACCGGCTTCGCTTGCTCCGTTACAAACGTGAAGTAGGCACCGATCTCGATTTCGATTGCACTGAATCGGTCTCCGGCACCTTGCTCAATCCATGCAATTTTACACGCTGTTTCCGAGGCGGTCGAGAGCCGCACGCCATCGGCGCCAATCATGCCTGTTCGATTGTTGAAATTGAGGCTCACAATGTCCGCTTCTTGGCCAGCAAGGCGCAGCACGCGAGGACTGCCGCCACCAATCATGATAGGCGGTTTCGACACTGGCTGTGGCACAGCTTCAAAATCCTTCCAATTGATAGTTCTGTTCGTGATCTTCATGAGGCCGGGCTGGCGCCAACACTTGACCGCTTGTACAATATCTTGAAGCCGGTCTATGCGCACACTTGCATCGTCCATGTGCATGCCGAGCGCGCGGTATTCTTCTTTCACCCAGCCAGCGCCTAGGCCAAGCTCCAAACGGCCGTCCGACAGCAAATCAATGGTCATGGCTTCTTTCAAGAGCACAATCGGTATATGATAGTCGATACAAAAGACACGGCAACCGATTTTCAGATCTTTAGTGACCGCAGCGGCGTGCGCCATCGCTGGCACTGCGGCAAGTGTCTGCGGCGGATGGTTGGCCCGCTCAAAGGCAGGCCCCGGCCCCAAAATGTGATCTGCCAGGTGTAGTGCGGAATAGCCGAGCGCTTCCGCCTTCCTCGCCTGCTCGCTCCAATCCGCGCCACTTGTGGCATTGAAGGATTGCAGCGCGAAGCGAAACTCACCCACCTCACGCGACCCCGCGCACGCAGTAGTCGATACCGCGTCTTAGCAGCTCGTAATACTCTGGTTTCTCCCAGCTGCCACGCTCGATATTGGGATAGTAGTCGATCATCGGCTGCATGTCGTAATGACCACGGCAGTGACCAAGATTGAGATACAGCACTTCGCCCTCGCCAACCTTCTTGATGTAGTAGACCGGATGCGAGACGTCTTCATGCCAATCCTCTTCCACGAAACCAACGGCTTTGCCGACATAGCGCGTATCAAGCAGCGTGTGTAGCTGGCCGTGAATTCGGCACAGGTACAGCTCATCATCTGTCTCAAACTCGTCAATACCTTTGACGAGTTCGTGCTCAGGATCTGCGTTTCGTACTTTGAACGGCTGTATCGGCGGGTGCGCGATGAACTGCGAACCTAGCGTTTCCATCAGCACTGGCGCCAGTTCCGGACTATCAACCCTGCCGTCCTCAAGAAAGCGAAGGATCGAATTGGTGCCGTGCAGCGCAAACCACTTCTTGCCGCCCGCCACAAACGCTCTCAAGACTTCCTGCTCATGGCTTTCTGGCACGAGGTTGCAGGTGTAGGTGAGCAGCCAGTCGCAAGCGTTGATGGCATCAAGGTCGTGATAATTTTCAGCTACATGCACGCGAATGCGCTCGTTTGCCGCAAGCAACTTCAAAAGTTCGAGGCGCGCATAGTCCATGTCGTGATAGTCGCCAGCAACCACCATGTAGACCTGAACGCTTTGCTTTGGCATCGAAATCGCCTAGAAATGAATGCGCTTGGTGAGGCCACCATCGACAACCACGTTGGTGCCGGTGGTGAAGCCTGAGAGCGGACTCGCCAAGAACACCACCTGTGCAGCGACTTCCGCCGCCGTGCCCATGCGTCCCAAGGGCACTTCCGCAAGCGTGCCTTCATACAGGGCTGGCATGCCCTGCTTGATGCGATCCCATGAACCGCCTTCAATGAAAATAGGCCCGGGCGTCACGCAATTGACGCGAATACCTTTCGGCGCGAGGTCAAACGCAAGCGCGCCAGCGTGCTGCAAAAGAGCCGCTTTCATGGCGTTGTAAGGCATGGCAGCGATAAACTTTTCCAAAGCAGCCGTCGAGGAGATGGCGACAATGCTCGCGTTCTCAGAGGCTGCCAAGTGCGAGACGGATGCGGCCACACCGCGCGTGAGCCCGAAAATATCGTGTGTGAGTCCGCCCTGCCATGCCTTCTCATCGCCGCCGCCCGGGCCTGTGGCGTTGGAGACGAAGGTGTCAACGCCGCCGAGGGCATCCGCAGCACCTTTGACCCAGCTTGCGAAGGCATCCGCATCGGCGATGTCCACCGCTTCGCCATAGAAGTTGACGCCCTTGGCGGCAAGTTCGGCGAGCGCCGAATCGACATTGTCCTGACTGCGCGAACAGATCGCGACATTGCAGCCTTCATCGGCGAAGGCGTGGGCGATGGCAAGGCCGATGCCTTTGGAACCGCCGGTGATGAGCGCTTTGCCGCCCTTGATTTGTAGATCCATGAGAATTGCTCCTGTCGAGAAAAGAATTGAGAAAGACGCGCCGCTAGCCGAGCCACTTGATGCTGCCCCGATACAGATAGTCATCCACGACCTTGTGCAAATGACGCACGCGCAGTTCCTGCTTGGAAACCCACAAGCCGCGAAAGCCACGCGAATTCATGCCCCTTTGCACCATCGGCAGATTCGAGGCATCTTGATCGAGCACTTCGCCCAAGGATTCCTCGCCGTGCTTGAACTGCCGATGTTCGGGCCGCTCAGGCGCGGGCGCACCCTCGGGCATAAGCATGTAGTTCTGCAAATCCCACAGCATTTTGTTGGGGTCTGTTGGGTGCGGGCGCTGCCTGAAGATCATCACACTGTTGGCATGAATATTCATGGTGATGTTAGGGAAGATCAGATAATGATAATCGTCGGAGAGCTGATCGTCGTTCAAATCCGCAAAGTCAAACCCAAGTGCCTTGTCGTTGTTGCGCAAATTCTCCTGCACTGCACGCCGCACGCCAAGCCCATCGCCTTGGTAGGTGTCTGGATCGAGATGCATCATGCGCATATACTCCTTCATCGGCTCGGAAATGCCAGTGCCGTCCTGCCAATGCGTACTGACCACGCCGAACGGGATGAGGTAGCGGCTGTGCCGTTTGTAGCAATCGATTTGCACATCCATGTCCTCAATGTAGGTCATTAGCTGCGGATGCGTGCCGTTGACATGGTAGGTTTCGTTGAAGGCATCCACAGATGTCTTCCAGTTGACGTCCCATTCGAAGGTGATGTCGTTAACGAGCGTCATACGCTCAAAGTGATACGGGTCCAAATGCTGAGGGATCATGTCGAGGTAGTCGCGCAAAGGCTCAACATCCGGGTTCATGCTGAACCACACCCAGCCGCCCCAGGTTTCGCACGGCAGCTTGACGATAGAGAGCTTGTCGCACGGTGCGCCCTGCGCAAAGGTCTCGGCGTCGGGCACATGCGTGAGCTCGCCGCGCAGGTTGTATTCCCACAGGTGAAATGAACAACGAAACGCATCTGTGTGACCGCGCCTGCCGTAAGCGACCTGATTGCCGCGGTGCGAGCAGACGTTATAAAAAGCGTTGTAGTTGCCGTTTTCATCCTTGGTAATGACAATCGACTCGTTGCCGATTTCGGTGACCACATAATCACCGGCGTTCTTGAGGTCCCCTTGCCATGCGCCCATCAGCCACACCTTGGTCCACAGCCGCTCCCATTCGAGCGCCATGAAGTCCTTCGAGGTGTAGCGCTCTTTGGGGATGAAGTCGTGGCCGAGGTCGGGATCAGGCTCTTTGTGCGCCGGCGTCTTGCTTGTCTGCGGGTCGGCATAGCGCTCAACTTTGCGGTAAACGGTCATGATGTACTGCTCTCCTTCGCTGAAGCTTGCTTGTCTGAAGGCTCGATGAAGCGTCAAAGTATAGCCCTCATACGGCGAAGTGCTACTCTCGAATTTGATAAGGCTCGGGGGCGTAGGTTAACAACAAATGCTTTTCGAGCAATGAATTGACAAGCGCACGCGAGCCTCTCCATAATGCGCCGCATGAAATCTAGCTCAGGACAGCGATTTAGCGATGCGGGCAGCGCGCCTATGCGATGCGCTCTTTGCGCGTGGTATTGGCGGGCTGCGTAGTTACCGCCTCGACTGACGATCAACGCCTTTTCACCGGATCATCATCCCCCGAGGCGGCCATGACCGCCTTCGGCATCTATCAAAACCCCGTCGGCACAAGGTCAGAAAGCCTCGGGGTTTTTTCATAATTTGAGGCAAGAAAGACGCTCTTCATCATGATGGAACAAACGGAAAACACCAACGTGCTCGCACAGGAAAACCTCATCTCGCCCAAGGGGCTGAAAGAGGTGCTGCCAATGGGCGAGCCGCTCACCCACGCGGTCGCCGATTCGAGACGTGACATTCGCGCCATCCTTCGCGGCGCCGACCCTCGCTTGATCGTGATCACCGGCCCCTGCTCGATCCACGATCCTGATGCTGCGCTCGACTATGCTCTGCGCCTCTCGCAGCTCGCGCGCGAGCTCAAAGACACTTTGCTACTGATCATGCGCGTCTATTTTGAGAAGCCGCGCACAACAACCGGCTGGAAGGGCCTCATCAACGATCCTCATCTCGACGGCACCTTTCACATTGAGGAAGGCATTAGAATTGCGCGCGAGCTGCTTTTGAAGATCGCAGACCCGGCAGAATACGGGCTGCCCATTGCGACCGAAGCCCTCGACCCGATCATGCCCCAGTACCTGCAAGACCTCATCGCCTGGTCGGCGATCGGCGCAAGAACTGTCGAATCTCAGACGCATCGAGAAATGGCATCGGGGCTTTCTTGCCCTGTCGGCTTCAAGAACTCAACCGATGGCGGGCTGAGTGTGGCTATCAACGGATTGCGTTCGGTCTCCACGCCGCACCGTTTCCTCGGTATCAATCAACGTGGGGAAGTTGCGATCATTCACACCCGCGGCAATGCCGATGGGCATTTAGTCCTCCGAGGCGGCGTGCGCGGGCCGAATTTCGACGCCGAATCCATCGCTGACGCCGAGCGGCAAATGCAGGCTGCCGGTCTCACCGCCAATATCGTCGTTGACTGCAGCCATGCGAATTCAGCCAAGGACCACACGCGCCAGCCGTTCGTGGCGCGCGAAGTCGCAGCGCAGATCGAAGCTGGCAATCGCAGCATCGCAGGCATCATGCTCGAATCCAATCTTGAAGGCGGCAATCAATCCTTCATTGAGGGCGAGACGGCCCTCGAATATGGGAAGTCCATCACCGATGCCTGCATTGATTGGCCGACCACTGCGTCCTTGCTATGCGAGCTTGCAGCGCGGCTCCGCAAACCCTTGCAACAGCGCGTCCGCACCGAGCTTGTCGCCGCCTGATGTAAAATGCGCACTCTCATGAGGAGACCGACATGAAATCGAAAGCCAGTGATGCTAAGGCTGATGCCCTCGGCATGGTGATTTTGCTGCTATGCCTTGTGGCCGGGGCCATCCACTTTGCCTCCGGGGGCATCATCGGGTAGCGGACAATGGGCGCGTACCTCAGCATCTCAGACTCCGCCAAAGACTATCTCGTCGGACTTTTAGAAAAACGGCGCAGCGAATCCGAGTCAAGCGAAGAAAAACCCCATGAGAAAGGGGAAATCGGCATTCGCGTGTTTGTCCAGCAGCCCGGTACGCCGCAAGCCGAGACCTGCATTGCCTATTGTCGTGCGGATGAAGCCGAAGATGGCGATATCCCGTTTGATGTCGGCCCCTTCACCACATGGATAGATAAGCGCAGCGAGTCCTTTCTTGAAGACGCCGAAGTCGATTTCAGGGAAGATCAGTTCGGCGGACAATTGACCATTCGCGCCCCCAATGCACGTGCGCCCAAGGTCTCCGACGATTCGCCTTTAGAGGATCGCATCAACTACGTGCTCTACACCGAGATCAATCCCGGACTCGCTGCGCATGGCGGCATGGTCACGCTTGTGGAAGTCGTTGAAGACAACACCGCAGTCTTGCAGTTCGGCGGCGGCTGCCAAGGCTGCGCAGCGGTTGACATCACCTTAAAGCACGGCGTTGAAGAATCGCTGCTGCGCGCCGTCCCGGAGCTCAAAGCGATTCGCGATGTGACGGATCACAGCTTTACTGAGAATGCGTATTATCAGTGAGCACCTGCCATGCAGGGAAATACAAACTCCAGTTGATCCGCCTTTGTGACATCCCCTGCTCTTCTTAAGACGCAGGGCGAACAACCCGGTTATTACACAGTATCAATACACATATGTATACTACCTACACACCTCACTCAACTTGGAGATATACCGGAATGGCACGGGTGCAAATGGTGCTCAAGGACGGAGAAAGAGCCCGCTATGTGTATCACGCCAAGCGCGATGGCAAATCACTCAGCGCCTGGCTGCGAGAGGCTGCTCAAGAGAAAATCAACAATGAGCGCACGCAAAGGCGCCTCGCAACGCCTAAGGACTTTGACGAGTTCTTCAGACGATGTGATGAAGAGCGCACATGGCATGGCCAGGAGCCAGACTGGGAGGAGCAGAAGAAGCTGCTTCTCGAATCGAAGTTAAGTGGTGTTGCCGCCACATGATATTCGTTGATACCAACGTGTTTGCCTACGCCATTGGCACGCCTCATCCACTACGCGGAGAGGCGAGGGTGTTTTTCAAGGAGCATGGGACTGCCAGCATGAACCTGTGTACATCAGCGGAAGTGATTCAGGAATTACTTCACCTCTACCGCCCCGTAGATCGGCTTGAGGAGATGCGGCATGCATTGGAAATGATTGCAGACGCAGGTATCACAGTCTGGCCGCTTGAATATGAGGATGCTGCGCTTGCGGCAACGCTTGCTACTCAACATCCAACACTTTCCGCGAGGGATTTATGCCATTTCGCTTCCTGCCAAAGACGAGGCATCACACAGATCAAAACGTATGATCGCGCCTTGGCAACCGCGTTCGCGTGATGACGCCCCTCACGCATTCTTGGCGTTATCATCCCTCGACAGCTATTCGACATAAAGCATGCTCGAAGAACTGATGAGCGAAGGCGCGGCGACCTCAATCGCCATCGTCTTCATTGGCGCCGCGCTTTTGGGCGCGCTGTCGCTCTATGCGCGGCAGCCGCTGCTCATCGTGTACATCCTGCTCGGCATGGTCATCGGCCCGCACGGCCTTGGCATCGTTGCGAACGCCGAATTGCTTCAGGAGATCGGCGAGTTCGGCATTATGTTCCTGCTCTTCATCGTCGGCCTCGACCTGCCTCCCAACCGCTTGAGGCGCATGTTCGGCAGTACGGTCATGGTTGCGGTCTTGAGCACAGTGATCTTCTTCGCGCTCGGCTTCCTCGTTATGGCCGCCTTCGGCTTCGGCATCAGCGAAGCGATTGTCGTTGGCATCGCGAGCGGGTTTTCAAGCACGCTTATTGGCTTGAAGCTGCTACCGACTAACGTCCTGCATCACCGGCACATCGGTGATATCGTCATCGGCCAGCTCCTCATCCAAGACCTGATCGCCATCGTAGCGCTGATCGTTATTGGCAGCTTCGTGGTGAGCGAAGGCTCGGACGGCGGCAGCAGCCTTGCGCTCAGGCTTGGGCTCGCTGGCGTGACCGCGCCGATTCTCGGCTTGCTCGCTTTTGTTGGCGTTGATCGCCTGATCAAGCCGCTATTCCTCAAGTTCGGCGCCATTTCTGAAGTCATCGATTTGATTGGCATTGGCTGGTGCTTCCTCATCGCCTTCCTTGCCGCAGTGATCGGGCTGACGCCCGAAATCGGCGCGTTCATCGCAGGCATTTCGCTCGCAAATCTGCGCGTCGCGCAGGTTGAAGCCGAGCGCTTCAGACCCATCCGCGACTTCTTCCTTGTGCTGTTCTTCTTCTCAATCGGCAGCGATATCGATCTCTTTGGACTGGTTGGGCACATCTTCCCAATCATCGCCCTTGTGCTCATTTTCGTCGCACTCAAGCCACTCGTGTTTCGCTTGCTCCTGCAACTCACCAGCGAAAAGCCTGCAGTGTCGCGTGAGATCGGCTTCAGGCTTGGTCAGTGCGGCGAGTTTTCATTGCTCGTTGTGCACCTCGCGGCTGGCACGGCCCTTGTGTCCGAGTCCGCATCTTTGATTCTCACCAGCGCAACAGTCGCATCGCTGTGCGTGTCAACCTATCTTGTCGTGCGGCGCTTTCCGAGCCCGATTGCAATCGACCCGGCGCTGCGCCGGGATTGAAGGAACTTCCCTAGGTTTCCGCAAGGGTCACAACCTCCCCGGCTGCGCGCGCACGCTCGATGCGCGAATCCTCGTCTGCTTCGAGATGCCGCGACGCCAAGTAGATCAGCACAACCCCCGGCACCAGCATTGAGAGACCTAAGACCATCGACAGCCGTAGCGAGTCGGCATCATCGAGTCCGCTTTGCACGAACTGATCGCTGATGAATCCCATCATGTAAGGACCGAGCGCAAGGCCGATGAAGGTCGGCATGACAATGTAGAACGCGCTTGCGAGCGCCCGCATTCTTGGCAACACAAGATCGTTCACGGTCGCTGGTGGAATGGCAACCCACAGCGGCGAAACCAGGGAGAAAAAGAACGACGCCACATACGCAATGACGGCGCTCTCCGTATAGGCAAACACCGCTGCGCAAGGAATCATGAAGGCAATGGAGATATACCCCACGTACATCCTACCTTTGCACGTGCGGGCGCGGAAGGTATCGCCGAGCCAGCCGCCGAGCGTGATGCCAATGAAACCGCCGATCGCGCCGCCTAAGCCGAGCCATTGCCCGGCCTCAGTGAGGCTGACCCCGAAGGTGCGAACCATATACGCAGGCCCCCAAAAGCCCACGCCATAGGTCACGAACGAAAGCATCGGAAAACCAATCACGGTGTAGATGAGCGCGCGCGAACGCAGTATCAGCGCGAAACTCACCGGGTCCTGCACGAGCAGGCTCTGCGCCCAGGAAAAGAACGCCCAAATGCCGACGCCCATGGCGACCCACTGCACCATGTCGCCAGTGACTAGATAAAGCAGAAAGACTGTCAGACTGATCACAGCACCAGCGATGAAATTGATCAAAAGTGCGCGGCGGCCGTTGGGGATGGCTGAAACAAGGGGTGTGACGCGCAGTAGCTCGCTCAAGGTTTCCCTGACGGGACTCTTTGCCGGAGGCGGCTCAAGCCCTTCGCTCATGCCACGCACAGGCTCGCGCAGCGTCCACACCCAGAAGGCCAGCAGTATGCCCGGAATCCCGACCGCCAAGAATGCCGCCTGCCAGCCTTTGAGACCAAGCGGTGCGAGCATAGGATCGGGATACGCAGCATTCCATGTGTCGGTGATAGCGCCGCCAAGAAACACACCGATGCCAGCGCCGATGTACAGACCGCCTGAATAAATGGCAATGACAATCGCTCGAACGCGCGGCGGAAAATAGTCCGAGAGCATCGAGAAGGTCGCGGGGCTTGCGCTCGCCTCGCCCACACCGACACCGAAGCGGCAAATGGCGAGCTGCACGAAATTGCGCGAGAAGCCAGAAAGCGCTGTCATCAAGCTCCAGAACGACAAGCCGATCGAGATCAGGCGCGCGCGATTCCATGTATCCGCAAGGCGTCCCAAGGGAATGCCGAACACGGCGTAGAAGACGGCGAAGGCAGTGCCAAACAAGAATCCGAGATCGGCATCGGAAAGGCCAAGATCGGCTTTGATGGGCTCAGCAAGGATGGAAAGTATCTGTCGGTCAATGAAATTGAAGACATACACGATGGTCATGACAAACAGCACATACTTCGCATAAGTGCCGCCTACGCGCGTCTCATAGCGCATACCCCGAATCCCTGCAAGTTATATTCGAGCGCGCAGCCTAACAGATTGGCTCAAGAAGCACGCCGCGATAGAGAACAGCTTCATTCGGCCTTGGTGTAGCCAGCCTCCCCAGCCGTCAAGTCTGTATGACACAATGAATCCATGCCACGATTATATTTTCTGCCTACGCGCCTGCTCAGCACCCGACCTCGCCTTGCTCGTATGGTGCAGCGGCTCGAAGGCGCCCTTTTTGCCGTGCTCTTTCGCTTGTTTGAGACCTTGCCTCTCGGTCTTGCGAGCTGGGTCGCAGAGCGCGTGTTCGCCGCTTGGGGGCCGCGCACCGGAAAGCAGCGCAAGCGCGCACTACGCAATGTGGACATTGCTTTCCCAGAATTGACCTCATCTGAACGAGCACGGCTGGTCAAGGGCATCTTCGGCAACCTCGGGCGCTCAATCGCAGAGCTCGCGCATGTCGAGCGCATCTGGAAGCGGCGCACAAAACATCTTGAGTTCGTCGCCGACCCAAGCATCCGCGCGCTTCGCGACAAGAACACACCAGCGGTGATTGTCACCGCGCACGTCGGCCCTTGGCAACTCGCAAGCTTCCTCGCCTCTAAGTACGATCTGCCAATGACCATCATTTACGCGCCTGAATCCAACGCCCGCATCAGGGGTCGTATTCGTCACTACCGCGAAGCGCTGCCGGTCAAGCTCCTGCCGCGCGATGCAAGCATGCGCCATCTGTTGCGCGAACTCTCGCAAGGCCATCTTGTCGGCATCGCTGCGGACACCCGCCTCGATTCGGGGCCGTCCCTGCCGTTCTTTGGCGTCAATACGCCGAGTAACACCGCCGCTGCGCGCCTTGCGCTCGGACGCGATTGCGAATTGATACCAGTGCGCGCCGAGCGCCTTTCACGCACCCGTTTCCGCATCTCACTGCTTGCGCCCGTCACACCACGAGTGCAAGGCACGGCATCGGCGCAGGCGTGCGATATGACTGAGCAGCTACTCAGTCTTTTCGAGGGATGGATTCGCGAGACGCCAAACGAATGGCTGTGCTTTTCAAGGCGCTGGCCACGGGACACCTGATACGCATATGGCGAGGCTGCTTTTCACCAACAAGCTTGAAGAGTATGCACGGCGACTCGGCTGGGTACAGAATCTGCTGTGGCGCATCGAGGCTTCGATGCTGGCAGGCATGCTCCATATCTTCTCGCGCCTTCGCATCGAACGCGCCTTGCGCATCTGCAAAGCGCTGCTCGCCTGGCTCGGCCCGGTCTCGCCCAAGCATAAGTTGGTGCTCGATAACATCGACATCGTGTGCCCGCACCAAGAGCAAGCGATGCGCACGCGCATCGCGAGCGACGCATGGCGCGAAGTCGGCGCGCTCTTCGGTGAGTTGACGCAGTTTCCCTCGATCGTCTGCTCGCCTCACGAGTATCTGCAAGTCGAATCGAAGTGCGATCTTGACCCCTATCGTCAAAGAAAACGCGCTGGCGTGTTTGTGAGCGCGCATATCGCTAATTGGGAGCTGCTACTGCTGGTGTTCACGCTTGAGCGCATCCCTGCGCTTGCCTTCTATGCCCCGCTGCAAAATCCACATCTTGCGCGCTTGCTCACTGGCATCCGCGCTGAAACAGGTTGCCTCATGCACAACCGAGATGCGTCCTTGAAGCCCGTCATTCGCCATGTTCGCGATGGCGGCAGTGTCGGCACCATGATCGATGTGCGTATTGACGGCGGCCTCAAAGTACCGTTTTTTGGCCACGACATGCAGGTTTCGGCGACGCCTGCGCGCCTCGCACTACGCTATGGATGCGACCTCATTCCCTACCAGTGCGAACGGCTCGCCGACGGCAAGCTGCGCGCGACCATCCATGAACCAGTTTCCACTGAAGGGCTCGTAGGCGATGAAACAGCAAAGTTGCGAGAGCTTTCCGAGCGCTTACTTAGACAGGTCGAAGATTGGGTGCGGGCATCGCCGACAAGCTGGCTGATGACGACGCGCCGTTGGGAGCGTCACCTCTATCCAAGAACCAAAGGACGTGCGAGCCCATGAAGCCGCTCGCAAGCAACGCACAGGCCAAGAACTTCGTGCTGATCACTGCGGGGCTCGATTCGGTCGGGCTCGGCATCATCGTACCCGTGCTGCCAGCGCTCTTGGTGGAACTCACCAGTGCGGATATTGGCACCGCCGCCGAGTATGGTGGCTGGCTGCTGATGCTCTATGCGGGCATTCAGTTTCTCATCGCGCCGGTGTTAGGCAGCTTGAGCGATCGGTTCGGCCGACGGCCCGTGCTGCTCGTATCACTCTTAGCTTTTTCGCTTGACTACCTCGCCATGGCGCTCGCGCCAACACTCGCCTGGCTGTTCATTGCCCGCGCCATCGCCGGCATGTGCGGCGCAACTTACAGCACACTCACCGCCTACCTTGCCGACACGACAAGCGAATCGATGCGCGCCAAATATATTGGCTATCTGTCCGCGGCCTGGGGCGTCGGCTTTATCTTCGGCCCTGCGGTCGGCGGCTTGCTTGGGGAGTTTGGCCCCCGCGTGCCCTTCTATGTCGCGAGCGCCGTGTGCTTGCTGAATTTCGTCTACGGCTACCTTGTGCTACCGGAAAGCCTTGGCAAGCACAACAGGCGACCTTTCTCATTGCTGCGCGCCAACACCATCGGCGTGCTTTTTCATCTGCGCGGCTCCGCTGTCCTCGGTCTGCTCGCAGCCTACTTCTTCTATCAGGTCGCACACGACTCAAATCCGAGCGTGTGGAGCTTCTTCACGATTGAACGGTTTGGCTGGAGCGAGTTTCAAGTGGGTTTGTCGGTTGCATTCACCGGCGTCATGATCGCAGTTGCCAACAGCCTGCTAGTGACGCCTGCGATCAAGCTGCTCAGCGAGCGCTCAGCTATTCCGGTTGGCTATGCGTTTCAAACCTTGGGTTTTCTCGGATTTGCCTTTTCCACGCAAGGCTGGCAGTTGATTCTGTCGATTGTACTCTTCTCCCTCGGCGCCATTGGCTCGGTCACGCTTCGCAGCCACATGACGAAGCAGGTCGCGCCGGACAGACAAGGCGAACTACAAGGCGCTATCGCGAGCATCATGGGACTCGGTGCGATTCTTGCGCCGCCTGTCATGACTCAGCTATTTGGCTACTACACTTCCCCCGCAGCGCCAATCTACTTCCCCGGCGTGTCTTTTGCGCTCGCCGCGTTCTGCACGCTGTTGTGCGTGCTCATTTGCATGGCGAATCTGCGCTCGCGCTTCGCATAGAATACGCGCTGCCGGAGACACATGGACACAGCATGAACCCGAGCCTTCTCAAGTGGCTGATGCGCCTCGGCATTGCTGTCATTGTGGTGCTCGTAGTGCTGTCGATCACGCGCAGCAAGCCATTCGCCTTGATGATGCTCGACCGCACAGTGACCAGCCGCTTTGCCCAAGATGTGCTCGGCGACCGCCCAGACGGCTTGCATGTGCTCGTCTGCGGCGCAGGCGGCCCGCTCGTCGACACGAACCGATCAGGCCCCTGCCTTGCAGTGCAAGCGGGCAAGCGCCTCTTTGTCGTGGATGCCGGCACAAATGGGGTGCGCAACATGATGCGCTTTGGCGCAGTGCCCGGCCGCATTGAGGCGGCGATGCTCACCCATGCGCACTCGGATCATATTGACGGGCTCGGAGAACTCGGCATACAGCGCTGGGTCGGCGGCAATCACACCACGCCGCTGCCCGTCTACGGCCCGCCGGTGATCTCGGATATCGTCGCCGGATTCAATCTCGCCTACGCTGCTGATTTCGGCTATCGCACAGCACACCATGGCGAGAGGGTTGCGCCGAGCGCAGGTAGCGGTCTGCTCGCAATGCCGTTTGAATTGCCCGAAGATGGAGAGACATGGCTTGTACTTGAAACCGACGATCAGCCGCCAGTGAAGATCACCGCGTTCAAAGTCTCGCATGATCCCGTCGATCAATCCGTTGGCTATCGGTTCGATTATGGCGCTCTATCGCTTGTAGTCAGTGGCGACACGTCAAAGTCCGACAATCTCATTGCGCACGCCAAAGGCGCGGATCTGCTCGTTCACGAAGCCTTGTCGAGCGATCTGACGGCGCGCACGGGCGCGGCGCTGAAAGCCGCTGGCAATGACTCAGCTGCCAAGATCATGGCCGATGTGCCGAGTTATCACGCAACGCCGCTCGAAGCTGCTGAATCAGCCGCCGAAGCAGGCGTCAAGCACCTCGTTTACTACCACATCGTGCCGCCACTGCCATTCAAGGCATTCGAGAACATCTTTCTTGACGGCGTGCATGAAGCGTTTGATGGCGAAGTAACCCTGTCGGTTGATGGCACGATTGTCTCGGCTGGAGTGCTGCAAGAGGCGCTGTAAATGGCTCAGGCGATGTATCACAACGGCAACTTCTGGTTTGATTCGCTTGCAGACATCGAACCTTTGCAAGCACCTACTGCCTTTCCTGAGCAAGTCGATGTCGCAATTGTGGGCGCTGGCTTTACCGGGCTGTGGAGCGCCTACTACCTGAAAGCCAAGCAACCCGAACTTGTCATCGGCGTTTTTGAAGCCAACTATGTCGGCTTCGGCGCAAGCGGTCGTAACGGCGGCTGGTGCATGGGCACCGCAGAGGGCATCTCGGCGATGCTTGAGAGCGATGCTGAGCGTAGCGAAGGCGTCACGCTCATGCGCGCCATGCAGGACACCGTCGATGAAGTTGGGCGCGTCTGCCAAGCCGAGAACATCGACTGCCATTACGCCAAAGGCGGCACGCTCACTATCGCGCGTTACCCGCACGAAGTCGATGCCATGAAAAAAGCGATTGACTTCAAGCATTCACTTGGTTTCGACGACGATGACTTCACTTGGATTCCACAAGAGGCATCGTCCCAGCGGCTCGCTGCAGAGCCGAATCTCGGCGCGAGCTACACCAAGCACTGCGCCGCTATTCACCCCGGGCGCCTCGTTCGAGGCCTTGGCGAGCGCGTCCGCGCCAAGGGTGTCGAGATTTTTGAGGACACACCCGTGCTGCGTATTGAACCCGGCATTGTGACCACTCGGCGCGGACAAGTCAGGGCGGGCAAGATCCTGCGCGCCACCGAAGGCTACACAGGGTCAATCGCCGGGCAGGCGCGAACGCTGATGCCGCTCTACACGCACATGATCGCAACGCAGCCGCTTGACGACGACATGTGGCGCGACATTGGCCTCGCGCGCCGCGAAACCTTCGACGATGGCCGCCACCTCACTATCTACGGGCAGCGCACGCTCGACAACCGACTCGCATTCGGCGGCTGCCTCGAATACTATTTCGGCTCGAAGCTACTGTCGGCCCTCCCGCAGGCGCATCCCAACTTCGCCAAGGTTGAAAGCGCTATGAAAACCATGCTGCCGATGCTCTCCAATGTCAAGATCACCCACAAATGGGGCGGTCTATTCGGGGTGCCTCGGCGCGGACGACCCTTCGTGCAATTCGACAGGGAAACTGGGATTGGCGCGGCAGGCGGCTATGTTGGAGAAGGCGTCGGTGCTTCCAACTTGGCGGCGCGCGCGCTCGTAGACCTGACGCTCGGCCGCGCCACCGCCCTTACAGAGCTCGCTTGGGTGCGCGAAACGCCGACAACTTGGCCGGCGGAGCCTTTGCGCTGGCTCGGTAGCCGCGCCGTCAGGCTGATCGGCAACCAAGCGGACGCATCGGAAGCAAAAACCGGTCGCCCATCGAAATGGGCGGGTCGAGTGCTCGACGCAGTGTTTGGGCGCGCATCGTGACCAGTCAAACCGACCAATCCGATCAATCCGCGTTTGTCGAGCTTCTTCTCGAATCAAACGTCCTCATGTTCGGCGACTTTGTCACCAAAGCCGGACTCAAGACCCCATACTTCCTAAACTTCGGCAATCTCGCAACCGGCAAGGCACTCGCCGAGCTCGGCAAGGTGTATGCGAAGCGAATCCAAGCCTGGGGCATTGAGTTCGACATGCTTTTTGGCGCTGCTTACAAAGGCATTCCCATTGCCACCGCAACAGCTGCGGCCTTCAGCGAAGCCTTTGCAACGGACGTCAAGGTCGGCTTCAATCGCAAGGAAGCCAAAGATCATGGCGAGGGCGGCGATGGCCTCGGCGCGCCGCTTGCAGGACGTGTTCTGCTGCTCGACGATGTGATCTCCGCAGGCACCACCGCCAAGGAGATGCAGGCGCGCGCCATCAGATTTGGCGCAGAGTTCGTCGGTGTGCTCGTCGGGGTTGATCGTCAAGACCCAAGCGGCAGAGCGGCGCGAACTTGCCTTGAAACCGTCAGTGAGGAAATCGGCGTGCCGATCAAGAGCATTGTCACCAAGGCCGACATCCAGGCTTTCTTGAGCAGCAAGCCCAAATGGGCGAAGTTCGCCGAGGCGCTTAAACAGAGCGCGCCAACCTCAAGTACAGCCGCGCGGCGACCAAGGTGAGTCCAGCATAGGCAGTTTGGCCGCGACTCCCGTCGATGATTGCCGCCATGAACTCGTGCGCATCTGCACACACATCCGCACGCAACCGGGGTGCCCCGTGTCTCGCCAGCCACGACTCACTCGTATAGGACGCTTTGAAGCCGCTTGGTATTGCCATGCGTTTTTGACCGAACTTGTGCTGATCTATCCAGTGTTTGGCATCATGATGCTTGAATCAGTTTCGAAAATTGAGTTCAGCCTGCTGCTCGTGATTTGGTCGGGCATCGCGATCATGCTTGAGATTCCCCTCGGCGCCTTGGCTGACCGGCTTGACCGCCGCGCCTTGCTCACGATCGCTGGTGTGGTGGAAGGATTCTGCTTTTTGTGCTGGATGCTCATGCCTCACTTCTGGGGCTATGCGCTTGGCTTCATCACTTGGGCGATCGCCGGAGCGCTACAGTCTGGCACCTCGGAATCACTCATCTATGACACGATTCGCGGCGCGGCGGGACACAATCCCAACGACGCGCGCAAGCTCAGATGGATCGAGCGCATCTATACGCGAATCTACGGCCGCTCGCTCGCAGCGCGTTCACTCGGTGCGACCTGTGCGCTCATTCTCGGCGGCTATGTAGCCACCTGGCTCGGCTACGAACAAGTCCTGCTGCTGAGCATGGTCGCCCCCTGGCTCGGAGCATCTACCCTCTGGTGGCTGATTCGCGATCCGCGGCCGAAGAGCGAAGGCGCAGCCAAGCGCTCGTTTCTCGGCGTCGTCCAAGACGCGATTCGAGAAATTATGCCGAACCCTGAACTACGCCACTTCCTGCTTGCGTTCGCAACGCTCGGCGCCACCTTCGGGGCTTTGGAAGAGTACATCGGGCCGCTTTACAAAGAGAAGCCAGGCATCACGCTTGGATTGATCGGCGTTATCGCGGGTGTGGCCTACCTTGGCGCGAGCATCGGACTGGTACTCGCAGAGCGGCTTCGCCTTGAAAAACACGCAAGCGTGCATCTCTTCATGGCGCTCTCCGGCGTCATGCTGCTTGGCTGCGTGTTCGTACCCGGTGTGCTCGGCGTCGTCTGCCTGGTCGCCTACTTCTTCACCTGCTCGATTAGCTTTGTGCATCTGCAAGCGCGTATGCAGATGCGCATTCAAGGCGATTCACGCGCCACCGTCACCTCGGCCGCATGGATGCTCGATGCGATCATTGGCATTGGCTTCTATCTGTTGATGGGGGTGGTGGCCGAAGCCTTTGACTGGCACGCGGCGTTCATCGCTATTGCTCTTGTCACCATCCTCTGCGCGAGCGGCTTCGCCTTGCAAGTGCCCAAGAGCGCTTCAACCAAAGGCGAATCGCGTTCATAATGCGCATCCTGCGATGAATCCCAACAGAAACGGGAGTAGTGCCTTGCTGGACATTGCACAAGACACGCTGGCAAGCGTGCTGATGCGCGAAATGCCGCTTGTGCAAGGTCTTGTATCGATACAACGGCTATCGGGCGGCGCGAGCCAAGAAACCTACAAGCTCATCGTCGAGACGCCGGACGGGACGCAGCACTTATGCCTGCGGCGCTCACCAGGCGGAGAAGCCGTCCTGAGTGATGAGCGAAGACCGGGGCTTGCCGCCGAAGCCGCACTGATGCGCGCGGCGCGCGCCGCAGGCGTGCCTGAACCCGAAGTTCACTATGTGTTGCAAGAGTCGGACGGACTCGGCGAGGGCTTCATCATGCAGTGGCTTGAGGGCGAGACGCTCGGCAGACGCATTGTCACATCGCCCGATTTAGCGCGTGCCCGCAAACATTTGATCGAGCAGTGCGGCGCTGTGCTCGCGCGCATTCATGCCATCGATCTTGAGGCGACTGGCCTTGCCAAGCAGCTCACGCACCTGTCGCCGGAAGCTTTCGTGACCGAGACCTATGCGCGCTACCAAGATCTTGCCTTCGCCCAGCCGATGATCGACTACACGGCGCGCTGGCTACTTGAGAACCTACCGGCGAAGAACCTTCGAGCGCTTGTTCACAACGACTTTCGCATCGGCAATCTCATGGTCGATCAGGATGGCATCTGCGCCGTGCTCGATTGGGAACTCGCCTATATTGGCGATCCTGTACGCGACCTTGGCTGGCTGTGTACGCGCTCCTGGCGATTCGGCGGCACCCTGCCCGCAGGCGGAATCGGCACCCGCGAGGCGTTGCTCGCCGCCTACGCCCGGCACTCAGGCCATGTGGTCTCTGCTGCGCATCTCAAATTCTGGGAGCTTTTTGGTTCGTTCTGGTGGGCGATCGGCTGCCTTGGCATGGTCGAACACTACCGCACCGGCCCTGACAAAACAGTCGAGCGCCCTGCCATCGGCAGACGCACTTCCGAATGCCAAGCGGATTGCGTCAACCTCCTATTTCCCGGCGCCTTCGACCTGCCTCAGCCGGTCGCTGCCGGAGATGGCCTTGACATGCCGGAGAGCGCCGAACTCTTAAAAAGCGTTCATGACTTCTTGCGCTCGGAGGTACGCAACCGGACTTCCGGGCGAACCAGTTTCCTCTCGCTTGTCGCGAGTAACTCACTTGCGATTCTGTTCAGAGAATCGAGCCTATTACCCCAGCATCGAAGTGAAGAACATGAGCGATTGCGAGCATTGCTAGGCATCAACGCGGATATTGCAACACTGAGAGGCGAACTTTGCACAGCTTTACGAAACGGCGAGATGCCGCTTGACGATCAATGCCTGCAATCACACCTGCGGCAAACCGCCATGTTTCAATTGCATATCGACCAACCCAAATATCCGGCACTGCAAGGCCCCGAATAGATATGACTTTCCGTCACCGATTCTTCCGCGAGCCTTTGGTTTGGTTCCTCTGCCTAGGCGCACTCATCTTCATCCTCGATCAGACGGTGAACCGCGATGCGGCGCGCGAAATCCATATTGATCAAAGCCTACGCGAGCGACTCTCCGTCACCTGGGAGGCAAGCTATGGGCGCACCCCGACGGCGCCTGAGATGCGTTCACTCATTGACGATCACATTGTTGAAGAAATGCTCTATCGGGAAGCGCTCGCGCTCGGGCTTGACGATGGAGACCAGATCATAAGGCGTCGCTTGACTCAGAAAGTTCGCTTCTTAAGCGAAGATGCCATGCTCGACCAAATACCGACAGAGGCTGTCCTGCGCGAATGGTTCGATACCCGCGCGGCTGACTACCGCGAACCGGCGCGCGTTAGTTTCAGCCATGTCTACATCAATCCAAGCGCACATGCCAATGGCGACGAGGATGCGTTGGTCGCGCGCCTTGACGCCATTGAAGCGGCACTGATCGCCGGGAGAAGCGCCGAAGGCGATGTCTTCCTGCTGCCGCTGCGGTATGCACATGCGCCGCTTGCGCGCGTATCAGGCGACCTTGGGCAAGCATTCGCCGACGAATTGCTTCGATTGCCGACTCGGTCATGGGCGGGGCCGATCGCTTCATCGCATGGCCTGCACTTCGTATTTATTGAGTCGCGCAGCGACCCGCTACTCCCTACATTCGAACAGGTACGAGCAAATATCGAACGTGATTATCAAGCTGAGCAGCGGCAGCAGGCATACCTCGATTTCGTGCAAGATTTGCGTAGCAAATACCAGATTGTTGAAGATATTATTGACGGTGGTGAGGTGCATGCGCCGTGAAGCATCCGCTTGATATCGGTATCGTCGGCACATTCAGCATGATTGGCCTCATCGCGCTCGGATGCGCCCAAGCGCACGAAATTCGTCCTGGGCTGCTCGAAATTGAAGCTCTCACTTCCGAACAGGACAACACCGCCCACTTTCGCACATCGTGGAAGCTGCCGCGCACAGGCTACAAAACACTCAAACTCGCGCCTGCCTTTTCTCCAGCCTGTCATTACCAACAAGATCCATTGCCCGAAACCCTCGAAGCCGCGTTTCGATTCACCGGTACGCTTACATGCGCCCCCAGCATCGAAGGCACGACCATCACCATTGATGGTCTGCAAGCTACTTTGACGGACGCGCTGCTTCGAATCCGCTTTGCAGACGGAAAAGAGTTCCAAGCGCTCCTTAATGCATCGAATCCGAGCATTCGCATACCCGAAGCTGGCGCCATTGGTTTGCCTGCTTATTTCACGCTCGGCGTGACGCACATGCTCGCAGGCATCGATCATCTGCTGTTCGTGCTCGGCTTGATACTGCTCATTCTTGGCGCTCCGAAAGACAGCTTACCTGAGCAAGCACAGACGCCGAGGCAGCGCATTCTGCCCCGAGTCGGCGTGCTCGCCGCCACTGTCACGAGCTTCACCATCGCGCACAGCGTCACGCTCGCGCTTGCCGTACTTGAACTTGTCACTTTATCGCAAGGCCCGGTGGAAACGGTGATCGCTTTGAGCATTGTCCTGCTCGCCTACGAGATCGCCCGCGACCCGAAGCGTCAAGGGCTCGTGGCCAGACGACCTTGGCAAGTGGCATTTGTCTTTGGGCTTCTGCACGGCTTTGGATTCGCCGGTGCGCTTGCCGAAATTGGCCTGCCGCAGGAGAGTCTCGCCATGGCTTTGCTGCTCTTTAACCTCGGCGTCGAGGCCGGGCAACTCGGCGTGATCGCCTGCGTGCTAATCGCGTTTGCCGGATTGGCGCCGCTTCTCGAACGCATCCCGAACATGCTTCGCGCGCTGCCACTCTACGCGGTCGGCAGCATCGCCTGCTATTGGACGCTCGACCGAATGCAGCAATTGATGCTGTGAACGCAGCCTTGGCTTTCTTGATTGAAGCTTCGGCAATATTCGGTGACAGTTCGGTAATAGATGCCTCGTGCTACAAGGTCGCCAGCACAGCCTCGGCAGAACTCACCTCGAATTGACCGGGCGCCTCGATGTTGAGCACCGACACGATGCCGTCATCAACAACCATCGCATAACGCCGTGAACGCACACCTATGCCGAGTGCGCCAGCGTCGCCAAGGCCAATCGCTTCGGTGAAATCGCCGTTACCATCGGATGCCATGATGAGGGCTTCGGCATTCTTATCCTTGCCCCACGCATCCATGACGAAGACATCGTTGACAGAGAGGCAGACGATGCTATCGACGCCTTTGGCGTGAATCTCGTCAGCCTTGACAACGAACCCCGGCAGGTGCGCGATGGAGCAGGTGGGCGTGAACGCGCCAGGCACGGCGAAGAGCGCTACTTTCTTGCCCGCGAACAAGTCGTCTCGCGATAGGCTTTTTGGTGTGCCGTCCTGCATGACGGTGAGTGCAACGTCTGGAAGTTGATCGCCTACTTGAATTGCCAATGGAGTACTCCGCAAGAAAAGTCTTATGGTAGCAGGAAGCGCGATATACGGCGCTCACATCGACATCCTTCAGCGCCAAGCAAAATAAGGTTGCTCAAAATGCGAGACGCGCGTTGCGCGTCCAAAGAGGCAGACTTCACGGAACTGATAGAGGAGCGCAGCAGTGGGCGCTGCAATCCACGATTCGCCAATCGGCATCCTCAGCACAGGCTGCTCGCTTTCGGGAATCTGCGTCAGGAGCGGCGCATCGGCGCGCGTTAATTCAGCGAGCGGGATGCGGTGAATGGAAGCGACTTCGTGCGGATTGGCTTTCATTGAGCGCTGAGGGCCTGCCCAGAAGACGACCGGCGTCATCACATAGCCAGAGCGCGTCTCGAAATCGTCGAGCCTGCCAATGACGTGCGCCATGCCAAGGTCAAGATGAATTTCCTCGCGCATCTCACGAAGCGCGGTTTCCTCGGGCCTTTCTCCCTCATCCATGCGTCCGCCCGGAAACGCCCATTGACCTGCGTGGCTGCGAAGATGTGAGGCGCGCCGCGTCATGATAATGGCCGCATCATTGCTCCACGCTGAATGCTTGGCCAAGCCAGGCACATTGCCGCCGTGCCCCGCATCCGTGATGGCGAGCGCAACGGCGCTGCCTTTACCGACCATCACCTCACGGCGCGTGTCAAAGGTCCGCAATCGTTCGCGAACGAGCGCCCTTAAACCCGAGTCGCACTGAAACTCTGTCACGCGATACGCTGCAGCCAGCTTCGCAGTGCGCTGCCAATTTCCTCTGCGGAGTCTTCTTGAATGAAATGGCTGCCAGCGACGGTGACTTCCGTCTGATTGCGCCAAGCGCGACAAAACTCAAGCTGCTCGCCGATCAGAATCGCGCCCGGCTCGGCACTCACGAGCAGCTTCGGCAGATCGCTCGCCGAGAAATAGCGCGCATAGGCTTCCACGATCTGCACCACATCCTCTGGCTCACCGTCGAGCGGAATCTGGCGCGGCCAAGTGAGCGTTGGGCGCCGGTCTTCGCCGGGACTCAAGAATGGGCGCCTGTACTCTGCCATTTCATCATCGCTCAGCTGGCGCTCGATGGAGCCTGGCAGCACGCGCTCCACAAAGATGTTCTTCTCAAGCACCATCTGCTCGCCTGCGCTCGAGCGCAAGCCTTGAAAGACAGGCCGCGCCGCCTCGTTCCAATCTGACCAGCGCATCGGCCGAACAATCGCCTCCATGTAGGCGACGCCCTTGACGCGCTGCGGATGCCGTCTTGCCCAATCAAACCCAAGCGCCGATCCCCAGTCATGAATGACGAGCACCACCTCATTGCCGAGGCTGAGTTGATCAAGCAGCCCATCGAGATAGCGTTGATGCTCGACGAAGGTGTAGCGCTCCGGCCCTGAGTCCGGCAGCTTGTCCGAATCGCCCATGCCAATCAAGTCCGGTGCGATGCAGCGGCCAAGATCCGCGACATGCGGCATGATGTTCCGCCAAAGATAGGATGAAGTCGGATTGCCGTGCAGAAACACAATGCTTGGCGAACTGCCCTGCCCTGCCTCGACATAAGCCATTTTCAAGCCGTTTACTTCCTTATATTTTTTGGCGTTCATGTGGGGCTCCTTCTATTCGCCAACAAGAGCATCAGATGACATTCTTCCTACCAAGAACGCGAGGAAAAAGAGGTTTTTCTACTGTAGCACGGCGAACGTCGCGGTCGCTTCACGAAGCGCAGCGCGCATGGCATCTGTGTCGTTGATGCGCTTTCGCATGGCTTCAAGTTCAGCTTGATAGCGCGTGATTTCGGCGTCGAGCACGTCGCGATTGGCCTCAAAAATAGCCTGCCACATACGATCATCAGCGCGTGCAAGGCGCGTGAAATCACGGAACCCCGGCCCCATCAATGGCTTCAATGAATGCGGCTCGCCCTCTGACACAAGCCTCATGAGGCTAAAGGCAAGCAGATGCGGCAAGTGGCTGGTGAGCGCAAGCGTTGCATCGTGCGATTGCGCGTCCATCTCTATGACCTGCGACCCGCACGCCGACCAGAGCGCGCTCGCCTGCTGCCGCAAGCGTTGCTCGCCTTCTGAGATCACGACCAGGACGCGATCCTGATACATATCCGCACGCGCTGCGCTCGGGCCTGACTTGTCGCTACCGGCGATCGGATGTACCGATGCAAATCTTGTCTTGACGCGCTCACCGAGCGCCTCGAACACTTGCCGTTTGACGCTGCCCGCCTCCATCACGAACTGTGCGCCTGCATCGAGGCAAGCTTGCACGCATGAAGCTGTTTCATTGACAGGCACCGCCACCAAAATCGCATCACATACTCGAGTGAGTTCGCCGATCGAGATGGCGCGCTTGTCAACCACACCAAGCGTGATGGCCTCTCGCACAGCTTTCGTGTTGGCGTCATATCCGATGACCTCGCGCACTTCGCCTGCCTCGCGCAGCGCAAGTGCGAACGAACCGCCAATCATGCCCGTGCCGACAAGGCCAAGTCGCTGCATCGATACGCCTCAGATAGCCGCTGCCGGATAAGAGCCAAGGACACGCAAGTTGACGACGTTCTCGCCCACTTGCCTCAGCACGTCCTCAATGCGTGGCTCGTCCCTGTGTCCGCTGAAATCAATAAAGAATGCATATGACCAGCTTCCGCTCCTTAATGGCCGAGTCTCTAGGCGCGTCAAGCTCACGCCAAGCGTATGGAAGGGCTCAAGGATGTGATAGAGCGCACCGGGCTCGTTCTTCACCGTCACCAAGATGGACGTTTTGTCTTCGCCGCTTGCGCCAGCCAAGGTTTTACCGATGACGACGAATCGCGTCTTGTTGTCTGGAAAGTCTTCGATATTGCGTTCAAACACCTTCAGGCCATGAATTTCCGCCGCGCGCAGCCCGCCAATGGCAAGGCGTTCGGGTGATTCAGCGGCAAGACGCGCCGCTTCGCCATTGCTCGCTACGGTGCGCCTCGGCAATTCGGCATAGTGAAGATCGAGCCAAGCTCTCGTTTGCGCGAGCGATTGCTGATGTGACACGATCTCGGTGGCTTGTGCAGGCTCGCAATCTTCGCGCCCCAAGAGCATTTGATGCACGCGCAGCTCGACTTCACCGCACAGCCCCAAAGGTGAATCCATGAGGCAGTCAAGGGTTTGGTTGACCATGCCTTCGGTCGTGTTTTCGACTGGCACCACGCCATAATGCACTGCGTCGGATTCGACTTCGCGGAATACCTGATCAATCGAAGACAGCGGCTCGATACGCGCGAAATGGCCAAAATGCTTGACTGCCGCCTGTTCGGTGAATGTGCCCGCGGGGCCGAGCGCGGCCACCGACAAGGGCGATTCGAGCGATAGGCACGACGAGATGATCTCGCGAAACAGGCGCGCCATCACTTCCGGCGGCATATCACCTCGGTTGCTTTCCTGAATACGACGCAGGATTTGCGCCTCGCGCTCCGGTCGGTAGTACACCGCCTGTTCGCTAGTGGCGAGCTGCGCGGCTTTGATGCGACTGACTTCAAGCGCAGCGCTCGCGCGTTCATTGAGAAGCGATTGCAAGGCTCGGTCGATCTCATCGATACGGGCACGAACTTTCCCCAACTCATTGGTCATGGTGCGCTCGAAGCAAATTCGTCGAGGAAGTTCACGAGCGCTTCGACTGAAGCTTCCCGAATTGCGTTGTAGAGGCTCGCGCGCACGCCACCAACACTGCGGTGACCCTCAAGGCCAATGAAGCCGGCATCACGCGCCGCCGCCAAGAACGCCTGTGTACGCGATTCATCCTGCAAAATAAATGGCACGTTCATGCGCGACCGAAACGCATTGGCCACCTTGTTCTGATAGAAGCCGCTTTGATCGAGAAATGCATACAGCCGCTGCGCTTTGCGGTCGTTGCGCTTCGCCATGACTTCGACACCGCCTTCAGATTCAACCCAATCGAACACGAGGCCCGCGATATACCAGGCGAACACCGGCGGCGTGTTGGCCATGGAGCGACCTTGTTCAAGGGTTGTGTAGTCAAGGATAGTCGGGATAGGGCGATCACCACGACCAAGCAACGACTTGCGAACAATCGTGATGGCGATGCCAGATGGCCCAAGGTTCTTTTGCGCACCGGCGTAGATCACGCCGTAGCGCGACACATCGATAGGCCGAGACAGAATATTTGAAGAGGCATCGGCGACCAGGGTCACATCGGTGGGCGGGTCGCTCTGATATTCCACGCCGCCGATGGTTTCGTTCAAAGTGACGTGCAAGAAGGCGGCATTGTCAGGCACATGCCAGGTCGAAGGATCAGGGATTTGGCGATAGTTTTGCGCCTTCGAGGATGCGACGATCACCGCATCGCCGTAACGTTTCGCTTCCTTCACCGCGCGCGATGCCCAGTAGCCCGTATCGACATAACAAGGCACTTCGCCAGCTTCCGATTTGACGAGATTCAGCACGATTGCTGCGAATTGGCCAGTCGCGCCGCCTTGCGGAAACAATACCGCATAGTCGTCAGGAATGCGCATGAGCCTGCGAAGCGTCGCCTCGCTCTCTTCCACGATACGCGAGAATTCGGCACTTCGATGGCTGATCTCCATCACCGATGCGCCTATGCCACGAAAATCGAGCAGCTCGCTCGCCGCACGCTGAAGCACAGCTTCCGGCAGGGCCGCCGGGCCGCCAGTGAAATTATGCACCCGCATTGTGAGTGTCTTCCTTATCTTCTTCAGGGCTGCCCATATCTTCGATGCGGTCAATCTCGACAACGCGCGCCTCGCCTTTGAGATTCATAACGCGCACACCTTGCGTGGCGCGCGCCTGTATTGAAATGGAATCAACGCTTGTTCGGATGAGCGTGCCTTGGTTGCTCACGACCATCACCTCATCGCCACTCGCCACCTGCAACGCGCCCACCAAGCGCCCAATACGATCATTCGTGCGCATGCCGATGACGCCTTGACCGCCGCGCCCCTTGACAGGGAACTCATCAAGCTTTGATCGCTTGCCGTAGCCGCGATCGCTAATCGTGAGCAACGCATCGTGTGGATGCGGAATAATCAAGGCGATCACCTTGCCGCCTTTGACTTTCATGCCGGTGACGCCCGCCGCGGTGCGCCCCATCGCGCGCACATCGGATTCCTTGAAGCGCACCACCTTGCCGGTATCGGCGAACAGCATGACATCGGCGCTGCCGTCGGTGATCTCGGCACCGATCAGCGTGTTGCCTTCTTCGAGATTAATGGCGCGGATGCCACGCTGATACGGGCGACGGAAACTCGCGAGCGGCGTCTTCTTCACCTTGCCGCTCGCAGTCGCCATGAACACGAATTGATTTTCGTCGAACGTTTTGACCGGCAGAATCGCGCTGATGCGCTCGCCTTCGCCGAGTTGCAAGAGATTATTGAGATGCCGCCCACGCGATGCGGATGTGCGCAGAAGCTTTGGAATGCGATGCACCTTCATCCAGTACACTTGACCGCTCGTCGAGAAGCACAGCAGCGTGTCGTGGCTGTTGGCGACTAGCATGTGCTCAATGAAGTCCTCGTCGAGCAAAGCGCCGCCGCCGCGACCCATGCCGCCCCGCCCTTGGGCTTGAAAATCACCGACAACTCTCGCCTTTGCATAGCCGAGATGCGAGATGGTGACGACCATGTCTTCGACAGGAATAAGGTCTTCATTCGAAAGGTCGGCTTCGGCGTCGCTGATGCTCGTCCGGCGCGCATCGCCATAGGTTTCGCGTACCTCGATGAGCTCATCGCGAACGACTTGCGTGAGACGTGCTTGAGAGCCGAGGATGGTTTCAAGTTCGGCAATCTCGCTGAGCACTTTCTCATATGCGGCCATGAGGTCCTTGACTTCGAGCGCGGTGAGCCGATGCAGCCGAAGTTCCAGGATTGACTGCGCCTGCTCCTCTGACAGTCGATAACTCGCCTCGCCTGTGTCCGCCTCTGCTTCTTGCAAGCCAAGCTCGCGCGGCACTCCCGCGGGACGGCAGGCATCGCCACCAGCGCGCCTTAGAAGTTCGGTCATGGATGAATGCAATGGCCAGGCGCGAGCCATGAGCCCGATGCGCGCTTCTTCGCGCGATTGCGAGTTGCGAATGAGATCAACGACTTCGTCGATGCTCGTCAGCGCGACCGCCTGACCTTCAAGCGTGTGTCCGCGTACGCGCGCCGCCCGCAGGAGATAGGCGGTGCGCCGCGTGATGACATCGCGCCGGTGGCTGAGAAACGCGCTCAAGGCTTCTTTGAGCGGCAGCAGCTTGGGCCGCCCATCGACCAATGCCACCAAGTTGATGGCGTAGACCGATTGCAATTGCGTCATGGCGTAGAGATTGTAGAGCACCGTCTTGGCGCTCACTGCTGATTTGACCTCGACCACTACGCGCAGCCCGTCCTTGTCGGACTCATCGCGAATCTCGGTGATGCCTTCGAGCTTCTTTTCCTTGACGAGTTCCGCAACCCGCTCAATCCAGCGCGCCTTGTTCACTTGATAAGGGAATTCGGTGATGACGATCGGCCCTTTGGATTGATCGTCATCACCGCTTGCGGGAGCTTGCTCATCAGCATCCGTATCGAACCCCGCCAAGTGCAAGGGATCGTCATGCTCAAGCGTCTTGCCGCGCAGGTGAATGCGTCCGCGCCCTGTTCGATAGGCTTGAGCGATGCCGCCGCGTCCGCGAATCGTGCCGCCGGTCGGGAAGTCCGGCCCTTGCACATGCACCATGAGTTCGTCAACATCGATCAACGGGTCGTCAATGAGCGCGAGCGCAGCGTTAATAATTTCGATGAGGTTGTGCGGCGGGATTTTCGTGGCCATGCCGACAGCAATACCGTCGGAGCCGTTGACCAGGAGATTGGGGATGCGCGTCGGCAAGGCCTCCGGCATTTGCAGCGTGCCATCGTAGTTATCAACGAACGGCACCGTCTCCATGTCGATATCGGCGAGCAGCTCGCCGGTGATGCGCATCATGCGCACTTCGGTGTAGCGCATGGCCGCGGGCGGGTCGCCATCGACCGAGCCGAAGTTGCCCTGCCCTTCGACCAACAGATAGCGCATGGAAAAGTCCTGCGCCATGCGCACCATGGTGTCGTAGACCGCGGATTCGCCGTGCGGGTGGTATTTGCCGATGACTTCGCCCACAACTCGCGCGGATTTGACGTAGGGGCGGTTGTGGGTGTTGTGCATCTCGTGCATGGCGTAGAGCACGCGCCGGTGCACTGGCTTCAGGCCATCGCGCACATCGGGCAGCGCCCGCCCAACGATCACGCTCATGGCGTAGTCAAGGAAGGATTGCTTCAGTTCGTCTTGGAACTGTACTGGGAGGATTTCGCTGCCGATGAGGGACACAGGTTGCCTTTTGTGAGGGGGCGTCGCGCACGAGTGAAAATGCGCTGGCCAAAGCGATTTATTTTAGCACTCTGGCTCGATGATCAAGGTGTTCGAATCCGGCAGATGGGCTGATGCCTGTTTTCAGTTGCGGGTGTCGTTCTGGTTGTGGGTTGACATCAAAGAGTGGTGACAAGACCCAGTGATCATCGAGATACAGTAATCCGTGATTCTTCAAATGATCGTCTGTGTTGTGAACAAGGATTGTGAATAGAAGGCGTTCAAACAACTCCCTCGCTTCGATGATGAAAGATTGTGTTGAGGTGCTGATAAGTTGTTCTGCGATCTCACTGTAATACTGCCCTGCTGCCCCAATGAAACTCTGTGCTGAGATATACGGTATACGAGACGCACCTGCACGGTCGAATCGTTCAATCAATGCGATTGGATGGGGGTCATGGGGAAGTGCGAGTTGTGCTTTTGCAGCACGCAAGCCAACTTCTTCTGCGAGGTTGAGTGTTGCGACTTCCATTCGAGTGATTGGGAGTGTGTCGCGTTCAGTTGTATATTTGGCGAGGTAGAGTGTCTCTGATTGATCGATGTAATCTGATTTGGGTCTTGCCCCACCAAGGCTGTCGCCTCGACCACATAGAGCGCGCGCGGCATCCTTGTCACCGAGTTCAATCATTTGGCATAAAGATTGTATCTCAGCCAAATCCTGTATCTGTGGTGTGTTGGTTGAATGTGTCGATGGAACACCTTGTGCATTGAGAAAGCGTAATGCGCCGATACGAGTTGCATCATTGACAGACATGAGCGCTTCGAACTCATTTGGCTGATGGCCAAGTTGTGCTGCAATCAGTTTTCGGCCCCATGAATCTGGTATGCAATCAGAGATTGCACCGAGAAATGCCTGTTGGTTGTCGCCTGATTGCCACTGATGATGCCACCCTTCACGTAATGGGACATGTGGATCGATTGCAAATCCCTCTCTCATCCATGCCGGTGTATATCGAAATGCAGAACCTTGCTTGTTGCCTTTCATTTCGAAGATGAGTTCGCCGACCGGCGTTTCTTCTCTATAGACGTGTGTATGTGCTTTCATGTGCGTCTGCGTATGCGCTCTGGCGGGGGGTCGGAGAGCAAGGCTGTATCACGCTCAAGTCGATAGACGAACTCACGGAGTTCGTTGATATGTCCAAGTGCGGCGCACACGCTCGCAAACACGCCAAGACTCACGCCCGGATCCCCCGCTTCAAGTCTCTGAAGCGTTTTCCGAGAGATTTGTAATGCGCGTGCGAGATCAATTTGAAGAATGCGCCGTCTTCGTCGAGCAATTGATAGATCGGCACCAAGCTCCACCAAAGCAGTTCGAACTCGAGGTTGTATGTAACGCATCTTTATATAACCATAAAAAGTCATATATGATGCCTTATACGATTTTATGAATCAAATATAACGCTTTAACTCCCATTGCAGGCATCTGATCATAGTCTTACGCAAGCTGATTGTCGCCCTGCCTTCGGAAAACACAACAATCATGTCAACACCGCTATTGGATGCAATCTACGCTAGGAAGACGGCGCGGCGGCTGAACACGCTTCGGCATCGCATCCACACGAAGGTCTACAGAATGTGCGTGCTTGCGACCCGTGTTCAAGCATCTTCCATCTTCTTGTAGAGTGCTTCTCGGTTTGAGATGTCAACTCGCGCAGGCCCGCCAGGCCAGGAAGGCAGATCCAGGAGACCGGGCTTTCGTTTGCTAATCTTCGCACTCTCATCAAAAAGCCGCCGCAGTCCAGCTTCTACAAGCGCAGACATGCGAACTCTGCGCCGACCAGATTCCTCCCTGAGTCGCTTCATCATCTGATCGTCAATGTTCAACGTCGTTTTCATATGGCTTACCGTATCATTTATTCAGATATCCACTCAATTCGGCGAGTGCTTTCTGTTGAAAACACATAAAGTGTCCGGCTCGCAATCGAAGGCTTTGAGTACCTTCGGGCGTGCGGATGGGCGTTGCGAAGCAGGTGGGATCGCCTAGATGCAGATATAATGAACATTGCTGAAGTTTGCAGCCAAGCATGCCCATGACAAACTGGAACCAATGTCCCGCAGTCGAACAAACCCCTCGCAAAATCAGCGGCGGATGGGCATTCACTGGCACGCGAGTCCCTGTCTACGCCTTGTTTGAGAACATCGAGAGCGGCGCCACCGTGAAGGAGTTCTTGGAATGGTTCCCTGAAGTTCAGGCTTGGCAAGTAGAAGCAGTGCTCAGACACGAAGCGGACAGCCTCAAAGCATCTGCCTGAATGGTGAAGATACTGTTCGACCACGGTACGCCAGCACCGCTCAGGTACTCTCTCCACGAGCCAAACATGTCATGCTGTTTGTTGCCTCGGCTTCGGAAAACACAACAATCATGTCAACACCTCTATTGGATGCGATCCACGCTAGGAAGACGGCGCGGCAGCTAAGCACGCCGGGGCCGACTCGGGAGCAAGTCGAGGCTATCATCCAAGCAGGCATGTGCGCCCCAGATCATGGTCGATTGCGGCCTTGGCGATTCATCGTACTTGAAGGAGACGCAAGGAAAGCACTTGGCGACGCAATGGCCGAATCCCTGCAATCAAGAATGCCTGAAGCCTCGCCCGCGCGCATTGATGCTGAGCGCAGCAAGCCGAATCGCGCGCCGACGATTGTCGTCGTGGCTGCGCATATCACGCTTGGAAAGATTCCAGAAGTGGAGCAGCTGCTCGCGGTGGGCGCCGCCACGCAGAACATGTGCCTCGCTGCAGAGGCGCTCGGCTTCGGCAGCATGTGGAAAACCGGCCAGGCGGCCTACGATTGCAAGATCAAAGAGGCGCTCGGCCTGAAGAACGAAGACCAAATCGTTGCGTTCTTGTACCTCGGCGCGCTAGCATTGCCGGGAGCATCCCACGAATTGGGCGACTCAGACGAGGAAGAGAAGGTTCGATGGATGAAATAGCAGACGAGGCTTCACTGCAACAGCGTGAAGTTGTGAATCCTGCCGCGTGCTGGTTCGGCTGATGCGGAAGTGGGGAAATGTCCTCGCAGAAGGTGCCACAACCGGCTCACTGTCACACATACTCGCCATAGCTTTGGACTTGAAATGACATCAGAAGCGGACTTCATCATTCGCGCAGGCTGGCTCTTCAGCGCCGAACCTGACGCTGTAGCGCAAGAAAACACGGCCATCGCGGTCAAAGACCGGCGCATCGCCGCCGTTGGCACAGACGCCGAAATCGAATCAACCTGGCATGCCTGTGAAGTCATCGAACTGCCCAATCACCTGCTGCTGCCCGGCCTCATCAACGCCCACACGCACAGCCCCATGACGCTCTTGCGCGGCGTCGGCAATGACATGCCACTGCATGAATGGCTGTTCGAACTCATCTTTCCCTTGGAGGCCAAATGGGTGTCTTCCGAGTTTGTGGCCGATGGCGCGCGTCTCGCGCTTGCAGAGATGATTCGTGCAGGCATCACTTGTTTTTCTGACCAATACTACTTCCCGGAGATAATCGCAGACATCGCGCATGAGACGGGCATGCGCGCACAGATCGCCGTGCCAATCATCGAACAAGCCAATGCGTGGGTGCAGAGCAGCGAGGACGGACTCAGGCGCACGACCGAACTTCACGATCATTGGCGGGGCGATGATTTCATCACTATTGCGCACGCGCCGCACGCGCCTTATACAGTCGAGGTCGCGACCTTCGAGAAGCTTGCGAGCATTTCCGAGGAGATTCAAAGCCAAATTCATATCCATCTGCACGAGACATCTCAAGAGGTCGAAGACTATCAACGCGCGCACGGATGCACACCAATACGCAAACTGCACGACATTGGATTGATCTCGCCACGATTGCAGGCCGTGCATATGACCGCACTCGATGACGCTGACCTCGAAACCATAGCTGAAAACAATGTCGGCGTAGTTCACTGCCCGCAATCAAACGCCTTGCTTGCGAGCGGCCCTTCGCCGCTGATGCGGCTGTGCGAATCAGGTGTCACGGTCGGCCTTGGCACTGATGGGGCGGTCAGCAACAACTCGCTTGACGTATTGCAAGAGATGCGGGCGGCAAAACTGCTGGCAAGCAAGGCGGGCGACGAGCATTCAACACTGAGCACAGCGGACTTTGTTCGCCTCGGTACTATTGACAGTGCGTGCGTGATTGGTCGAGACGACCATATCGGGTCGCTAGAAACCGGCAAGTGGGCGGATATGATCGCTATTGACATGTCCGCGTGCGCTGCGCAGCCCATCTACGACGTGCTGGCATCCGTCTTGCTCACAGCAAGCGCATCGAGGGTCACGCATGTGTGGGTCGGCGGAACGCCACTTTTGCAAGACGGTTCGCTGACCACGCTCGATGAACAGGAAACACTGGCACGAGCCAAGACATGGGGCACTAAAATTTCCGCAGGACTACGCGCATGAGCAACGTCAATCACGAAGAGCTTGAGAAATTCAACGCGCTCGCTGAAAGCTGGTGGGATCCAAAGGGTCAATTTCGTCCGCTGCACGACATCAATCCGTTTCGCTTGGACTACATCGCGGCTCGCAGTGGCATAGAGGGTGGACGCTGTCTTGATGTTGGCTGTGGCGGCGGCCTGCTCTCGGAAGCACTCGCGCGCAAAGGGGCAGAAGTGACGGCGATTGACCTTGCCGAAAAGCCTCTTGCTGTGGCGCGTATTCACGCCGAGGCCGATAGTGTCGATGTCGATTACCGCCTTGCGGGCGCGGATGAACTACTGCCAGAATTCGCTGGTCGCTTTGATTGTGTGACCTGTCTTGAACTCCTTGAGCATGTGCCTGACCCTGCTCGCTTGGTCAAGACCTGCGCAGCACTGACAAAGCTAGGTGGCGACCTCTACTTTTCTACGATCAATCGCGACCCCCGCGCTTGGCTGCTCGCCATCATCGGCGCGGAATACGTACTCGGTATTCTGCCGAAAGGCACGCATGATTATGCGCGCCTGATCAAGCCTTCAGAACTGATAAGCGCCTGCCGAGAGGCAGAATTGACCGTGCAAGACATCATGGGCATGAAATACAACCCGTTCACGCATCAAGTCAAGGCATCCCGCGATGTCAGCACCAATTACATTATTCATGCGGTGAAATAGGATCACTCACCCAAATCCAAGGCGAAGCACAAAGCCACCTATGTGCCGCGCTTCATCTGATCATATCAGACCCGCTAGCCTATGCAAGATAGCCTTGCTACCAGACACGGTTCGCGGTGAGGCATCGGTGAACTTGTCCAAGAATTCAGCGAGCTTCTCATCGAAAGCATCTTCCGCAAATACTTCGTCCACTAGGCCAATCGACTTCGCCTTGTGTGCATCCATCCGTTCACCCGCAAGAAGAATGCGCTTCGCGTTCACAAGCCCGACGAGGGCGAGCAAAGAATGGGTTGCCCGCTCGCCGTAGACAAGCGATAGCTTGGCCGCCGGGATGAAGTACTGCGAGCCTGCTTTCCCGACGCGAAAATCACACGCCATGGCAAGTCCAAGTCCGCCGCCGACACAATAACCTTCAATCGCTGCCACCACAGGCTTCGGACAGCTGAGAATCGCATCGCTCGCAGCGCTCACTGCCGCCTCATACGCCGCCACCTGCTCTGAGGTGGAGCGAACTTCATCGAATTCGCTCTTGTCCGCGCCTGATGAAAAATGTCCGCCCGCGCCAGTAAGCGCGATGCAACGTACTTGTTCGCTCTTTCCAAGGTTGTTGAATATTTGCGCAAGGCCATGCCACATGGCGAGTGTGACGCAGTTTTTCTTCTCAGGTCGGTTGAGCCTGACCCTGGCGATGTGGCTGCCTATGCCATCTATTTCGATATCGATATGGCCGCTCGCTTGGACACGGATTGGGTGAAATTATATGCGGAATCAGTGTAATGAAGGCGTGCATCAACCATGAGAAAAGCACGACGAACTGACGGAACTGAAGGCACCAGAGGCGGCATCCCGCGCTGCCTCAATGCGCCTGCTCTCCAGCGAAGAGCGTATCCATCACATCAAGCTTGTCCTTGAGATGCCGATCAATGACCCTTGGACTCGCATCAAGTTCGAGCGCCGCGTCTAGCTCTTCGTCATATACCGACCAGTATGGCAGTCCTTCGCCGTTGGGGTCACCGCTGCGAGCGAAGTTTCGCCAATAGCTTGACAGGAGATGCGCGACTTCTCGGTCCTCAGTCGTCAAGATCCAGTCTGTGCGCTCGAGATTATTGAAGACGTAAGCGATCTCAGCGGCATGAAAAGCGCCAAGCGATCGTCCATACTCAGGCATGTCGGGGACGTGCGTAAATTGGTACAGGTATGCTGCTTGACCAGCGCGAACGGCAGTGCGCGCCCAGGTGCGCGCCTCCCACGCGAACAGCCGATGAGAGAGTATTTTGTCGCGAGCAAATCTCGGACTGCGATCGACCTCGGCTGCATAGGCCGCGATCAGCGTATCGGCATGGTGCGACCACAAGGCGCGCAACTGCTCGGTGAGCGCCTCGCGCGTCACATCAGGCCATTCACCAAAGAGTGCAGTCTCTTCATCGGCATTGGCGCCAACTAGGACTGGCACTTGGCTACCCTTATCGCGCTCGTGCAATGCGTACATCTGTTCGGGGAAGAGATTGCCATCCACGTACACCGCCGGATATGGCACGGTCAAGCTACTTGCTTCGAGCGTTGTGAACAGTGTTTCGGCATCCATTGAGCGCAAGGCGTCAATATCTTTGTCTTTCGCGCCCAAAAGATCGACCATCTTCCGCCCTATTGTGTAGCCAGATGGCGCGCCGGTTGGGGAGTCTTCTTCGAGCGTTGCGTGCGGTGCAAAACAGCCAGCCGATTGACCGATCGCTTTTGCGAACAATCCTTTCGCCATCGGCGATGCTTGCAGATAACAAACACTTGCGCTGCCTGCGGACTCGCCGAAAATAGTGACGTTGTCCGCATCGCCGCCAAATGCCGCGATATTCTTCTGCACCCACCGGAGCGCGGCCACTTGATCGAGCAGCCCTTGATTCCCGTTGGCATCCTCGCCTTCAAGCCACGGATGTGCGAAGAATCCCAACGGGCCAAGTCGGTAGTTGATACTCACAAGGACCAATCCGTCCCTCGCTGTGTCCGTTCCCTCATACCACGCAAGATGTCCGTGGCCAATCTCGAAGCTACCGCCGTGTATCCACACCATGACAGGCGCTTGATCGCCTGCGTTTGATGCCGTCCAGACGTTGAGATAAAGGCAGTCTTCGCTGCGTGGGACAGGCCCGCGGCTATAGATGCCGGTAATGTGGGACTGCCAGCAAGGGGTGCCAAACTCGGTGGCTTTTCGGACTTCACGCCACGGCGGATGCGGCGCCGGCGCCCGCCACCTGAGCGCCCCGACCGGCGGGGCGGCATACGGAATGCCTTTGTAGACCCGCACGCCTGCGGCCTCGTCACTGTATGCGCCAACAATCGGCCCTTCTGTCGTTTCCACAAGCGTCGCAGCATCGCTTAGTGCAAGCTGCGCCATCACGAGACCGACAGCTAGTACAGTTGTTCTCATGCGTTTCCATCCATCAGAGCTTGCATCAAAAAGGTGACGACCAACGCATCGCGCCGCGCCGTCTGATTGAGGTTCGCCGCGGCGCTGTGCCCACCTTCAGTGTTTTCGTAGTAGACAACCTCGTGCCCAGCGGCCAGCATCTTAGCAGCCATTTTGCGCGCATGACCTGGGTGCACGCGGTCATCACGAGTCGAAGTCGTCAAGAACACTGGCGGGTAGTCTACATCGTCGCGGACGTTCTGATAGGGCGAATAGGCTGCCAGCCATGCGCGCGCCTCGGGCACATCTGGATTGCCGTATTCCTCCATCCAGGAAGCCCCGGCAAGCAGCTGGTGATAACGCAACATGTCGAGCAAAGGCACCGCGCACACAACAGCGCCAAAAAGCTCAGGGCGTTGCGTCAGCAGTGCGCCGACGAGCAGGCCGCCGTTCGAGCCGCCGTAGATGCCGAGCTTGGTGGGTTCGGTGATGTCAGTGTTGATCAAGTGCTCGGCCACTGCTGCAAAGTCGTCGTAGGCGCGTTGACGATTGGCTTTGAGCGCCGCCTGGTGCCACGCCGGGCCGAATTCGCCGCCGCCGCGAATATTGGCGATGACATACGCCCCGCCCGCTTCGAGCCACGCGACTGGCAGGGGGCTGAGATAGGCAGGCGTCAGTGAAATTTCAAATCCGCCGTAGCCATAGAGCAGTGTCGGCACCGGGCCGCCAGAATCTCGCGGCTTGATCAAGAAATACGGCACGCGCGTGCCATCGGCAGATCTCGCGAAGAACTGGCTTGCAACATACGCTGATGAATCAAATCGCGTCGGCAGCTGCGCGACGACGCGCGGTTTCGCTTGACCGTCAATTGCATACAAGCTGTCCGGCACGAGGAATTCTTCGCCGTTGACAAATACCAGCTCACTTTCCGATGTAGCCGAGACGATGCTGAGCGTGCCGGTACTTGGCAGCTCCACTTGCGTCTCCGTCCAATCAGATTCGTTGCGCGAGAGGCGCACAAGCCGGGTGCGCACATTGTCCATGACGCTCACATAGAGGTGGGAACGCGCCACCTGCACACTTTGTATGGCGCCAGTTGCAGGTGGCGCTAGCACGGTCTCGACGCTTGACAGATCGCCTTGCAAAAGCGCATCAAAAGGCACTGCGATCAGCGCTCCGGCCGGGTGTACTTCGCCATCAATATCCCACGCTGAGCGCGTCAAGGCGATGATGCGTGTCCCGAACATGCCTCGCCAGTCAATATCCTCTGGCAATGGCAACCGCCTTGGACTGACTTCTTGCGAGAGCGGATCACCAAGATAGCTCACTTGCTCACGAAAGAACGCGGGCGAGCCAGCGGCAAAGACATAGGTATCAGCAGAAGATCGCACAACGACCGGGGATGCGCTGACATAGTCGCTTGGCACCTCAAATAGGCGGTGGCTCTCTTGCAGGGCCTGACCGCGTTTCCACAGCCTCACCTCTGCTGCGTAGCCTGAATCGGTGATACGAAAACCGCTGCCTGCCTTGCCGATCAGCAGATGATCTTCGTCGAGCCACTCAACGTCTTGCTTCGCCTCATCGCTTGTAAAACCGCCCTCTAAGAAGGCTTTGCTGAATACATCGAACTCACGCAGGACGACTGCATCAGCGCCGCCCCGAGAGAGGCTGATCATGCAGCGCGCAAAGTCCGGGCGCAGACATTCGCTACCCTTGTACACCCAGTTCTCGCCTTCCGCTTCAGCAAGGGCATCAACATCGAGCAAGGTCTCCCATTCGGGCGCTCCTGCGAGATACGATTCAATCGAGGCTGCGCGCAGAATGCCGCGTACATGGCGCTCGTCCTGCCAGAAATTGAACATCCGCTCGCCAGCTTGTCTGGCATAGGCGATACGATCAGTGGCTGCATATACTGCCTTCGCCGCATCTCGAATGCCTGCGAAGCGCGCATCCGATTCAAGGCGTGCATGCGATGCCTTATTCTGCGTCTCCACCCACGCAAGCGCTTCGCTGCCAAGGACTTCCTCAAGCCAAAGATACGGGTCTTCCTCGCTGCTCGCTGTGAGATTCATGGTCAAGGGAAATGACAGTAGCGCAGCCGCAAGTATCCACGATTGCCGGACGAACTTGAAACGCCTCATGGGTGCTGCCTTCAAATACTGATCGCAATCGCACACCATACATTGAATGCGCTTTCGAGCGGCGCTACTCGCTCAAGAACGACTATCGCCGAAAAAATCCTTAAGTTTGCCGCGCCAGCCACTGGCCTCTGGTGAATGACGCTCGCCCTTCTCCTGAAGCGAGGTGTCGAGTTCCATCAAGAGTTCCCGCTGCCGCGCATTGAGATTGACCGGTGTTTCCACGCGCAGCCGGCAATAGAGATCCCCAATACCGCCACCGCGCACCGGCCTGACGCCCTTGCCGCGAAGCTTGAAGGTCTTGCCCGATTGCGTGCCCGCTGGCACATCGATGCGCGCGCGCCCGTCCAAGGTCGGCACTTCTACTTTGCTGCCGAGCGCAGCTTCGGTGAAGCTCACCGGCACTTCGCACCAAAGGTGCGCGCCTTTACGCTCGAAAATCTCATGCGGCTTGAGGTCCACTTCCACATAGAGATTGCCAGCGGGCCCGCCTGACTCACTGCGTTCACCTTCGCCGGCAAGGCGAATTTGATCACCCACGTCAACGCCTGCAGGAATGTTGACCGATAAGGTTCGCTGCTTTTCGACCTGCCCGCGTCCTCGGCATGTCGGGCACGGGTCGCGAATGATCGAGCCACGTCCGCCGCAGCGACGGCAGGTCTGCTCCAAGGAAAAGAAGCCTTGCGAAGTGCGCGTGACCCCTGCTCCGTTGCATGCACTACAGGTGACAGGCGAAGTCCCTTTGCGCGCACCAGAGCCACCGCAGTCCTCGCAGGTCACGCGCGTCGGCACGCGCAGCTTCACTTCGTCGCCGCGAACCGCCTGCTCAAGGGTGAGGCTCAGCTTGTAGCGCATATCACGGCCGCGCGACGCCCGCTGGCCGCGGCCTTGATTGAAGACATCGCCAAAGATGTCGCCAAAAATATCGCCGAAGCCGCGCCCGCCGAAGCCGCTCTGTTGCCCTGCTGCGGACACGCCTGCGTGCCCGAACTGATCGTAAGCCGTGCGCTGCTCGTCGTTGGAAAGCACTTCGTAGGCTTCTGAAGCTTCCTTGAAGCCCTCAGAAGCCTTTTCGTCATCCGGATTTCGATCCGGATGCAGCTTCATCGCGAGGCGGCGGTACGCCTTCTTGATCTCATCCTGGCTGGCATTGCGCGCAACCCCGAGCACCTCGTAGTAGTCACGCTTGTCAGCCATGTCAAATCTGCGCTTGCCTACGCGCCTTTGCGCGGCTCCTCATCGTCATCGCGCACTTCCTGAAAGTCGGCATCGACTGCATCGTTCGCATCGCCTGCGGCGTCACTCGATTGCGCGCTCTCCGTACCAGCGGCGCCTTGCGCCGTTGCATCCGATGCCTGCTCGGCGTACATCTTCTGCGCGACCGCCGCAGCCGCCTGAGAAAGCGCCTGCACCTTGGCCTCCAAATCTTCTTTCGACGCTTCACTCTTGAGCGCTTCTTCAAGATCCTTGGCGGCGTTTTCAACTGCCTGCTTCTCTTCCGCAGTCACACTGTCGGGCGCTTCCTCCAAGCTCTTGCGCGCAGAATGCACCATGGCATCGGCTTGGTTACGGATCTGCACGATCTCTTCAAAGGCCTTGTCCTCTTCAGAGTGCGCCTCGGCCTCGCGCACCATGGCCTCGATTTCGTCCTCGGAAAGACCGCTCGAGGCCTTGATGACGATCGACTGCTCCTTGTTGGTCGCTTTGTCTTTGGCCGACACATTGAGGATGCCGTTGGCGTCAATGTCGAAACTGACTTCGATTTGCGGCATGCCACGCGGCGCGGGCGGAATATCACTGAGATCGAATCTGCCGAGCGTCTTGTTGGCAGACGCTTGCTTGCGCTCACCCTGCACCACATGAATGGTCACAGCAGTCTGGTTGTCATCGGCGGTCGAGAACACCTGATTCTTGCGCGTTGGAATAGTCGTGTTCTTGTCGATCAGCACGCTCATCACACCGCCCAAGGTCTCAATGCCAAGCGACAAGGGCGTGACATCGAGCAAGAGGACATCCTTGACATCACCTGACAGCACCGCCGCTTGGATAGCGGCGCCGGCGGCGACCGCTTCGTCCGGGTTGACATCCTTTTTCGGCTCACGGCCAAAGAAGGTCTTGACCTTGTCTTGCACGAGCGGCATGCGCGTCTGACCGCCAATGAGAATGACATCGGAAATGTCGGACACCTTGAGGCCGGCATCGGTGAGCGCCGTACGGCACGGCTCAAGTGTCTTTTCGATCAAGCCCTCCACTAGCGATTCAAGCTTGGCGCGCGTGAGCTTCAGCACAAGGTGCTTCGGCCCGGACGCATCGGCCGTGATGTACGGCAGGTTGATCTCGGTCTGCTGGCTGCTTGACAGCTCGATTTTCGCTTTCTCCGCGGCCTCCTTCAAGCGCTGCAAGGCAAGTGGATCATTGTGCAAATCAACGCCGTTGCTGCGCTTGAACTCATCGGCGATGTACTCGATGAGCACGAGGTCAATGTCCTCTCCGCCAAGAAAAGTATCGCCATTGGTCGAGAGCACCTCGAACTGCTGCTCGCCATCCACAGACGCGATCTCGATGATCGAAATATCGAACGTGCCGCCGCCCAAGTCATAGACGGCGATCTTTCGATCCCCTTGCTCGCGATCAACGCCGTGCGCGAGCGCCGCCGCCGTCGGCTCATTGATGATGCGCTTGACATCAAGCCCGGCGATCTTGCCAGCATCCTTGGTCGCTTGGCGCTGCGAATCATTAAAGTAGGCAGGCACGGTGATCACCGCTTCGGTGATAGCCTCACCAAGATAATCCTCGGCCGTGCGCTTCATCTTCTTCAACACTTCGGCGCTCACTTGAGGCGGTGCGAGTCGCTCGCCGCGCACTTCGATCCAGGCGTCGCCGTTCTTGGCCTCAGCAATCTTGTAGGGCACCATGCTGATGTCGCGCTGCACGACATCGTCCTTGAAGCGGCGGCCAATGAGGCGCTTGACTGCGAACAGTGTGTTGAGCGGATTGGTGACTGCCTGGCGCTTGGCCGACTGGCCAACCAGAATTTCCTTGTCGTCCGTATAGGCGACAATGGAAGGGGTTGTGCGGTCGCCCTCCGAATTTTCAATCACCCTCATCGAACCGCCTTCCTGCACCGCAACGCAAGAGTTGGTGGTTCCGAGGTCGATGCCTATGATCTTTCCCATGATGGCTCCAATGAGTGCTTTGACTTTGAGATGTTGTTATGTTCTGAGCGCTACGCTGAAAGCGGGCGACTTCTGATGCGTATATGTGCGCGATTTCCCCGACTTCAAGCGGCTTGTGTGCGCGAGACAACTACCTTGGCGGCGCGTACCAATCGCCCATTCAACGAAAATCCGGCCTGCACAAGGTTGATGATGGTGTTTTCCTCGCAGTCATCATCGGGCGCTGTCGCCACCGCCTCGTGCCACGCAGGGTCAAATGGTTCGCCTTCAGGGGCGATGCGCTCGACGCCGTGTCGCGCTAGCGTGTCGAAGAGAAGCTTGTTGGCGAGCTCGATGCCTTCGCAATCCGCCCCTTCAGAATCTCGAGCGACCTCGACCGCCTTCTCTAGGCTATCCACCACCGGAATCAAATCGCGAACGAGTCGCTCCACGCCATACTTGTGCGCGTTTTCGACATCGCGCGCTGCCCGGCGCTGAATGTTTTCGGCTTCAGCGCGAGCCCGCAGCACCTGATCTGCCTGAGCGGCAATCTGTTCGCGAAGCTGCGCTAATTCGTCAATCGCTTCGTCAGCGCCTTGCTCTGCCTCAAATGCGACCTGCTGGTCGTCATCTTCCTGTTGTTCCTGTTGGGCTTCCTGCTGAACCGGCTCCACTTGCGGCTCTTCAGCCTGTTCTTTGCTCTTCGCCATGAATTGTGCGCATGTGAGGAAGCGCTGAAGATTGGGGCGAGAATGAAAAATGCAAGGCTCATGCACCCATAATCCAAGGTCTATAATGCGTCCCAACACGATATTTGTAGGATAGGCGCGTGCTGCCCCGCAGTTCGCAGCAGGAATCGCCCGCAATTTCAAGGCACTCGGCGTATGACAGTACACAAGGGCATCACACCGCCTTATACCATCACTCCGCCGATTGTCGATTTGGTTGCGCAGATTGGCGAGGCCATTGGCGGCATGAACGAAACGGCTGTTCAAGGAGATTTGCGCCTTCGCCGCATCAACCGCATTCGCTCCATTCAAGGCTCGCTTGCCATTGAGGGCAATAGGCTCAGCGAGGATGAGATCTCGACTATTCTCGATGGCAAGCTTGTGATTGCGCCGCCCCGGGAGATCCAAGAGGCGCGCAATGCGATACAGGCTTACGATCAATTCTCAGGCATGGACCCGTCAAGTGAGGATGATCTGCTGCGGGCACATGCACTGCTCATGGCAGCCTTGATCGATGCACCTGGACGCTACCGAAACAGAGGAGTCGGGGTTGTTGGCGGAGGCGAGGTTCATCACATCGCCCCTCAAGCGAACAGGGTGCCCATGCTCATGTCGAACCTGCTGTCATGGCTGAAAAATTGCAACGATCACGCGCTGATCACAAGTTCAGTCTTTCACTACGAGTTCGAGTTCATTCATCCATTCGAGGATGGCAACGGTCGTATGGGACGGCTTTGGCAAACGTTGATACTCACTCGTTGGAAACCCTCGTTCTCTGTTGTGCCGGTCGAGAGCCTTGTATATGCTCGACAGCAAGTCTATTACGAAGCAATCAGAGCGAGCTCGGCTCAGGGAGAAAGTTCCCCATTCATAGAATTCATGCTGCGAGCAATCTTGGAAGCCCTCTTGGATGTGGGTTCGACCGATCAAGAAAGCGATTATCTAACCGACCAAGTAAACCGACTTATTGGTGAGTTGCGAAGCGGGCCAAAATCATCATTGACACTCATGGCAGCCCTAGGGCTGTCGCACCGCCCAACGTTTCGCAATAACTATGTCCGCCCTGCGCTTGATGCTGGCTTGATCGAGATGACCAACCCACAAGTACCAACCGCCCGCAATCAGAAATACCGACTCACCGCAAGGGGCCGAATGGCTTGTAGCTGACACATAGGACAGTATGCGCGCGGCCCACGTTCCCAAAGCGACCGCAGTCCGCTGAGGTAGTCGCGCCCGCTTGCGTCCACCTCGGCAAGTGAGACACACTTTGCCTTATGGCGAGACATTCTTCACAGGCGGCGACTCAGGAGCGCAGCGACCTCGATTCGCGTAGCCAAGCGCTACTGCGGATGCTCATTGAGCGCTACATCGAATCGGGCGAGCCGATCGCTTCTAAGTGGCTCGCGAGCGTGCCAGGCGTCAAGGTGAGCTCGGCAACTGTGCGCAACGTCATGGCGTCGCTCGAACAGCGCGGCCTTGTGCGCTCGCCGCACACCTCCGCAGGCAAGGTGCCCACCAATGAAGGCTTGCGCTTCTTTGTCGATAGCTTGGTTCAAGTGCCGCCGATGGATGCTGGCGAACTCCAAGCCTTGCGTCAAACAATCGACCCAGATTCAAGTGCTGAAGACTTGATCAGCCAAGCCTCGGTCGTGCTGTCGAAAGCGACCGACCTTGTCGGTGTCGTCACCATGAAGGGCGAGGAGCGCGGCGTCTTAAGGCAGATGGAGTTTCTCAAGCTCTCCGGCAATCGCGCCCTCGTCATCATGGTGGTCAACGACCGTGATGTGCGCAATCACATCATTCACACAACGCGCGAATACAGCGAGCGCGAGCTTGACCAGGCAGGCAACTTTGTCAGCAAGCATTTTGGCGGCATGACGCTCAAGGAAATTCGCGACGAAGTGCTCGCGAGCATGGAAGCAGACAAGGAGAAGCTCGATTCGTTTCTGCAAGCAACCCTCGAAGTGGCGGGCAAGGCTATCCAGAGCCTCGCCAGCACTGCCGATAATCTCGCCCTCTCCGGCGAGGCGCACCTCCTTGGCGCACATCAAGACCTTGAGTCGGCAAAGAAAGCGCTCGAAGCTTTCGCGCGCAAGCGCCTTGTACTTGAACTGCTTGATCGCTCCATGCGCTCAGATGGCATCCAACTCTATATTGGCGGCGAATCGGGCTACAAGCCATTCTCGGATTTCAGTGTGGTCACGCGCCGCTATCACAAAAACGGCGAAATCGCCGGCGTGCTTGGCGTCATCGGCCCTAAGCGCATGCCGTATCAAAAGGTCATCGGCATTGTCGATATGACTTCGCGGCTGCTTGAGAGTTCTTTGGAGTAGCACCTTGCTGCTTGAACTCAGTATTGAGAACTACGCGCTCGTGCGTTCGCTCAAGATCGAGTTTGAACCTGGTTTCAGCACGATCACTGGCGAGTCAGGGGCTGGAAAGTCGCTGCTCTTAGGCGCGCTCGGCCAAGTGCTTGGAGATCGCGCGGACATCGCGCGCATCTCGCCAGAGAAGACTGCAAGCCATATCAGCGCGCGCTTCGACCTCTCGGACGTGCCGTCGGGCATCGATTTCTTGACCGAACACGGCGCCGAGAACGTTGATGCGCCAACCGAATGCCTGCTGCATCGGCGCATTGAAGTCAGCGGACGTTCGCGCGCCTATATCAACAATGTCTCGGTCACGCTTGCAACGCTGCGCGCACTGGCATCGATGCTCGTCGATATCCATGCGCAAGATCAGCACCATGCGCTGCGAAACTCGAAAGTTCAGCAGCAGTTCTTTGATGAGTTCGCAGCGAGCCCGGAAGCCCTTCGCGAAGCCGCCGCACTCTGGAAAGCTTGGCAACATGCGAAAGCGAAAACCGAAGCGCTTGAGGCGAGCTTGGCAAATGAGCGCGAGCGCGTGGAACTGCTCAAATACCAAGTCGAGGAACTTGATGCGCTCAATCTCACCGAAGGCGAATATGAAGAGGTCAGCGAACGGCACCAGCGGCTGTCAGGCATGGATGCGCTGCGCACGCAAGCCGGTCAAGCGATTGACTTGCTCGCGGCGGACGATATGGGCATCTGTGCGCAGCTTGGCCAGCTGTCTGCCTTGCTCTCGCAGATGCGAGACGGACACACCAATCTCGAATCAGCGCGCGAGGCCGTGCTGCTCGCCGACAGCGAACTTGGGCGCGCGATGTCCGACCTGTCGCGCTACGCCGACAATTTGCAAGCCGATCCAGAGACGCTTCAATTCCTTGATGAGCGGCTCTCCAGCATGATCGATCTTGCGCGCAAGCACCGGGTATCGCCGGATGATCTCTATGCACACAACGCTCGATTGCGCTCGCAACTTGCTGACCTCAATGCCGAAGATAGCGCACTTGAGTCACTCCAAGCGCAAGTCGAGCAACACCGCGCGGCCTTCGAAACAGCCGCCAAGTATCTCAGCGAAGCGAGAACCTCGGCCTTCAGTCAGTTTCAAGCCAAGATGCACGGCTATATGAAGCGTCTCGGCCTCGGTGATGCGCGCATCCTCGTCACGCTCACGGAACACCTGCATGAATACGGACATGAACGCGCATCCTTCGACTACGCAGCCTCCAAGTCACTCAAACCAACGGCGCTCGATACAGTCGCCTCAGGCGGTGAGCGCTCACGCCTCGCACTTGCGCTCGCCCTGCTCGCCGCCGAGCACTCGCGCTTGCCGAGCTTGGTGCTTGATGAGGCCGATGTCGGCATCGGCGGGCAGCTCACCGACGATCTCGGGGCGCTGCTAACCCGACTTGGCCGCTCGACTCAAATCCTGATGATTACGCACGCGCCGCAGCTCGCCGCGCTTGGAGGCGCGCACTACCGCGTCATCAAGTCCGAAGATGATGCCGTCTCTATCGTTCGCCTTGACGCGAGCGAGCGCGTTGAAGAAATCAGCCGTATGCTTGGCGGTGCGCGCCTTGGCGAATCGACGCGAGAATATGCGCAAAAATTGCTCGCGAGTGGACAGACTTAGGTATGCTTTCTTGTTTTGCTTTGAAGCCAAGTGCCTTGAAACTCATCCTCCTCACAGCGGGCGTATGCTTGATTCTTGCGGGTTGCAGCGGCATGCCAAGCATTCCCACGCCGAGCCTGCCAAAATTCGGCATCCCTAAGATCCATAAGATCACGGTCTACCAAGGCAATGTGCTCACTCAACGCATGGTCGATGATCTGCGCCCCGGCATGACGCGGCGGCAAGTCGTGTTCATTCTCGGCGAGCCGGTGAACGTCAACCCTTTTCGCATTGATCGCTGGGACTATATTTACACCGTCGCGACAGGTCAAGGCTTCAACATCAAGCGCAGAGTCAGCGTCTATTTTGAAGAAGATGCGCTTGCTCGCATTGAAGGCGACTTGGCGCCCGGAAAAGGAGAAGACTAAGGAAACTCTGAATAACAGAGTTTCCTTAGCGGCACATGGATGTGCCGCCCGCATGGGTGGGTACATGGACGCACCCACTGAATTCAGTGCCGTAAGGCATTGAAGCTATGTGAGTCTGAACAAGTCCAAGGATGGACTTGTTCAGACAAGACCTTTCCAACTACCCGTCTGCAAGCATAGTCGTGCGAAATCACGCTTACCAACAATCGGTGGAGTCGGACCTTCAACTTCATCCATAAAAATTTTTGCTGCGTACTTGGTGCTTGGGTCTAGGCTTTTGAAAGTCATCGTGTGGGCAGGCACGGTCAGGCCACTGCGAACGGAACCCAAGAGGAAATACGCGTGATGGACAAAATTGCCGGTCTCATCCACCAGTCCGAGAAAAAGCCGGGCACTGGCGGCGGCACCGAAAAATACGATGTTCACATCAGCCAAGGTCAGTGCTGTTGACATCAGCGTGACCTGTCGCAATTGGGTAGATACTCCGTCTCGGTTGAGTCCGGTGCGTTATGCCGACCGCAATGACCGCCCGTCGTTTATTTGGTTGGCTATGGCCGGTTAGTCTGGGCAGATGTAGATTGGCGTGTATTCACAAACCATAAAGCCTCTTCTATGCTCACGCGCCCAGCATGCTTGTTGTGTATAAAAAGAACCGTACCTCTTCGCGTTCTCCTCTCTGAATTTGTAACACCAACAAAGCTTTTCATTTCCAACCGTTCCATCTGCCCTGCCCGCGCATTCGGGCAGGGCGCCCGGTGCCCACGGGTTCTGGGCGTCAAACGATGCCTTTGCCCGGCAATTTATCGCATCCATGCCTCCCGCTAAAACCGCGCCCGGCGTATTGGCATTGCATTCTTCCGACTGCGCCCGCGCTTCTCCGGCGGGGTAGACCGCTGCCAGCATCAGCGCGGCGGCGAATGTCATTATCGCGAATTTAGCGAGGGGGGGG
>JAPYNO010000044.1 GCA_028283025.1 Pseudomonadales bacterium | reverse complement strand
GGGTAAATCTTGCTTGTTGTTTCATTTGGTTTCCTCTCGGTTGGTTGGTGATTTTGATGTTGGCAATCGAAGCTATCTAGTCGGTCTTTGATGTGGATGGTATGCAAGAAGATACCATCAAAGGCACATGTTTGCATTGTTGAGGATGTCCATGTAGTGATTGAAGCATTCATTCGCTTCATCCTCAAAATATTCCCACAAAGCCCCTCGGTAGCCCAAGTCGCTGTCATACACCCCGACAAAGGCCTTCTGCCCTTTGTCATTCAAAACGGCTGTTTTATCTAAGCACCCAAATGCAAACCCATCCATTCCAGAGACGAGTTCATTGAGTTGACTCAAGCTCGTTGCGCTGCTTGTTGCGTCTCCCACCTCTGTATGAGATTGATTGATGCTACAGTCAAATTGAAGGGTACTGCACCAAGCGGTATTGGCTTCTGAATTCCATTGACTGTATTTGCCAAGATCAATCGCAAAACTCCCTGGAACGACGACTGCATCACAAGCTTCCTCTCCGCTAGCAGGTGGCGGTGAAGTGAAGAATAAGAACACGGCGAATACAGAGATGATGGCTTTTGCGTTTTTCATGTAGCACCCCCATGCTCAAGAGTTTTTGCATCAAGCAATTGCGCGATTATACACAGCCTAAAGGCGGAGAATCTAAGCATACTTAGCTGTAGTGGCCTGAATGGTCGGTGCGCACCTTCGATGCGTGGATCGATATGACTTGCTTGCCATGGAAAATCCCAAAAACTTAATTTATTGTCGGCGCGAATGTATATAATGCGCTTTCCAAAAATGCTCGCTGAGGGGGCGTTTGATGCAGCATAATATAGGTGGTCTACTGACGCGGCGGGCGCGCCTCTCGCCTGATTTGGAAGCCTATGTGCAAGGCGAGACAGGGGTGCGCTACAGCTTCTCTGAGCTGAACGCGCGTGCGAACAAGCTTGCCAATGCCTTTCGCGATGCGGGCGTGGCACCCGGCACGCGGGTTGCGTTCCTGCTGATGAACGGCATCGAATTTGTTGAAGCGTATCTTGGACTTGCCAAGATCGGCGCTGTCGTGGTGCCGCTCAACTGGCGGCTGACTGCCCCTGAACTTGAGTTTATTATTGCGGATAGTGGAGCCACATGGCTGATCTTTGACGACCCCTTCGTGGAAGTTGTCGAAACGCTCAAATCTGCGAACAAAACCAGTGTGCGCGAATGGCTGCATGTGCTGCCATCGACTGCGCTGCCAGGCACGCGCATCCACGCGGACTTTGTGGCTGATGCGAGCGAAACGGAGCCGCAAATCACCTGCGGCGATGAAGACATGCTCTACATCATGTACACATCGGGCACGACCGGACTTCCAAAAGGCGTTGTGCATTCGCATCGAACGTCGCTTTGGGCAGTGCTCACCATGTCGCCAGTCTTGGATTTGCGGCCAGCGGATAGGTACATCTCACTGTTGCCGATGTTTCATGTCGGAGCTTTGACACCGGTGGTGATGAACACCTACCACGGGGCGACCTCGGTGGTCTTGAGGAGCTTTGATCCCAAGCTCACGTGGGAACTGATCGAGAAGGAATCGATCAACACAGGTCTCGCGGTGCCCGCCATGCTCAACTTCATGATGCAGGTGCCGGGCAACGACGCCTTCGATACATCGAGCTTGCGCTGGATATTAAGCGGTGCGGCACCTGTCCCGGTGGCGCTGATTCAGCAATATGCGGCGCGCGGCATAGAAATCCACCAGATCTACGGGCTGACCGAAACCTGTGGCCCGGCGTGCGTCATTGATGGTGCGAATGCCATTCGTCGTGCGGGCTCGACGGGCAAGGCATTTTTTCATACCGAAGTCAAAATTATCGATGCAGCGGGCAGCGAATGTGCGCCGAACAAGCCAGGCGAAGTGGTCGTGCGCGGCCCGCACATCATGCATGCCTATTGGAATCAGCCAGAAGCCACCGAACAGACGCTGCAAGATGGCTGGCTGCATACGGGCGATATTGCGATTATGGACGAGGATGAATTCGTCACCATCCAAGACCGCAAGAAGGATATGATCATCTCTGGTGGCGAGAACATCTACCCTGCGGAAATCGAGAATCTTCTCATCGAGCATCCGCATGTTCGGGAAGCCGCAGTGATCGGCCAGCCGAGCGAGCGTTGGGGCGAATCGCCCTTTGCGATACTCGTCGCCGCCGATGCTGAGAAACCACCTTCGGAAGCGGACATCATGACCTTTCTTGAGGTCCGCCTCGCGCGTTTCAAGATGCCGAAAGGCATGGCGCTCATTGATGTCATTCCGCGTAATCCAAGCGGCAAGATCTTGAAGCGATTGCTACGTGAGGATTTTCCGGGGCCCGCACCTGAGTAGCGAAGCGCACAGCTTGGCGAACATCCTCGACATCGGCGAGATGCGGCGGCGGCTCGCGCACTTCTGCCGCAACAAATATGACGATCCGACTGCTGAGATCGTACATATCGAAGTCATGCCTGGGCACGCTGGCTTCGCATGGGGATTTACGGTGGAGGCTCTCGATGCGCGCGATTCTTGGTTCATTCGCTTGCCGCCACCGAATGTACGCTGGCGCGGCACCGCGGATGTACTGCGTCAGGTCGCAGCTTTGAATGCGCTCGAAGGCAGTGATGTACCGCATTGCAGCGTCAAGTGGTCGGGCGACGACCTCAAGTGGTTCGGCAGTCCATACTTTGTCACCGAGCTTTTGCAAGGCGATGTCCTGCGGCTTGGCAAAGGCGAATGGGCAGCGCGATTGAGGGAAGATCAACGCTTGCAGATCGGGCGTGAAGCTATGCAGGCTCTGGTCGGCATCCACCGAACTGACACCGCCAAGGTTCGTTATCTCGGCGCGCCTGTGCCGCTTGAGGATGATGTGACGCGATGGGACACATTTCTTGAGCGCGCCGCGGATCCGAGCAGGCTTGCTGGCGCTGCAGGCGTGCGCGCTCTTCTGCTGGAGAAATGTCCGAAGCATGCGCATATCGGTTTGTTTCATGGCGACTTTCAGTCGGCCAACTTGTTTTGCTCGCAAGATCAGCAGCAAGCGCAGCCAAAGCTGCTGGCGGTGATTGATTGGGAGCTCACCGGCATCGGCGCAGTCTTGAATGATCTCGGCTGGGTCTGCACGTTCAGTGACCGACAGGCGTGGACGCCGGGCCCTGGCCGCGGCAACTTTCTTGATGCCGAGCGCCTTGAAGCCCTCTATGTTGAAGCCTGGGGAGAGGGCGTGTCCGATATCGCGTGGTATCGGGCGCTCGCGTGCTACAAGTTCGCCATCATCACTGGCTTCAACCTGAGCCTACACCGGCGCGGCAAGCGGGTCGATGCGACTTGGGAGGAAACCAAGCGTTCAATGAAGCCTTTGATGCAGCGGGCTGGCGAGTTGCTCGAATCCTTATAGACATGCTTACGCATAGGCCGCGGGCTGTTCTTGAATGCGCAAGGCGCGGCGCGTGCCGATGACGCGCTCAACCGCTGCGGAGCGCTCATCTTGCGTTGCTGCGAACCTGACGCCTTCGATGGCCTTGACGATTTGTGCTGGCGTGATCCCGGGCAGTACACGAGACGCTTCAATCGGTTGCGCTGCGCTCACCGGGTGCAGAGCGAGAAACTCCGCGCCGACAATCTCGCGCTTTCGATTGGCTTTGAGAAGCCAGATTTCAGAGACGCCCAATTGACCGTAGCGCTCAGGCTTGCCAGTTTCAGCGTGCGTCAACTCGACTTCAACAACGAGGTCAGGCGCTGTTTCCAGAATAAACTCGTCTGCTGCCGCTTGGCCTTTCTTGAGTGCATCAATGTAGGCGTACACGCTCTCGCCGATGAAGAACGAGCAGTCCGGCTCAAGCCCCGTGCCTGGCGGCTCGCCTTTTTGCCGGTATCGGGTGGATCGAAGGCTCGTCGAAGCACGCCCATGGATTTCCGTCGCCTGCTCTACGACTCTATCAAGCGCGCTCGCCATGCTTTCGTGCAGACCAGAGGGCGACATCAGGCTGATCAACCCGCGCACCGGATCAAGGCTGGCACGGCGGAACTGGCGACTCCAGTCAAGGCTTGCGAGGCGTTCGATGGTCTCGGCATCGGCCTGAATCGCGTGAATCGTGGAGCCGAGCGGGCCGGTAAAAGTGGTGGTGGGAGTCATCGCGTTGGCGCTCATGCTCATCTGCCTTCGAGCACAACCAATTGTTTGGCAAGTATACGCCTGCCTCTCGATCTTGGCGGCACTGCAAGCAAGACCAGTGCCCACACAAGGAGCACACTCAGCAAACTGACATCCACCGCTCTACAAACGCTACAACTTTCGCAACTGTAATGATATCGCCCGGGGTTCGCGCACAAGCTCGACATCGGGCTCAAGCAGCCTCAGATGCTCGCTTCGCAAAGGTGATGCGCCGTTGACTTTGCGCACAGTGAGCGTGCCGCGAGCGTGCAGCAGATGCACCGCGAAGGCGCGTAGCGCCTCGCCCTCGCGGTGAGAAAAATCGTCGCTTGAGAATGTCACTTGCTTGCCCGAGGCGCTCCAGCTCGCCAATAGTCTGTTCCCTGAAAAAAGCAGGTGGTTGCCCGCAACACGCCTCAAGGCGGTCGCACCTGCAAGGCGCGCATCGAGCCCCGCTGGCGACATGGGGTCAAGTACGCTGCACCATCTGATTTGGCTTGCGAGCAGCGCCGAGTCTTGAAAGACTTGCACGGCTTCCGGCAAGGCGAACTGCGGTCCTGATAAGCCTTTGAAGAAGAATCCTGAAGTCACTTCGCCCGCAAGTTCGAGCAATCGCAGCGCAGCGAACACCTGCTGCCAGGCAAACACGCCTCCTTCGCGCGTCGCGAGCTCGCGTGTGATGATGCCGTAGCGGTGCAAGAGGATTCTGGCGCGCTCCTTGGCGAGATCGAGCCTATCGATCGCATCTTGTCCCTTGGGTGCTTGTGGCAACCTGAAGAAATTGCCCTGCCAAGTGACCGGTTGTGCGCGCCATCGATAAGCGCCGCGCCTTGCATCTCTTGGCAGCGCAGTGATACCGAGCGCAAAGCTGCGGCGTAACCCCTCGCGAAGCGTATCCAATCGATCGCTCGTGATTTCGCCCTGCCATATGGCGCGCCAGAAGCGCTCGTTGAATTCCGCGAGCGACTGATTCGAAGCTGCCTGAAGCTGAAGAAATCCGTACTTGGCGAACTCGTCCCGAAAACAGTCGATCAACAGATGTTTCTTCGGCGTCGCCAGGAGCATTTCCAAGTCCTCAATCGCGGCGATGCCGATTCGTGCCTTACCAGTTCCGTAGAAGACAAGCCCGGCTGACTCCATCGCTTCATCAAAGGCCGCATCGCTGAAGTCCTCAAGCCTGGTTGGCAACAGGTCTGTGAGCCAAGTTTCGACGGGCGCGGAGAAACCTCGCAAGACTTGCAAGGCGGCGAGTGTATCGTTTCCATTCAAGTTTTGGAATGCGCTCACAAAGGCGGGCAGCCACGAGGCATCGCGAGCGTCGAGTCGGCTGCGCGCGAGTCCGCGCCCGATGCGAATGATGGCCTCAAGATTCTCGCTGTCGCAATACTCAGCGGCATTGACATGCGGCCGAAATATGCCTGTGCGCAGGACTTCGCGTTGCATGCAATCCGCGATCAACGCTTCAAGGCGGGGTAGTGGCGCAAGCGCTTGAATCTCCGCGAGCGTGAGCGGCCCGTGAAAGGACATGAGGTCGGCCAGATAGGCCGCTGTGTCAGTGTGCGCATCTAGATCGAATGCATCGGCGGGCAAGGTGTCGTGAACGAGAAAGCGCTGTCCGCCGAAGATGCGCCACGCGCATCGCGCCGGAACGGAGTTCGCAATCGCGGGCGCTTCGACGTTGAGCCTCGCCTGAATCGCCTGCCAGTCTGCTACTGACACGAGCACTCGCTCTCGAATGAGCGCTTCGATCTCGGCGCTGCTTTGCGGCGCATATCCTGGTGCTAGGCGCTGACGTTTCTGTACAAATGCCGCAATGGCCGCTGCGGACACGGTGATACGGATTTCACCCCCTGAGCGCAGACCTTGAACGAGATCTTGGTCGAGCTTTGACGGCGCACCTGATGCTGGCGTGTCGTCGGCGTACATGTAATGTTCGTTGATTTGCTTCCAAGTCGTCGCAAGGGCGAACGGTGAGGGCTCGCGGGCATCGATATGGGAGACGCGCACCTTGCCTTGCAGCAGCGCTTCGAGCCGATGGTTCAGCGCCGGCATATCGAACTCGTCCTCAAGACAGCTTCGCCAAGTCTCCAGCATGAGCGGGAAATCTGGCAATCGCTGCACGCTGCTCATCAGTTTCTTGGCTTGCAATCGGGACACCCACAGCGGTAGCCGGTCGCCGAATTTGCGCTTTGTGATCAGTAGCGCACGACCTGCGCATTCGCGAAATCTCGCTCCGAATATGCCGGAGGCTTCGAGCGAAGATTTCAATAGCTGCTCGACATTCTCTGGTGTGACAAGATCGAGCAGCCTGTGAGTGGAATCGAGAGGCGTGCTCAAGAGAATGACGCTGTTGTCATCATGAATGACATCGGGTCTGATGCCTGTCTCTCTCTCGATGGCCGCGCTCAAAGCAAGCGAAAAAGGTGCGTTGACTTGTCCGCCCCACAGGGTATGAATGAGCGTGCTTCGCATGTTCGCTTGCGCCGCGCCAGCAGCGCCGGCGACCCCTTGGATGGTCTCGACGAGCAGGTGCTTGCCATGCGGTAGCGGTGCGTCCGTGACCTCACGTTGACGACGCAGAAAATTGTGCAGCGCATTGGCGGCGAATTCATCAAAGGCGAACTCGTCCGCGAGGCGTTGTTTGAAGTCCTCATCGCTAGCAGCGTCCCAGTTCGCTTCGACTGACTCAAGAAAGTCCCCAATGGCTTGGGAGAAGAAGGCGCTGCGTCCGCCCGAGTCCGCCCTCCAGAAAGGAGGCGCGTTTGGTAGCCTGCCGCCTTGTGCTGGCATGACGTGTACGTCAGCATCGGTGATGCGACGCACTTGCCAACTCATACTGCCGAGCGCGAACACCTGTCCGATCTTGGCCTCCCAGACGAATTCCTCGTCGAGCTCACCGAGCATCGCCCCAGTTTCTTGATGCTTGACCGAATAGAGACCGCGGTTAGGAATGGCGCCGCCAGAGGCATACAGATCCATGACCGCGCCGCGCGTTGCGCGAATGCGGCCATCCGATTCTTCGAGCAGGCGCGTCTTCAATGCGCGAACCAAGTGGCCCTCAGAACGTCCGAAAAGCATTTCGAGCAGGATGTCGAAATGTCTTCTCGGAAGCTGCGCATAGGTGTGAGTGCGGCGAATCACAGCGAACAGCGCATTCGGGGTGCGCGCTTCGCTCGCGGTCATGGATAGAACGATCTGCGCGAGTATATCGAGCGGGCAACGCAGCACTGCGAGCGGCTCAATCTCGCCATGCTCGATAAGCTTGGCCAATGCGGCGGCGGCTATGAAATCGTGTCCATGCAGCGGATAGAGCTTGGCACGACTTGTTGCGCCGACCTGATGCCCTGCGCGTCCGATGCGCTGCACGGTTGAAGTGATGCTTGGTGGGGATTGCACCAGCATCACCTCGTCAAGGCTGCCGATGTCGATGCCCATCTCAAGCGTGCCGGTGGCGACAACCGAGCGCAGTTCACCGCGTTTGAGCCGCTCTTCAACAGCGAGGCGCGTCTCGCGAGCGAGCGAGCCGTGGTGTGCATAGCACAGGTTGTCGTCATGTTCATCGAGCTGATTGATCTCGAGCGCCAGCCGCTCAGCGAGCGTGCGGCCATTGACGAATACAAGGCTCGTTGTGCTGTGCGCTATTTGCTGAAAAAGGCTTCTGGCAAGTGGCTTCCATATGGTCTCGGGCTCATCGTAGGCATCTATCGGGAAGGCGATGCTGAAATCCGGCGGCGCACGTTCAGTGCTCATGCGGACTTTCACATCGCGCTTTGTTCCGGTGGTATCGAATCCACCAACCCAGTCGGCGACAGCCTGAGTTGGGCGAACGGTTGCCGACAGCGCGATGCGCTGCACTTCGCCCGCAATCTCGACAAGGCGCTCAGCAGCGGTTGTCAGCAGCACCCCGCGTCGGTTGCCAGCGAGCGCATGCACCTCATCAAGAATCAAGGTTTCGACGCCCATCAATGTGTTGCGACCGGAAGGTGTCGTCAGCATGAGATTCAAGCTCTCTGGAGTGGTCACAAGGATTTCAGGGGGCGTTTTCAGCAGGCGCCGCCGCTCTGAAGCGCTCGTATCGCCGTTTCTCGTCGCCACGCGAATCGTCGGCATGGTGTGACCCGCCTCGGCGAAAGCCTCGCCGAGTTGAGACAGCGGCGTGGTGAGATTTCGTGCGATGTCGTTGCCGAGTGCTTTTAGTGGTGACACATAGAGCACGCGCGTGCTGCCGATGAGGGAACGGTTGGTTGCCAGCCGTTGCAGTGCCATCAGAAATGCCGATAGCGTCTTGCCACTGCCGGTGGGTGCGCTCATCAGGATGTGCTCACCTTCGGCGATCAGCGGCCAAGAGAGCGCTTGAATTTCTGTTGGCTGACCCTTGGCAAGCACAAACCAGTGTTGAATGACTGGGTGCAAGAGGTTGAGAGGAGACGGTGTCGGCATCTGATTTCCGGGCTCGGACTGCATGAGACGGCGTTGTGCTTGTCGATGTTCTTATACTGATACAAGCGGTATAGAATAGACGCTAGGTCGCACCTTCGCTCTGTGCCAATTTCCCTCCTCGAAATCTACATGATCGTCGGCTTCTTGCTGGCAGCCTACGCGGTTGTTGCCAACGACTCGATTCAAACGCTTGGCACTTTCCTCTCATCCAACGCGCATCGTCCTTGGTGGGTGTTGTGGATATTTGGCTCAGGGATTCTCTGCGCTGTGCTCGCTTATGGCTGGCTGGTCAATGACGGCGATGTCGCCTACGGGCGCTTAGAGAAGTTTCCGCCGCCGGAAGGTGGCATTAGCTGGATGCATGTGATGCCGCCGCTTGCACTCTTGATTCTGACGCGCTTAGGCGTGCCGGTGAGCACGACTTTTCTGGTCCTGAGCGTCTTCACCTTCAGTAATATTGGCGCCATGCTCGCCAAGTCCGCACTTGGCTACCTGACAGCGTTCATCGTTGCCATCGTGCTGTTTCGGCTGGTCTTTCACCGCGCTACCGAATATTTCCACCGCACCAAGGGCGAGTCCACTCCCACATACTGGGTGTGCCTGCAATGGTGTTCAACGGCATTCCTTTGGAGCCAGTGGCTGATTCAAGACCTCGCCAATATCTTCGTCTATCTGCCGCGGCAGCTTCCGCTTGAATGGCTAGCGTTTGGCGTGCTTGCCTTGGTCGCCATGCAGGGCTATATCTTCTACACCTTCGGCGGCGCGATTCAGAAGATCGTGCTCTCAAAGACCGACACCACAGATATCCGCGCCGCTACGATCATTGACTTCATTTATGGGCTCGTGCTGCTGGTGTTCAAAGAAATCAGCAATATTCCGATGAGCACGACCTGGGTGTTCTTGGGATTGCTCGCCGGCCGCGAGTTTGCGCTTTCCCTATACCTTGCGGATACCGAGTTCAAGCGTACCCTCAGGACCGTCTCGCTCGATGCGGCCAAGGCGCTCGCCGGCCTGCTTGTGAGCGTATTACTCGCGTTCGGGCTGCCTTGGTTGAATCAGGTATTGTTTGGGTGAGTGTCCTGCGCGGCTCGTGCCCAACAATCGGCTTAATTCGGAAGCGTCGCTGCGCGGCAAAAGTCGGCGATGCTGCGCGCCGTCTCCTTGGACACCTCGGGGCAGACACTCGGCAAAATTTCAGTGCCATGGATGCTGCCCATGACTTGCCGGCACTGAGCCTTGACGCCAGCGGCGAGCAAGAGCCGATAAAAGGCGATGCCTTCGTCGCGCAAGGGGTCAAGCTCGTTGACGCTGATCACTGTCGGCGGCAGGCCGCGCACATCATCTTCGTTCGCGAAGCTTGGCCAAGCGAGCGGGTCACGGCGCTCGAAAGCTTCTATGCCATACACGATGGCGCCAGCGTTGTGATGCAAGTCCAAGAGGATGCCGTTGTTCTCGACAGAAGACGGGTGGTCTTCGTGCGGCCAGCGGCCAGCGATGTAGGGGCACAGGGCATAGATGCCGCTGACGATGCCTATGTCGCCGTCTTTGAGCAGCTTCATGCTCGTTGCGAGCGTCAAGTTGCCGCCGCCACTTTCGCCTGCAACGATGATGCGCGACGGGTCAATGCCGAGGCTGCCCGCGTTCGCAACGACCCATCTGAGACCGGAGATGCAATCGTTGAGGCCAGCAGGGAAGGGCGCAACTTCTGGCACCGACGAAGGAGACAGTGCGTTCCTGAAGTCCACCATCGCGACCGCGACGCCTTGCGCGGCGATGATCTTGCCCCAGGCGCGGTAGTTGCCATCGTAGCAGGACAGGGCTTGCATGCCGCCGCCGTGAATGTAGTAAACGCAAGGCACGGGCTCTGTGCACTGCGGACGAATGTACTGAATGCGAATCTCGTTGCCGTCGGGTGAGGAACGGATGAGCTTGCTGTCGATGTCAAGTCCAGAGGAAGGCGCAACCTCCTCGGTATCGAACATCTCGAGGAAGGCAACCATCATTTCGGCGCGCGCCTTGGCATCGTCGCTCGCTGCTGCTGCAACTGCCGCTTCGCGACTCTCCACATCGCCAAATTCGAAGGGCGGCATGTTCACCAGCAGGGTTTTGAGACGTGGGTCGATGCGAGGGTCGTTTGCAATATCTGGAGTTGCCATGTGCAGAGGCCTTCAAGAACACAGAAGGTAGCCATCCTACCTGATTGCTCGGCTTTGCCAAGCGAAAGCCAGCGACTTTTCCGTGACGTTCGAATGACCTAAATAGGCTCTATAATCGTGACAACGAGGTGCAAATCCTTGCTCTACGCAATCGATGGCAGCAATTGATGGTAATTGATGGTGATTGATGCGCACGCATAGTGTTCACAAGGCCTTAAATTGGAAAATATCAGCAATCAGCAACGATGGCAGCCAGCACGCACGACTGCTGAAGTCCGCCCTTCCGGTCGTGGCGGCCGGCAGCACTTTCTCGCGATATTACTCGTTCTGCTCGCCTTCCCCGCCGGGGCCTTCGCGCAGCAGGCGCTGGTCAGCAACCTCGGCCAGGCGGACTTCGCCTCGGCCAGCCCCATTAACAGCTTGTTT